>CAJUEG010000003.1 GCA_910584835.1 uncultured Oscillospiraceae bacterium | reverse complement strand
ATAGCGGATTAGTGTAATGGTAGCACACCAGACTCTGACTCTGTTTGTGAGGGTTCGAATCCTTCATCCGCTGCCACCTGAGCCCCTGGAACTACATGGTTCCAGGGGCTTTTTGTGCTCATTTGACCCTTAGCCGACTCTTACCAATTTTTATGCTGTGTTCAGTTGGTGCTGCCTTCTTTCATGCGTTCTGAGACGTGTCCGTAGACATCCAGGGCAAAGGCGGCAGTGGGATGGCCCAGATTGCTCTGTACGGTCTTGATTTTGAGCCGCCTTTTTCACTCCATTCCAACCATAAAAAGCAGGCCAACAGTAGTAAAACCGTGAGGACGTTTCATTAACGACAAACGCGGCGGCGTTCGGAAAACATCCTGTTCCGAACGCCGCTGCCGCCTATAAGGAGGTTGATGAACATGGAAACGACCAGGAAAAAGACATTGGGTCCCTTTGAACGATTGGAGCAGGATGCCGGCCGTTCAAAATGGTCTTCACGGCCCGGCATCCCAACCTGAAGAGCCCTTTTCCGGCGCTTCGCCGCTTTTAGGGCCGAAGAGGTCCTCTGAAAATCTTTCGCCGCCACGGGGGCCGCCGCTCATGGTGCCCATATCGGACAGAATAAGTCCGGCGGTATCCACCAGGGTGTTTTTGCTGGCGGACTGTCCTTCGCTGGTAGAGGGAATGGCGCCGGTCAGCTGGCCGGAAATGCTCTCGGTCCGAAGGGCGCAGAAGGTTTTCAACGCCTGAACTCCCGCTTCAAATTCCTCATAGGTGCAGAATTTGGTGGGATCGCGTTCCACATAGGATGCGATGAGATCATATGTCTGATCAATGATTGCAGACGGATCAACCGTGTTCAAGAACTCATTGAAATACTGATGATATAGCCCAATGTACTCCTCATTGGAAAAAATCCAGTCCGCCATGGGCCGGTCTCCGTTTCCCATAACGGATAAGGGCGTGTCAATGGGGTCGTTCACCGCGCCGGACGCGTCCCCGCCTTGGAAGGTGCCGAAGGCCAGATTGTAGTCCCAAGGGAGCATGGACAGCCGCCCGTCCTCCTCATATAGATAGTAGTTGTGTACCATGGAGCCGGTATAGCTGTCCCCGTTGACCACAAAATTGTGTACCACAAAATAGCGCAGCACCTGATCCATGTCCAGGGCGCTTTCCGCGTCTCCCTCGCCCAGCGCCTTCAGCGCCTGGATGAGCCGCGACTGATCCGCCTCAGATATATCAGTTTTTGCATTGGTAAAAATGTTGGAATAGCTGTCCGGGTCGTCGTCCGAATATTGCAGCTTCACGTCGCCGGAGCCCATGCCGCCGCCGAATCCGTCCCCCGGCCCGCCGCCTTCAAACCGTTGGGCGGGGTCAAAATTCTCCGGCACAGGCCCGTCCTCTCGCTGGGGGAACTGACCGTCAAACTGGGTAGAGGGGTCAAAGCCTTCCTGCGGTGCGCCGCTGCCTTCCCCGTCAGGGACCTTCCCGCCGGAGGAGGGCGGGTCAAATCTTTCGGGACGGCCTTCCTGCCGTCCCGAGGGCTGCATGCCGCCGGGCTGGATTGTATCCTGTCCCGCATTGTCACGGTTCATAAAATCATCCATGTCGAATTCCCGGCCATTGCCCCGGCCGCCGCCGAAGCTCATACTGTCCGGTTTGTATAGTTGGCCGTGATCCCTGCCGTAATTGCGCTGCAGAAAGGCGTCCTCTACCCCTTCCACGGCCAGATAAAGTCCCCAGTCTTCGCCGTTTACGGTGATATAAGCATAGCTGCACAGCGGTGCGTTTACCCCAAACGCGGCCATCATGCGATAGGTGAGGCAGTCCTTCATATAGGTATTGTCCTGGATGATATTATTCAAACACAGCTTATCCAGGCCATAGTAGCTCTTGCTGTCATAATGATCAAATTCAATCTTAAAGCTGTACCGGTCGCTGCCCAGCTGGGACACTGCGGACAGGGAGGTATTGCCCTTGGCCCGTATACCCACATTTTTGTATGCCTCGTTGTCGATGACCACCGAGCAGGGGACGTACTCCTCGTTTTCGCAGGATTGGATAAAGCCGTCCCAGTCGTCCATGACGATGTCGATGGTATGTATCCTGGACGGGTCAAACAGCTTTGCCTCATAGCCCGGGATCTGGGATGCAGGCTGTATTCCCAGCGCGCGGCCGTTCATAAACAGCAGGGATATCAGCAGCGCAAGAATCGTCCCGGCCAGGCAGATGCGGTCAATGTACTTATGCGCGGCCATGGTGTCACCCCATATAATCGCCGTTGTAGCTTACCAGCACGGCGCTGTGCACACCCTCGATTCCCGCCAGATCATTGATGAAGCCGGTATCATCTTCCCGCAGCCGAATCTCCAGATTCAGCTCCACAAGATCACGCTGCACGGTTTTGCTTTTGAGCACACAGCGGTTCACAGCTTGCTCCAGGAAGGCTTTGGCGCGGGCCTCGCTTTGGCTGTCCGCGCACTGAAGTACCACAATGTAGGGGTTGAAATGGGACTTCCTGTTGACAAACACCAGCAGGATCAGGCCGATGACCACGCTGCCGATGACGGCCAGGGGGATCATTCCCGCCGCCAAAACAATGCCCACGGCGATAGACCAGAACAAAAACGCGATGTCCAGCGGCTCCTTGATGGCGGTGCGGAAGCGGACGATGGACAGCGCGCCCACCATGCCCAGGGACAGCACCACGTTGCTGGTGACGGCGAGAATCACCATGGCGGTAATCATGGTTAGAGCCACCAGCGTCACACCAAAGCTGGAGGAGTACATCACGCCGGAGAAGGTCCTTTTGTAAACCAGGAAAATGAACAGACCGATGCCAAAGGCCAGCACGAGGGCAATGGACATGTCCAGCAGACTGACGCTGGCGATGTTTTCCAGAAAACTGGACTTAAAAATATCTTGAAATGTCATGGCGCTCCTCCTCAGCCGTAAATGCGGCAGGCCGCGTATTTGGAAAACGCCGCCGCCCTCCGCCCGGACAACTGTACCGCGTCCCGGATGACGTCGGGCAGAAAAGCGTCCCACTTCACCTCCAGGATGGTGACCGCCTCGCCCGCCGGGATGGTGGGACAGTCCGGATTCAAAAAATCGGTGCGGCCCAGCCCGGTCCGAATGTTGTAATCCAGGGTCACCCGCACGTTTCCTGGGGGGAAAACAAAGGGCTCACGGGTGTAGTCCACAATGGTGCGGGGCCGGAGGACCTGTGTTCGCATTTTGTGGAGCAGTTCCTGCAGCAGCGGCCTTCCGCTGTCCGGCGCCCAGTCCAGATTTCCGTCCACGACAGCCTGGGCCTCGGCGGCGGAGAGCTCCGCCCTAGCCTTGGAGCCCAGGCCGCCCCGCTTGCTCTTTTTTTCCAGGTATATGAGGGAGGCGTCAAAATTGTAATAGCGAAGGCGGAACTTCTCGCGGCAGCTTACTCCGTTGATCTTGTCTCGCAGGGCCTGGTCTGCCGGGGTGTCAAAGTACAGGCTTCTGATCTGGTACTTTCCGCCTGCGGCGTGTCCGTCGGCCTGGCACACCGCGCTCAGCCGGGCCCGGAGGGTTAGCCGGTCGGCCAGACTGATCTCGTGCTTCCACTCGTGCCGGTATTGGGTCATGTTGTGATCACGTCCTTTCCACCAAGCACACTAACACGCGAAGCTGAATTGATCCTGAAATTTATCGCCAAAATCGTAAACAAATCGTAAACAAACCGCGTGCAATGGGGCGGGAAATACAGCGCGCGGACGCGCCTGACATCCATGAGAAGGGTTTCGGGCCATTCCCGCTCAGTGGTTTTGGCGGGCAGGGAACTGCCCGGAGCCCCTCCGCTCCCGTCGGAAGCACCCGTCGCACAGCCGCCCCCGGTGGTGCAGGGGCAGGGCCTTGCCGCACCGGGCGCAGAAGCGGATGTTACTGCGCAGCCGGTGGAGCAGAATCTCGTTGATCTCGTCGGCCACCCGCTCCCGTGCGTCGTACAGCCTGTCCTCGTCCACCGGGCAGCCGAAGGCCTTGGAAAAGGAAAAGTAGAGGTCCAGCTTGCGGTAGTACAGCTCCAGCTCGGGGAGGGTAGGCTCGTCCTCGGGGAGGCCGGGCTGTTCCGGGGACTCCCCCCGCTGCCAGTGGTGGAGGAACTGAAAAAACAGCTCCCGCAGGGCGTCGTCCGTCTCGTCAAAGGGGATGTTGGCGGCGCGCAGTTCCTGCTCCCGGGTGAGGACGAAGCCCATCTCCCGCATTTTGGAGATGATGGCGATATACCGGGAGATATCCAGCTTCCGGTAGGGCTCCACGGTGGGCATCCGGTTCCACTGGGTCAGCACTTCCAGCAGGTCGAAATCCACCTGGAGCACCAGGTCGGAAAAGCCGGCCACGGCGTGCTCCAGGGGCGGGACCGCCGCCTCCAGCCCGGCCCGGATGGCGGGGAGGTTCTGGGTGGCCCCCACCCAGCCCTTGTTATACATTCCGAACCGGCCCGCCCGCCCGGCGATCTGCTTGATCTCCTCCGGGCGCAGCTCCCGGCGCTCCACGCCGTCGAACTTTTCCGTCTCCATAAAGATGATCCGCCGTATGGGCAGGTTAAGGCCCATGCCGATGGCGTCGGTGGATACGATATACTCCATATCCCCCTTGAGGAAACCCTCCATCTGCCTGCGCCTCGTGGCGTAGGGCAGGGCCCCGTAGATGATGGCCGGTTCCTTTCCGCTCTGGCGCAGGTCCTCCGCCACGCTGAGCACCCCCACCTTGGAGAAGGTGATGAGGGCGTCCCCGGGCTGGACGCGCTGGTAGTCCACCGGGTGAGACATGCACAGCAGGGGAGTGGTGCGCTCATGGACCAGCACTTCCACGCTGTCGCCGCAGCTCTCGATGAGGCGGATGAGCAGCTGCCTGGCCTCCGGGGCAGCGCACAGGTGCACCTCGGGAGAGAGCACGCCCAGAATTGCCCGGGTCCAGGCATATCCCCGCTGGGGGTCGGCGATCATCTGGCACTCGTCGATCACCGCCGCCTCATAGCGGCGCTTCAGATCCAGCTTTTCCGCCGTGGCGGCCAGATGGGTGTCCTCCTCCCGGAAGTCCTCCTCCTCCCCGGTGGACAGCGAGCAGTCCACCCCCGCGTCCAGCAGGGTTTCCTGGGCCTCCAGGGCCAGCAGGCGCAGGGGGGCCAGGTATACCCCGGTTTTTGCCCGGATGAGCCGCTGAAACCCGGCATAGGTTTTGCCGGTGTTGGTGCCTCCCAGGTGGAGGATGAAACGGCGGTGCATGGCCCGGGCCTCAGGGTACTCGTCCTTGGGATTGAGGGCGATGAGCAGAGACAGGCTGGTGCGGATGGCCTGGGGTACGTACCATACCGACCAGACAGCCCCCAGCCCCTCCCGGAGAAGCTGCCCGGCGGGGAAGTCCGGGGCGCGCAGCAGGGCGTCCGCATCCGCCTCGGGCTGGGCGGCGGCAAACTCAGAGAGCACCTGCTTTGCCGCGCCCAGAAGGGCCAGGGGGCAGCGGTCCTGGACCTCCTGGGCCAGCGGATGGTCCGGGTGATTCTCCAGCCAGCCTCCGGCCCGGAGAAAGTTTTTCATGATTTCGGGCAGGCGCTTGGGGTCGCACCGGCGCTCCAGGGCCAAAAACTCGCCGATCCAGGCGGCAGCCTGGGAGTTGCGTATTCCCCGGCCGGCCCCGGGGGCGGACAGCCGGGAAAGCAGCGCGGCGTGGTAGTGCCCCGCCAGCAGCCAGGGGGAGGAGCTGTCTTTTTCCGCCCGGTTCCAGGCCCGGGTGAGCAGGGCGCGGGCCTGCCGGGCCGCCGGATCGGGGGAGGAGGAGGGGATGGGCGCATCTGCATCCTCCCTCACGGGGTGGGCAAAGCGGGGATCGCGTTCCGCCGTCCGCACGTCCTCCTTCCCCCAGGCGCGGACGGAATATCCGTCGCACGGGATATAGCGGGGCTTGGGAAGCAGTTCGCGCATAAGCTCGTTGGTCCAGCCTCTCCGCTTCAGCAGGGATGCGGTCCAGTATTTTCCACGGCTGCGTCCGGACATGGCGGTTCTCCTCTCTGACGGTTGGTCTGAGTAATGCGGTAGACAAATCTGAAAAAGCAAAGCGCACATTTTTAATCAGCGGGCCGACGGCCCGCTGATGGGCAAAGCGCGTCCATGCTAACGATGAGGCGCAGGTCAAGGCCCCATCTGCGGCCTTCTGCGGCGGTCAATCGCCGCAGAGGTCAAAAGGAGGGTTTGACCCTTTTGAATTTACTTGGCTATAGTATAGCCCGGAACAGGGAAATCTTCAACGGCATTTTTGTAAAATTGACGATTTTCCCCAGATGAAAAAGTTGCAATTTTGGAAGAAGTGCGATATAATGACATCAAACCGTGCGCCTTGACAGATAGAGCGCTGACCTGCCGGAACCCGTATAGGTGCAGAGTATCTGATTTCAAGGCATATTTACAAGAGGAGGAAATGTCATGAAGCAGTTTACCTATACCATCACCGACCCCGTGGGCATCCATGCCCGCCCCGCCGGTCTGCTGGTCAAGGCTGCTAAGGCCCTGGACAGTACCGTCACTATTATCAAGGCGGACGGCAAGTCCGCCGCAGCCACCAAACTGATGGCCCTGATGGGCCTGGGCATCAAGCAGGGGGAAACAGTTACCGTCACGATTGAGGGCGGCGGCGAGGACGCCAACGCCCAAGCCCTCGAGCAGTTCTTCCAGGACAATCTGTAACGCATACGGGCCCTGTCTCTCCGGGCTTTCGGGGGGATGGGGCCCATGAATTTATCATGAGGAGATACAAAGGGAGAGACAAAACAAAAAGGAGGATTTTACAATGGACGAACAGAAAGCCAGGAAGAAAACGCTCAAGCGGGCCTACAAAAAGGCCAAGGGCCGCACAGTGCTGCTTTGGAAGGTCCTTGCCGTCGTTCTGGCGGTTGTGACCGTCATCGCCACCCCTGTAAATATCGTTTTGCACATGTTTGACAATACCATCGCCGCCTTTGTGGGCGGCACCTTCTGGAAGCTGGAAAACCCGGACCAGCACGCGGAATACTTCCACGGCGATTTTGCCACTGTGGAGGAGATGATTGACTACGGCCTGGACGTGTGCCGGCAGGTAGAGGCGGAGGGCGCGGCCCTTCTCATGAATGAGAAGGACGCCCTCCCCCTGGGGGAGGGCGCGAAGGTCAGCTGCTTCTCCACCTCCAGCGTCAACCTGGTGTACGGCGGCACCGGCTCGGGAAATATCGACGCCTCCAGCTCCGACAACCTCAAGACCGCCCTGGAGAAGTCCGGCATCTCCGTCAACCCCACCCTGTGGGACTTCTATACCCAGGGCCCCGGAAAGGACTACGTGCGGGACAGCGGCGGCTTCACCTCCGCCGCGGCGGTGGGGGAGGCCCCCTGGAGCGTTTACACCGATGAGGTGAAGGACTCTGTGGCCCAGTACGGCGACGCGGCCGTCGTGGTTCTGTCCCGGGTGGGCGGCGAGGGGGTTGACCTGTCCTTCCAGGGGGTCAACTACCTGGCCCTGGACGAGAACGAAAAGGACATGCTGAAAAACCTGGCGGACATGAAGGCGGCGGGTACGATTAAAAAGATCGTGGTGCTGCTCAACACCGCCAACACCCTCCAGGTGGACTTCCTGAAAAACAACGAGTACGATGTGGACGCCTGCCTGTGGATCGGCGACGTGGGCGTCACCGGCACCAACGCCGTGGCCGATATCCTGGCGGGGAAGGTGAACCCCTCCGGCAGCCTGGCGGACACCTACTGCTACGATAA
The DNA here is from genome assembly GCA_910584835.1 of uncultured Oscillospiraceae bacterium. Taxonomy (GTDB): domain Bacteria; phylum Bacillota; class Clostridia; order Oscillospirales; family Oscillospiraceae; genus Enterenecus. Next base: position 68,684 of record CAJUEG010000003.1, on the reverse strand, counting down.
CTTCTCCTCTCCCGCCATGGCCAACTTTGTGCCCACCGTGTACGAGGGTTATGTGAAGGGCGAGATTCCCGACAATGCCAAGACCTATATGATCTACCAGGAGGGCATCTACGTCGGCTACAAATACTATGAGACCCGGTATGAGGACGCGGTGATGGGCACCAGGAACGCCGGGGATTACAAATACTCGGACGACGTGGCCTTCCCTTTCGGCTACGGGCTGAGCTATACCACCTTCCGGTACAGTGATTTCGGCGTGACGGGGCAAACCGGCGAAAGCTATACCTTCACCGTTACGGTGACCAACACCGGCAATGCGGCGGGCAAGGAGACTGTCCAGATCTATGCCCAGACCCCCTACACGGACTACGACAAGCAAAACCGCGTGGAGAAGGCGGCTGTCCAGCTGGTAGGCTTCGGCAAGACCGGCATTTTGGAGCCCGGCCAGTCCGAGACGCTGGAGATCACCGTGGACAAGCGGGACCTGGCCGCCTACGACGCCTATGGCGCGGGCACCTATATCCTGGACGCGGGGCTTTACTACTTCACCGCCGCCACCGATGCCCATGACGCGGTGAACAACATCCTGGCCGCCAAGGGCTACACCCGGGCCGACGGCATGGACGGGGAGGGCGATCCCAGCCGCGTGACCGCCATTCAGGAGGGCGGCGAGGGCCCCACCGCCTTTGTCTCCCCCGATGCCCAGCCAGACACCACCACCTTTGCCGCCTCTGCCAACGGCACGCCCATCGTCAACCGGCTGTCCCAGTCCGACCCCAACCTCTATGACGGCGTGAACGAGGAGGTCAAGTGGGTCAGCCGCTCCGACTGGCAGGGGACCCTGCCCACCGAAATCGTGAAGCTCACCCTCACCGACCAGCTCAAGCGGGAGCTTCAGGATGTGCGCTACGACCCGGCGGACTACGCCGCGGTGGACATGCCCGCCATGGGGGCCAAGAACGGCGTGAAGCTGTACGACCTCATCGGCAAGGACTACGGCGACCCCCGGTGGGAGCCCCTGCTGGACCAACTCACCTTTGACGAGATGGTGAGGCTCATCGGCGACGCCTTCCACTGGACCATGCCGGTGAAGTCTGTCGAGGCCCCCGGCACCCGGGATGAAAACGGTCCCCAGGGCCTCACCGCATCCCTGCTGGGCTCCGGAGCCACCCAGATGAAGGCCACCGCTTTCACCTCCGAGGACGTGATGGCCGCCACCTTCAATGTGGAGCTGATGGCCGAGGTGGGCAAGGTGATCGGCAACAACTGTCTGGAGGCCGGCATCGCCTGCCTTTACGGCCCGGGCAACAACATCCATCGAACCCCTTACGGCGGGCGGAATTTTGAGTACTACTCCGAGGACGGTTTCCTGTCCGGGGCCATCTCCGCCCCCGAGGTGGCCGCCATCCAGGCCAAGGGCGTCCATGTGGTGATGAAGCACTTCGCCCTCAACGACTGCGAGCAGGACCGCATCGGCCTGGGGGTGTGGCTCAGCGAGCAGGCCGCCCGGGAGGTCTACCTCAAGGCGTTCCAGGCCCCCATTGAGGAGGGGAACGGCAACGGCGTGATGATGGCCTACACCCGCTGGGGCGCCCAATGGTCCGGCGGCAGCCAGGGTCTGGGGGAGATACTCCGGGAGGAGTGGGGCTGTAACGGCATGAACATCACCGACAATGTTCTGACCACCTACGTCAACGGCCCGGACGGCGTGCTGGCGGGTACCTCCATCTACGACGCCATGATGCCCTACGTCACCCAGGGCCTGTCCAAGTACAAAAACGACCCGGTGATCGTGGCCGCCATGCGGGAGGCCTGCCACCACAACCTGTATGCCATTGCCAACTCCTGCGGCATGAACGGGGTGGGGGCGGGCACCACCATCAAGCCCACCCAGCCCACCGTAATAACGATCATAACCATTGTCAACTGCGCCGCCGCCTTCTTCCTGCTGGTGTGCGTGGTGATGTGGGTGCTGGGAGCGGGCAAGCTGCGCAGAACCCCCGAATACGCGGCCTGGAAGGGCTGGAAAAAGGAGAAAAAGGCGGGCCGGGCGTAACAGCGTCCGCAGCCTTCAGTGTAAAGGGCCGGAACCTGTCAGGTTCCGGCCCTTTGCGCTCAGCGCAGAATGTAGCAGTTGTTCTCCTGAAAAACCTGAAACCCGGTGTCAAAATACAGATTCAGGGCGTTCTGATTGTCCGCGTCCACCACCAGCTCCAGCCGCTGAACGCCTGGCCGGGAGAACGCCTCCCGGGCCAGGTGGCTGAGCATGGCCCGCCCCAGGCCCCGCCGCCTGGCGTCTTTCCGAACAGCCAGCATCTCCGCCGCGGCCTGCTCTTCGCTCTGGAGCTTCAGCACGCCGTAGGCCGCCAGCCCTGCGCCGTCCTGAATCACAGATACGAACCTGGTTTTGCCCTGGTCCGCCAAAATGTCCCGTCCGGAGGCATATACGTCGGGAAACACCTCGTCGTGAAGGGATGCAAACGCATCCCGCTCCTTGTCCCGAAGGGGCCGGGGCTCTGCCGCGGCGGCATGAGGCGGCTTCCAGGCCGCCCGCTCCAGCCGGAGGATGTATTCATTTACCTGCCGTTGAGCCCCGGCCTGCTCCAAAAAGCTGCGGCACTCCTCATTTTCCACGGGGAAAAAGAAGGTGCAGGCCATGCCGGACCCAAGACGCCGCCGTGCCGCAGCCATCAGCGCCTGCGCCAGCTCCTGATAGGCCGTCCCGTGGACGTCCAGCAGCAGGGAGCAGTCGGCGTTTTGCTTTTCCGTGTCTGGAAAACAGTTCACCAGCCCCAGAGGCTTGCCCTCGGACCAGCAGGCGAAGCCGCACTCTATGCTCTCCTCAAAATCCCGCCGGATATCCTCCGCCTTGGCACAGCAGAAGGAGGAACCGCTTGCCCGGAAGGCGTTGAGCCGCTGGGCCAGCAGGGCCAGCTTGTCCAGATCCTCAACGGCAAAGGGGCGTATCTCCGTATTCATATGAATGCCTCCCGTGCGGGGGGCCGGAGCGTTCAGGCTCCGGCCCCTCGATTTTTTATTGCTTTTGCGGCGGTTCAGAACACCGCCACCACGCCCCCGCCATAGGTCTCGTCGATAAACGCCTTCACCTCGTCGGACTTCAGCGCGTTGACGAGGGCTTGGATGGCCTCGTCGTTTTCCCGGCCTTCTTTGACGGCCAGTACGTTTACATAGGCGGTGCCCGCAATGCCGTCGGCGGATTCAATGGCCAGAGCCTCGCTGGCCTTCAATCCCGCGCCGATGGCGTAATTGCCGTTGATGACGGCCACGTCCACATCCTGGAGGGTGGTGGTCAGCAGGTTGGCGGTGAGCTGCTGAATCTTATAGTTGTGGGGATTCTCGGCGATATCCTCCACGGTGGGCTCCAGGCCCACGCCGTCGGCCAGCTTGATGAGCCCCTGCTCCTGGAGCAGCAGCAGGGCCCGCCCGCCGTTGGTGGGGTCGTCGGGAATGGCGATCTGTGCGCCGTCGGGCAGGGCGTCCAGGCTGGTGGTCTTGCCGGCGTAGATGCCGAAGGGCTCGTAATGCAGGTCGGCCACGCTGACCAGATGGGTGCCGTCGTTGGCGTTGAAGTTGTTCATGTAAGTGATGTGCTGGAAGTAGTTGGCGTCCAGCTGTCCGTCCTCCACGTTGGTGTTGGGCAGCACATAGTCGTCGTATGTCACGATCTCCAGGGTGATGTTGTCCTTGGCCAGGATCTCTTTGGCGACCTCCAGAATCTGGGCGTGGGGCGTGGGGGAGGCGCCCACCTTGATGGTGGCGGCCTTCTTGCCGCCGCAGGCGGACAGGAGGGACAGGGAGAGGACGGCGCACAGCGCCAAGGCAAACACGTTCTTTTTCATTTCCATATCTCCTTTTCACTTGATGGCTGATATATGTGAACCGCTTTCGCGGGGTCCACCCAGGTTCAGGGGCGGTTTTGGATACAAAAAAACGTCCTTGACTGATTTGTCAAGGACGAAAGCGTATCGCTTCGTGGTACCACCTTGCTTCACCCGTCCCTCACGGGACCGGGCCTTACCGGGTACTGACATACCCTGGCGCTGTGACGGGCGCTCCCGTCGCGGCCTAAGGACCTCCTCGTCTCTCAGCCGCGCGGCTCCGGGGCCATGTTCGGCGCGGCCTTCCGTACCCGTTTCCAGCTGCCCGGGCTCTCTGTGCCGCATTTCCGCGCTTACTCTCCCCATCATTGCCTTTGCAACAATATGATAATTTTTAAGATTCCGCCCTATTCGGGGAAGGAATATGGGACAATCTCAACGCTAAGCCTCAATTGATGAATTCAGTTTAACGCACCAAAGTAAATTTGTCAAGGGGGATTTTATACAGAGGAAGGAAGGGACAAAGCCGGCCGCCTTGTCCCTTCCTACAAAAATACTGCGCCTATATGGCTCAGAAGATATTATTTCCCCGCTGGACCCGTTTTTTTGCGGCTGCTCCGCGCACTGCCCCGGTCCGTGACCCGCCGATCCATGCGGGTGGACAGGTGAGAGCCGACGGACTGGAAGATCTGTACCAGAATGACCAGCACAATTACCGCGCCGTACAGCACCACCATTTTTCGGTTGTTCCAGGCATATTGCAGGGACATGGAGCCCAGCCCGCCGCCGCCGATGAAGCCGGACATGGCGCCATAGCCCAGAATGGTGACAAATGCGGTGGTAAATCCGGACAGCAGGGAGGGCAGGCTCTCGGGCAGGAGCACCTTCCAAACAACCTGGAGCGTGGAGCAGCCCATGGCCTGTGCCGCCTCCAGCACACCCCGGTCCATCTCCCGCAGAGAGCCCTCCACCAACCGGGCCACGAAAGGGAAGGACGCCGCGGTGAGGGGGACAAGAATGCCCACGGTACCGATGGTGGTGCCCACAATGACGCGGGACAGGGGCATGACCAGCACCATCAGAATCAAAAAGGGCATGGACCGCAGCAGGTTGATTACGGTATTGATTGCCTGCATCAAGGGCAGAGGCAGCGGGCGGATGCCGTCCCTGGCCCCCACCACCAGCAGCACGCCCAGGGGCAGGCCAAGGAGGTAAGCGAACACAGAGGCCACCACCGTGGTATAGACGGTCTCCCAAACCGCAAAGGGGACGTGCCTGACCAAATAGTCAATCTGCTCCGCCACCTTTGGATCGCTGAAAAATTCAAGCATGGTAATCCCGCACCTCCTCCATAGTCACGTTGGGCTGATTTTTGATGTACGCTGCGGCGCGGGCGGCCTCCGCCGGGTCTTCGGGCAGGCCCAGCAGCATGGTTCCGAAGGCCTGGCCGTTGACATTGCGGGTGTCCGCGCCCAATATGTTCACCTTCACGCCGCAGTCGATGGCCAGCGACGCGATGAGCGGTTCGTAGGAAGAGCCGCCGTTGAAGGCAATGCGCACCACATTGGCGGCGGGGAGCTGTTCAATGCGGACCCCGTCGGGGTAGACCAGGCGGCGGCCCGCCTCGGTCTGGGGGCTGGAAAATACCTGCTCCACGCTGCCCGTCTCCATCACCCGGCCGTGGTCCAGAATCGCCACGTGGGTGCAGATCTCCTCCACCACCGCCATCTCGTGGGTGATGACCACCACCGTGATGCCAAGCCGCCGGTTAATGTCCTTGATCAGCCGCAGAATGTCCCGGGTGGTCTTGGGGTCCAATGCGGAGGTGGCCTCGTCGCACAGCAGGATTTTCGGGTCGCAGGCCAGGGCCCGGGCGATGGCAATGCGCTGCTTCTGCCCGCCGGACAGCTGCGCGGGGTAGGCGTCCGCCTTGTCGGGCAGGCCGACAATTTCCAGCAGCTCCCGGGCGCGCTTTTCCGCGTCCGCCTTTTTCACCTTGGCGATTTCCATGGGAAAGCAGATGTTTTTCAAGCACGTGCGCTGCATCAGCAGATTGAACTGCTGAAAAATCATGCTGATGGACCGCCGCTGGGCGATGAGCTCCTTCCGGCCCATGGCGCACAGGTCGGCCCCGTCGACGACCACCTGGCCGGAGGTGGGCCGCTCCAGCAGATTGATGCACCGCACCAGGGTGGATTTCCCCGCGCCGCTCATGCCCACGATGCCGTAGATGTCGCCGTCGCCGATGGTGAGAGATACGTCCGTTAGGGCGTGAAGCTCTCCCTCGGCGGTGGAAAACACCTTGGAGACATTTTTTAATTCAATCATGGGTTATTCTCCCCTCTCTCTGGGGTCAATGGATGGCACTTATTGTATGCCGGAAGCCGGAAATTGTCAAGACAAGGGAAAAATCTTCCCGTTCAGCCCTCTGACTTTTGGATGTGGGCCCTGATTTCCGCCTCGTGCTCCAGACAGCAGGCGCAGCTGCTCTTCATGAAAGCCTGGACGGACTGGGCGCGGTACATCCGGTCCAGAGTGTCCAGGATGGGTGCGCCGCCCGCCTCCATGTCAAAAAAATAGGGGTAGACGCAGCCGCCCTGCTCCCGGGGAAAGTAGGGGTTGATGGAGCTGAGCCTGGGGTCCCGCATGATGGGTTCCACAACCATCTCACTCAAAATCCACTTCAGCGAGGGCCGCTCGTATTCGTCATAGCTGTCTCCAAACAGCCCGTTCCACACATGAAACCAGACAAAATGGATGAGTTCGTGGATGGCGGTTCCCACGGCGCCCCGCTCGCTGTTGAGGTAGAAAATGTCGAACCGCCGCTGCGTCAAAAACCGCGGCGCGATGGGATTCATGCCAACATGACACCGCAGATCGTTGAAAAGCCCGGCGCAGTCTTCCTCAAAGGCGTCCGTCAGGGCGGCGTTGACCTGGGCCCGGCAGCGCGCCCAGTGGAGAGAATACAGGCGCGCCTTTTCGTTGATGGCGTCCTCCAACTGGGCGTAGACGCCGCGCAGGGTGCGCGCTATGTACTCCTTCCGCTGGGGGAAAGGGAGAGCGGCGGCGCGGGCTTTGTCCAGCTGGGGATAGAAGTGATAGAGCGGCTCCGACCAGAAGGCGGCTTCGCCCTCTTCCTGAAAGGCCAGGATGCTTTGGAGCGTGTCGTCCGCTCCGGGATTTAAAAAGGTGATGTCCATACGCCTCAGCTCCTTTGCGGATTTTCCGGCACGTCCATTTTAACACAGAAGGGAAGGCCGGTTCAATACGCAAAAAGGGGTGAGGCGGGCCGTCCCGTGGGGGATGGCCCGCCTCACTAAGGGGCATACCAGCGAAGCACATCGGTGGTACCCGTGCGGCGGAGGGCGGCGCAGGACACCAGAACGTCCGCGCCCAGCACGATGAGGGCGGGCGGGCCCAGCCAAGCTGGGATGCGGGCGGCCAGGGCGGCGACAGGGGGGTGGACGGCGTACACCAGCGCCAGGGACAGCGCCGTCCAGCACACGGAAAACACCGGGCATACCAACCCGCCCAGGCTGCCCGGCATCCCGGCGTAGTCCCAGAACTCCACCCCCAGGACATAGCGGTAAAACGCGCCCAGGACCAGCTCGGCGGCGGTGGCGGCAATCCCCCCGGCCAGCGCCACCCAGACGGGACCCCGGACCAGCGGGGCCAGCCACAAAATGAGGCAGGCCCCCAGCCCGTACACCGGGCACAGGGGGAGCAGCAGCAGGCACTTGCGGTCCCGCTTGGGGTGGCGGATGGCCCGGGCGAAGGCCACCTCCAGCAGAAAGCCCGCGAAGCTGTATATGATGAAGTACCAGAGCCAGCGCATAAAAAACTCCCCCACCCGATTTTCCTGTTGGATTCCCGCCCTGAAAGGGGCGGGAATCCGTCCTGAAAAATAGGATGGGGAGGAGGGGAAGGTTTGATGCAAGGAATTTTTTCACGTTTTGGCGCGGTGGCGGAGGAGAAGCAGGACGGCCGTCACTGCCGAGGCCGACAGGATATACGCGGTAAAGTAATAAGTGAGCGCCCTCAGGACCGTGCCCTGCCATCCCAGCAGGTCATCTAATACCCACGAGAAGGTCAAGAAGACAAGAATGGGCAGCACCAGCCAGACAGCGGCGGCATAAAAGCTCAGCCGGGCGGCCTTTTTCCCGCCTCCCATCCGGGGGACGGCCAATTCAAACAGCACCACGCCCAGTATCTGGATGATAAAACCGATAGCCATCAGCCTGCGGCTGTGGTAGGTGATTAGGCCCATGTAGCTGAACACCAGTCCAATGGCACACACGCCCAGAGACAGGACAAAGGCGTTGTGCGTCCAGCCCTGCCGGTCCAGATGGGTCTCCCCGGGGGCGGCGGGCCGGGGGAGATTCTGCGTTGGCCGGAGCGGCTCCTGTAGGGGCTGAACCGGTCCCTGCGCGGCCGGGGCGGCGCCCGGCTCGTCCACCTCCTCCCGGAGCAGATAGTCGCAGCTCACGTCGAACAGGCGGCTGAGCTGGATGACGTTTTCCGTGTCCGGCATGGTGTCGTCCAGCTCCCACTTGCTCACCGCCTGCCGGGACACGGTGAGCCGGGCGGCCAGCTGCTCCTGGGACAGGCCGCTTTTTTTGCGCAGCTGTTGTAATTTTTCTCCTAACTTCACAATGATATACCTCCTGGTCCGGCGGCACGCCGGTTTCGCTAGCGTGCTTCCATCATAGCCGGTTTCCCCTCTGCGGTCAACCAAATCGGGCTGGAAAAACCGCAAATACAGGTTGCGGGCGCTAAATTTGCATCCCAGCCGGGGAGCCTCTTGCTTTTCCGGCCTGTCCATAGTACAATGTAATCATTAATAATGTATGAGGTGATTCCAATGGACAACAAGACCATCCTGGCCGCCGTGGACCACACCCTGCTCACCCAAACCGCCACCTGGGAGGAAATCAAACAAATCTGCGACGACGGGGCGGCTTACGGCTGCGCCAGCGTCTGCATCCCCGCCGCATATGTGAAACAGACGGCGGACTATCTGGGGGACAAGCTCCCGGTGTGTACTGTCATCGGCTTCCCCAACGGCTACTCCACCACCGCCGTCAAGGTGTTTGAGGCCAGGGACGCCATTGCCAACGGCGCCAAGGAGATCGACATGGTCATCAACATCGGCTGGGCCAAGGACGGCCGGTGGGATGATCTGCTGTCTGAAATCCGCATGGTCAAGGAGGCGTGCGGCGGCCTGGTGCTCAAGGTCATTATTGAGACCTGCCTGCTCACCCGGGAGGAGAAGGTAAAGCTGTGCCAAATCGTTTCGGACAGCGGCGCGGATTATATTAAAACCTCCACCGGGTTCTCCGCCGCCGGAGCGACCCGGGAGGACGTGGCGCTGTTCAAGGCCAACGTGGCCCCCCATGTGAAGATCAAGGCCGCCGGAGGCATCTCCAGCCTTCAGGACGCTGCGGATTTCCTGGAACTGGGGGCGGACCGGCTGGGTACCAGCCGAATCGTCAAATTGGTGAAAGGACAGCAGGCTCAGGGCTATTGAGCTGTCAGAATGCGGAAAGTTGAAAAAAGCTGCAAAAGTTCCTTGTAATTTCTCGAAAGACAAGCTATAATGGTGATGTTTGAGGCCGATCTGCGAAATGTGGCGGACCGGCCCCGGGCATAATGAAAAGGAAAGGATGTAATAGCGATGAAAAAGCTCTTTGCGATGCTGCTGGCTATGGCCATGGTGTTCAGCCTGTTTGCCTGCAGCAACAAGGACCCCAATCCTAGCCAGAACGCCGGCAATCCCTCTGCCGCCGGCAACCCTGCCGACGACATCCCCGACACCATGACCTCTTCCGACAACAAGTATCAGGTGGCCTTCATCACCGATGTAGGCCAGTTGAAGGACAAGTCCTTCAACCAGGGCACTTTTGACGGCGTGAAGCTGTACGCCGACGCCAACGGCAAGAGCTACAAGTACTACCAGCCCGCCAACGGCGACCAGGCCACCGACGATGACCGCTACGACGCCATGAAGGCCGCTGTGGACGGCGGCGCCGAGGTGGTGGTCTGCGCCGGCTTTATGCAGGAGGCCGCGCTGAAGAAGGCCGCCGCAGAATTCCCCGATGTGCCCTTTATCTTCATCGACGGCTACCCCGTGGGCCTGGACAATGTGGCCGGCATCTCCTTCCAGGAGGAGCAGAGCGGCTATCTGGCCGGTTATGCGGTGGTAAAAGAAGGCTTCGAGAAGCTGGGCTTCTCCGGTGGCGGCGGCGGCACCAATCCCGCCTGCTGCCGCTTCGGCTACGGCTTTGTGCAGGGCGCCAATGACGCCGCCAAGGAACTGAACAAGACCGTGGACATCAACTACTCCTGGGAGTACGGCGCCTCCTTCTCCGCTTCCACCGAGCTGCAGACCATGATCAACGGCTGGTACGCCAGCGGCACTGAGATCGTGTTTGCCTGCGGCGGCTCCATGTTCCAGTCCATTGTTGCCGCCGCCGCTGCCAATGACGGCGTTGTGGTGGGTGTGGACGTGGATCAGTCCTCCCAGTCCGACACTGTGATCACCTCCGCGATGAAGGGCCTGTCCAGCGCCGTGCAGTGGGCCGTTGCCAAGGTGTACGACAACTCCTTCTCCGAGATCGGCGGCAAGGGCACCTCCCTGGGCGCCAAGGACGACGCCGTGGGCCTGCCCACCGCTACCTGGTCCATGACCACCTACACTGTCGAGGAGTATCAGGCCCAGCTGGCCGACATGGCTTCCGGCAAGCTGGTGGTGGACAGCATGACCTCCGAGGAGGACTTCGCCAAGCTGACCTCCACTGAGTGGAGCAACGTGGCGCTGAACGTCATCTAATTCCATAGTTGAGCTTAAAACAGGCGGGACGCACAGCGTCTCGCCTGTTTTTAAAGCGTGTGGAAGAATTCCCTTGTGTTTTTGTCGAACATCAGGTATAATCAACATAATGGGGCTTTCCATAGGGCCCGGTGTTGACATTTTAGACAGGAAGCGGGATGAGGACGATGGAATCTGAGAACATCATTGAGATGCTTCACATTACCAAGGAATTTCCGGGTATTATCGCCAACGATGATATCACCCTTCAGCTCCGCCGGGGGGAGATCCACGCCCTCCTGGGGGAGAACGGGGCGGGAAAATCCACGCTGATGAGCGTCCTCTTCGGCCTTTACCAGCCGGAGAAGGGGATCATCAAGAAAAACGGCCAGGAGGTCAAAATCAACGACCCCAACGATGCCACCGCCCTGGGCATCGGCATGGTTCACCAGCACTTCAAGCTGATTGAGGTGTTCACCGTGCTGGACAATATCATCCTCGGGGCGGAAACCACAAGAGTGGGGTTCCTTCAAAAGAAGGCGGCCCGGGCCAAGGTTGAAGCCCTGTCTGAACGCTATGGCCTGAAGGTGGACCTGGACGCCAAGGTGGAGGATATTACGGTTGGGATGCAGCAGCGGGTGGAGATTCTCAAGATGCTCTACCGGGACAACGAAATCCTGATTTTCGACGAACCCACCGCCGTGCTCACCCCCCAGGAGATTGATGAGCTGATGGGAACCATGAAGGAGTTTGCCAAGGAGGGCAAGTCCATTCTGTTCATCTCCCATAAGCTCAACGAGATCATGGCGGTATCCGACCGGGTGACAGTGCTGCGCAAAGGCAAGTACATCGGTACCGTGGATACCAAGGACACGGACAAGCACTCCCTGTCCAATATGATGGTGGGCCGGCCGGTACAGCTTGAGGTGACCAAAGCGCCCGCCCAGCCGGGTGCGCCGGTGCTGGAGGTACATGATTTGTGTGTCCCCTCCCGGAGCCATAAGAAAAACGCTGTCAACCATGTCTCCTTCCAGGCCAGGGCCGGGGAGATCCTGTGCATCGCGGGCATTGACGGCAACGGGCAGACCGAGCTGGTCTACGGCCTGACGGGGCTGGAGAAGAGCTCCGGCGGAACCGTTACCCTTTGCGGGGAAGATATCTCCCACGCGTCCATCAAGCACCGGGGGGCCAACATGAGCCACATCCCCGAGGACCGGCACAAGCACGGCTTGGTGCTGGACTTCACGCTGGAACAGAACCTGGTGCTCCAGCGGTTCAACGAGAAGCAGTTCCAGACCCGCGGCTTTATCAACCAGGGCGCGGTGCGGGAGTACGCCGGGCAGCTCATCGAGCAGTACGACGTGCGCTCCGGGCAGGGCCCGGTGACCGTGGCCCGCTCCATGTCCGGCGGCAACCAGCAAAAGGCTATTATCGCCCGGGAAGTGGACCGGGAGAAGCCCCTTATCGTGGCCGTCCAGCCAACCCGCGGCCTGGATGTGGGCGCCATTGAGTATATCCACGGCCAATTGGTGGCGGAGCGGGATAAGGGTCACGCCGTACTGCTGGTCAGCCTGGAGCTGGATGAGGTGATGAGCTTATCGGACCGCATCCTGGTGATGTACGAGGGGGAAATCGTAGGAGAGCTGGACCCCAAGCAGACCACCGTACAGGAGCTGGGCCTCTATATGGCCGGGGCAAAACGAATGGACATGAGCGGGAAGGGGGAGAAGGGCGCGTGAGTGTGAAATATCCGAATCTCGTCCAAATCTATACCGGAGAGGAGGACGAGGGCGAATGAAGGAGCAAGGAAGGACTCTGCTGCAGAAGGACGGGACAAAGACGGTGCTGGCGTCCCTGCTCTCCATTGTCATCGGTTTGGCGGTAGGCAGCATTCTGGTGCTGCTTGTGGGCTTGTTCAGCGATAACCTTGGCCTGACAAGCGCCTGGGAAGGCATCCGCCTCATTTTCTTTGGGATTCTCAGCACGGGCCGGAACGCGTCGGGGGGGTTGACTTGGGGGTTCAATCCCCAAAACATCGGCAACATGCTCTTCCGGGCCACTCCGCTGATCCTCACCGGGCTGTCCGTGTCGGTGGCCTTTAAGACGGGCTTATTTAACATCGGCGCGCCGGGACAGTACCTGATGAGCACCATGGTCACTCTGGCCATAGCGCTGGGCATCCCCGTCTCGGCACTGCCAAGCCCTGTCATCTGGCTGCTGGCCTTTTTGGGCGGCATGCTGGCGGGAGCCCTGTGGGGGTGTATCCCCGGCATTGTGAAAGCAATGCTCAACATCAATGAAGTGCTTGCCTGCATTATGACAAACTGGATCGCCGCCAATCTGGTGACCTGGTTCTTTGATGCGAACAAGATATTCCAGAACACCGTGGAGAACACCAAGAGCAGCTACGTCTACAAGACCGCCTATGGCCGGACCATGGTGGACGGGGCCTGGACCTATGTGGATGGCAGCGGCGTCCAGACGGCAAAGCTGGGGCTGGACAAAATTTTCCCCGGTTCTCAGGTCAACGCAGGCATCCTTGTCGCGATTCTGATTGCCATCGGTGTGTACATCCTCATGACCAAGACCACTCTGGGCTATCAGCTTAAGGCCTGCGGCTCCAACCGTCACGCCGCCCGGTATGCCGGAATCAACGACAAGCGGAACATTGTGCTGTCCATGGCCATTGCCGGGGCCTTGTCCGGGGCGGGGGCCGCGCTGTACTATCTGGCGGGCAATACGGAGTTCTTCTGGCAGACCTACCAGTCCCTTCCGGCCACCGGCTTCAACGGCATCCCCGTAGCTTTGCTGGCGGCCAATAACCCCATCGGCGTCATCTTTACCGGCTGCTTTATGTCCATGCTGAATATTGTGGGCCTGCAGCTGACCAAATTGACCGCCTACAATGAATACATCACCGACGTTATCATCTCCGTCATCGTCTACCTCAGCGCGTTCTCCCTGCTTATAAAAACACTGCTGACCGCCCGAAAGAAGGACAAGCCGGCAGAGGCTGTGCCGGACGGGCCGGCGGAGGAAAACACCGTGAAGAAAGCCTCCGTTGAGAAAGGAGGGGAGCGGGAATGACGTTTTTGATCCAACAGACCCTGCTCTACGCCGTCCCGCTGATGATTGTTGCGCTGGCCGGCGTGTTTGCCGAGCGAAGCGGGATTATCAACCTGGCTTTGGAGGGCATCATGATTTTCGGCGCCTTTGTAGGCGTCCTCTTCGTGAATGTTATGCAGGGCGTTGCCCTGTTCCACGACGCTTTTGCAGCCAGGAACTGGATGACCCTCCAGGGGCTGGAGCTGCTGGCCATGCTGGCGGCGGGAGTACTGGGCGCGGTATTTTCCCTGCTGCTGTCCTTTGCCTCGGTAAACCTGAAGGCGGATCAGACCATCGGCGGCACAGCGCTGAACCTGATGGCCCCCGCCTTGGTGCTCTTCCTCATCCGGATCATTGCCAACCAGAATACCCTGGGAATGGCGGACGGCAGCGACGCCGCCAGCTGGTTTATGATTAAAAAGAGCACCTTCGGCATCGACCGACAAACAGATCTGGGCTTTTTGGGGGAGACCTTCATTAATAGGGTATACCTGGCGACCTATGTCTGCATTTTGCTCTTCGCGATACTGTCCATCCTGCTCTATAAGACCAGATTTGGCTTGAGGCTGCGCTCCTGCGGCGAAAATCCTCAGGCGGCCGACTCTCTGGGCATCAATGTCTACAAGATGCGGTATGCGGGCACCACCATTTCCGGCGCCCTGGCGGGCATGGGCGGCTTCGTCTATGCGCTGACCACCGCAAACTGCGCCTCTACCGGCGATGTGGCGGGCTTCGGCTTTTTGGCCCTGGCCGTCATGATCTTCGGCAACTGGAAGCCGCTGAATATCGCAGGGGCGGCGCTGCTGTTCGGCCTGTTCAAGTGCATTGCGGCGTCCTACGCTTCCATCGACATCAACGGCGACGGCGTCTGCATGCTGGCCAATGCGCCTATCAGCAGCCACGTCTACCGTATGCTGCCCTACATTATCACCCTGGTGGTGCTGGCCTTTACCTCTAAGAAATCCCGTGCGCCCAAGGCGGAGGGAATTCCTTACGACAAGGGGCAGCGCTGACGGCCAAAACAGAAAAGCAGCCCGCCGGACATTCCGGCGGGCTGCTTTTGATTTGTGGGAGGATCAGCGCTTGGCGCGGGACTTGATGGCATCCTTGTAGCGGAGCAGCTCCTCCTTGGCCAGCGCGGCGGCGGCCAGGATATCCTCATGGCTGACAGAGTACTTCTGGTTCACCTTCAGCGAACCGTAGACGTGGCGGAACCGACGGCTGTATTTTTCCAGCTGGGCCACCTGATCGCTGTAGCGCTGACGCAGGGATGCGGCGCTGTCCTCCAGCCGGTCGCTGAGCTCGGCCTTGCCAAGAGCGGCCTGGAGCTGGAGTTCCTGTCCCAGCTGGGTGACGCCCACCACCAATTTGGACACCAGGGCCAGATGCCGGATCGTGAGTACGGCGTCCACCGACAGCAGCGCCAAAAACGCGCCGCAAAGCATAAACTCCAGCCACACGGGGAGGTTTTCTATCAGCTCCTGGATGGGCGGGTGGATGAAGAAAATTACAATGTAGGACAGTACCCCCCATGTCAGGGCCACCCACAGGCATACCCGGCCTTTAAGGTTGAAGCGGAACTGGGAGTAATCCCAATACTTCACGTGGGTGGTGATTTCAAGCACCCAGCCCACCAGGTACTCCCAGGAGGTCATGACCACCACGGCAACTACGTAGAAAAGAACCAAATTCTGCTTCAAGGGCGTGAAGAACAGAACCATCAGCACCACGCCGCCGCCGTAGATGGGACAGATAGGGCCGTAGAGAAATCCGCGGGCTACCAGACGCCGTTCCGCGATGGAACAGTAACAGGTCTCCATCACCCAGCCCAAAAAGGAGTACAGGATGAAATAGAGAAACAGGTTGGAAACTGGAAAGCCCATAAGGCTCATTGGGGTTGCCTCCCTTCGTCATCTGTGAGCAGCACGCCTAAAAGCCCGTTGTATACCCGGTCCGGATGGGCCAGGAAGCGGTCGGCGATACGCTGGGCGTCTTCCCCGGTGGGGGAGAGCAGCGTGAGGGAAAACAGGCTGCCCTGGTCATCGTCCATGGACAGGCACACGTCAAAGCCCTGGGGAGCTTCCTCCACCCGGGCACGGACCTGGGCCTTGCGTTTGAGGGCCTGGTTCAGCGGGGCCAGCCGCCGGTCACATCTCTGGCGGACGACGGGGGAGAGGCTGCTCTCTCCGGCGGCGCAGGCCCGGCGGCCCTTTTCGGTGACGGAATAGATGTCCCCCTGCCGGTCCAGATGACCGCTGTCTGTCAGCTCCGCCGCCGCCTCAGCGAACTGGAAGTAGTCCACGCCGCTGTCGCACATGGACAGATCGGTAAGGGTGGCAAAGTCGATGGGGGCGGCTACGCGGTCCATGATGTAGAGGATCAGCAGCTTGATGTCCAGCTTGTCATGGATGAATCCAAATCTGGCCATAGAGGTCCCTCCTTTGCCATCCGATGTACCCGCTCATTATAGCGGATTATGGGGTGGATGGCAAGGGGGGATTTGACAGCTCAGCTCCGGGTGACCAGAGCTTGATAGAGCTGAACCATGTAGGCCCAGGTGGACCGGTCCAGAGTGCCGGTGATGGGCAGGCCGGCCAGGCGCTGGACCTCCTGAAGGTTTTTATAGGTCTCGCCGTCGTTGCAGCAGTTTATCTGGCAGGGGCTGAAATTGCTCATCACCTTGGTGAGGGAACCGAACATGGCCTGGACGATGCGCAGCACTTCGCACTCCTGGCCCTCCACGGCGGTGTAGGTACCGCAGGGCAGCACGTTGAGGGCGGGGGGAAAGCCGTACATCAGCTCCACGTGGACGTAGGCGGCCCGGATGGCGTTCCAGGTGGTCAAGTCCACCACGCCGGTGACAGGCAGGCCGTTCTCCCGCTGGAACACCATGACGGCCTCCAGGGTGCGCTCACCGAAAATGCCGTCTACCGAAAGCCGGGTGAGCACGTCGTTGTGAATGGCCAGCTGGTTGAGCATGTATTGGAGGGAGCGGATGGGCTGGCCGCTATGCCCGGCATCGGAGAGCTCGGGCAGAATGGTGGGTGCAGGTGTGTTGGTATTCATAGCAGTTTCCCTTCCTTTCAGGTGTCCGTGCTTCCATAGCTGAGGTCGTAGCCGGGGAACTGGCCCGACATGACCTGCTGCTCGATCTGCTGGGGGGTGGTGGGCAGTCCGGCTCCGGCCAGAGCGGTGCGGGCGATGCCCAGGTATTCGTCGTAGATGCCCTGCCAGGTAGCCTGGTCCACCACGCCGGTGACGGGCAGGCCCAGGCGGCTCTGGACGGCGTTGACGGCCTGGGTGGTCTGGGGCCCGAAGATGCCGTCGATGGCCAGTACGGGTATGGAGGGAGAGAACTGTCCGATGATGGAAATGAAGTACTGCAGGGCGGATACCGCCACACCGGTGCTTCCCTCCCGAAGGGTGACGCCGGGAGCGGGACCCTGAATCTGGGTGAAGGGCTGGCCTTCGCTGACCAGCTCCGACAGTTTTCTCACCGCCCCGTGGAGAGACACCAGCTTGTACCAGGTACCCTGGCCCACGATGCCGTCGGGGGTGAGGTTAAAGATGCGCTGGAATGCTTTGACAGACTCCTCGGTCCTGCTGCCGAACACGCCGTCCACCGGGCTGATGCGGGGGATGGCGGGATAGTTTCGGGAGATGCGGTTGAGCATGGCCTGGAGCACCGTGACATAGCTGCCCGAGGAGCCGGTTTGCAGCGGGTAGCCGGGGTAGGAGTAGACAATATCCCGGATGGGGGTGTTGGACACAAGCTCAATGTTGTCGCCATAATAGTGGCGCAGAATGTCCATAGTGCCCATGCCCTGCCGGGCCAGCGCCTCGCTGCCCCACTGGGACAGGCCGTCGCAGGTGACGGTGGTGCCGTTGCAGAATTTGGCGGCAAGGGGTTCCACAAAGCCCTTGCGGCGGATATAGGTGGTGAACAGCTCATCCACCAGATTATCCACGTTTTCAAAAGTGCTGCGGCCCTTGATGAACTTCTGATCGTTCATGGTGGAGCCGGTGATGTCGAAGTCATAGCCGCGGCTGGGGTAGTACTCGGTATATACCCGGTTGAGGGCGAAGGAAATCTGGGCCAGGATATTGGCACGGAGGGCGGCCTCCGGCCAGGTGGGATAGATCTCGCTGGAGGCCACGTTTTTGATGTAGTCGGGAAAGGACACCGTTACATTTTCCGCCCACTGATTGGCCGGGCCGGTGTGGACGGTGATGGTCTGCGGTATGTAAGGCGTGACTGATATAGGCATGGAAACCTCCTTATTTGACGCTTGCGGCGCATCACAGCGGCTGGGGGGTGACCACCACCGGGGCGGCGGTGATGTCGTTCCCTGCGGGCTGAGGCAGGGGAACCAGGGGGACGTTCTGCACCGTCTCTACCCCGGGGAACACCTGGAGCTTTTCAAAGGTGGCCAGGTAGTACTCCGGATGCTCCACCACCAGGGAATAGTCGGAAAAGGGGACGGCCTGCCCGGGGCCTTCGCTCAGGGCCTTATCGGGGGCCTCCAGCTGAAAGGGCCGGGTGCCGCCGCTCTCGTCGGTGGTCTGGATGGAAAATACCTTGCGGCGGCCGTCTTCACTGGGGGCGGAGATGATGACGGTGGCGCCGGAGACGGGCAGCTGTGCCTGTGAGGTAAAGACGCGAACAACAAGGGAGCCGGTTTGGGGCATGGACTACTCCTCCTTATCAGAATGTAATCCATAATATGCGGCGGCTGAAAAATTGTGAATACGGCTCTCAGCGGTTTGACAAGCAGGTGGATTTGCGGTAAAATGATAAAAACTTTTGAGCAAGGAACGGGTTGCATATGAGAAAGGATAAAATATCTTCCGCGGTAATCCGGCGGCTGCCGCGGTATTACCGGCATTTGGATGATTTGTACCGATGCGGGACGGTTCGGATCTCCTCCAGCTCCCTGGCAAAATCCATGGGGCTGACCGCGTCCCAGATCCGCCAGGACCTGTCCTGCTTCGGAGGCTTCGGCCAACAGGGATACGGCTACAATGTGGAGCGGCTGCGCTGTGAGGTGGCGGATATTCTGGGAATGAATCGAAATCATACGGTGGTCATCCTGGGGGCGGGCAACCTGGGGCGGGCGCTGATGGAGAACTTCCCCTTTGCCGACAACGGGTTTCGCCTGACAGCAGCCTTTGACGTTGACTCGGAGCTGGTGGGAAAACAGCTGAGCGGGACGCCGGTGTACCATGTGGATGAATTGGAGGGTTATTTGAGGGAGCATCAGGTGAGCGTATGTGTGCTCACGGTCCCGGCGGGGGTGGCGGAGGCCACGGCCCGGCGGGTGGCGGCCTGCGGCGTGACAGGGATCTGGAACTTCACCAACGTGGAGCTGCCCCAGCAGGATATGCCCGGCGTGCGGGTGGAGGACGTACACTTCGCGGACAGCCTGCTCACGTTAAGCTACATGATTTCCGAGGAGGCGCCATGAAAAAGAGAATTCTGGCCGGGGCGCTGGGGCTGGCCATCTTGGCGGGGACGGTGACGCTGGCGGGGGCCGCCGGCCAGGACCAGGCGCTGGTGTCGCTGAGCTATCTCAATGGGGTGTTTTGGGACGATTTGAAGGCCACAGTCAAGCAGGAGGTGGACCGGAATACCTCGGCCATCTACAGCGCGGCGATGGGGCAGGGCGCCGGCGCGGCAGGCACCTTTGCCCCACAGACCGGGATAAATGGAGACGCGGTTGCCGGAAACACCGGCTGCGGACTGATCTGGACCCAGGGTAGCGCTGTGGTGCGCAGCGGGACGCTGGTGGACGCCACAGCCGGGGCGGAGATACCTGAAGGCGGTGCGTTGACGGTGGGACACCGCTATTTAGCCGGGACGGACGTGACGCTGACCGTGTCGTCGGACACCGCCCAATGGATGGCGGAGGGCAGGTGGACGGTAACGGCGGGGGAGCCCCTTCCGGCGCAGCTGCCCTTTACCGATGTGCCTCGGGGGGCGTGGTATTATGAGGACATATCCTATGTGTACCGGCACGAGCTGTTCAACGGCAGCAGTCCAACCCAGTTTGCCCCGGACGATAAGATGCAGCGGTGCATGATGACCACCGTGCTCCACCGCTTGGCGGGGAAACCCGTTGTAGAGTATTCCGCCGTGTTCCTGGATATCCCCGACGGGCAGTGGTATACTGCGGGAACTGTCTGGGCGGGCCGCACCGGGGTGGTTTCCGGTGTGGGGGACGGCCTGTTTGACCCGTTCTCCAACGTGACACGGCAGCAGATCGCGGTGATCCTCTATAACTACGCGGTCAAAATGGGCTATGATGTGAGCGCGTCCGCCGAGCTGTCCGAATTCTCGGACGCGGGAGCTGTGGCGGCCTGGGGCCGCAGCGCCATCTCATGGGCTGTTGGGGTGAATATCATCAATGGCAGGGACGGAAATTTAGCGCCCGATGGAGACGCCACCCGGGCCGAGGTGGCGGCCATGCTCCACCGATTTACAACATGGGTACAAAAATAAGGAAAACGGGGCCGATTGCTGCGGATTCGGCCCCGTTTTTGACGGCTAGAAAAAATTCTGAAAAAATTGAAAAAATAGCTTGCATTTCCCGGAGCAATGTGTTATTATGACTGAGCTGTGAGAAACAGATGCGGCTGTAGCTCAGCTGGATAGAGTGTTTGGCTACGAACCAAAAGGTCGGGGGTTCGAGTCCCTCCAGCCGTACCAAAAAGGAAAGACACCCAATCGGGTGTCTTTCCTTTTTTACTTTTTTTGGAATATTGGCTTCTTCAGCGCAGAAGAAAAATTTGGGAGAAGCTGCCGCTTTTTGCCTGAATTAATCTCAAAACACTGCTGATATAGTGGTTTTCCGTAAAATTTGAAAATTTTTGAGAAAAAAGGTTGCGCTGATGGGGAGAAAAGGGTATAATATTTTTGGAAAGTTATACATATTTTTGGAGGTGAGACATTGTATCAGGTCGGAGACAAGGTAGTCCATCCCATGCATGGAGCGGGAGTGATTGACTCCATCGTACAGCGCAAGATTTCCGGGCAGGTTCAGGAGTTTTATCTGCTTAAGCTGTCTGTGGGGAATATGGTGGTGATGGTGCCTACAGACAATACAGGAGAGATTGGAATGCGCCCCGTGGTTTCTGGCGCCAAGGCGAAGGAACTCATGTCCGAAATGGAGGGCATTGAGGTGGACATGACCCAGAACTGGAACCGCCGGTATCGGGAGAATATGGTGCGGCTGAAGAGCGGCGACCTGCTGGAGGTAGCCCGGGTGGTCAAGGGCCTGCTGCGGCGGGACAGCCAGCGGGGATTGTCCAACGGGGAGCGAAAAATGCTCCACACGGCCAAGCAGATTCTCATCTCCGAGCTGGTACTGGCCCAGAGCTTGCCCTATGAGACGGTGGAGAGCAGCATCAACAGCCTGTTGAACCACTAGTGAGCGAGAGGGGCCGAAAGGCTCCTTTTTGCGGCGTGGAAAGAGGACGAGCAACGGAATGGAACGGATGCCTGCCGTCAGGCAGGCGCAGTGGAATGGAGTTTGTGAGAAGGGGACCCCACACGAGCCCAGCGAGGCGGGTCGTGTGGGGAGAGGACGAGCAACGGAATGGAACGGATGCCCGCCGTTAGGCGGGCGCAGTGGAATGGAGTTTGTGAGGACGATATGGGATTGTTTCGCAGACAAAAAAAAGAGGCTGAACCTGTCTGTTCGGTAGTAGTGGTGGCCGCGGGATCGTCTACCCGGATGGGATTTGACAAGGTGCTGGCTGAGCTAGGGGGGCTGCCTGTGATCGTGCGCTCCCTCCAGAGTTTTCAGCAGGCCCCAGGCGTGGCGGAGATAATAGTGGTTACCCGGGAGGACTTGGTGCCGGATGTGGCGCGGCTGTGCCAGGATTTCGGGCTGACCAAGGTGGCCAAGGTGATCCGGGGCGGGGAGACCCGTACCAAGTCCGCCCGGCTGGGTACCCTGGAGTGCCGGCGCAAACCCCCCCTTATTGCCATCCACGACGGGGCCCGGCCTTTTGTTGCCGTCCAGGTCATTGAGGACGCCATCGCCCAGGCGGCGGTGAGCGGTGCGGCGGCCCCCGCCGTGCCGGTGAAGGACACCATCAAGGAGGCCCGGGACGGCCTGGTGGAGCGCACCTTGGACCGCTCTGCTCTGTACGCCGTCCAGACCCCTCAGGTGTTTGACGGCGATCTGATTCGAGCGGCGCTGCAAAAGGCGCTGGACGATGGGGCTGAGCTCACCGATGACTGCGCCGCCGTGGAGCGGCTGGGGATGAAGGTGGTGCTCACTGCCGGGGACGAGCGGAACATCAAGCTCACCACCCCCACCGACCTGCTGATCGGCGAGATTCTGCTGGAGGAGGTGCCGGCGCTGTGAGGATCGGCCACGGGTATGACGTCCACCGCCTGGTGGAAGGGCGCAGGCTCATTCTGGGCGGAGTGGATATCCCCTTTGAGAAGGGGCTGCTGGGCCACTCGGACGCAGATGTGCTGGCTCACGCCGTAATGGACGCGCTGCTTGGGGCGGCGGCGCTGGGGGATATCGGCAAGCTGTTCCCGGACAGCGACCCGGCCTATGAGGGGGCGGACAGCCTTGCGCTTCTGCGGCAGGTGATTCGGGTGCTGGATGAAAACGGGTACGAAATCGGCAACGTGGACGCCACGGTGCTGGCCCAGCGGCCTAAGCTGGCGCCCCATATCCCGCTGATGCGGGAACGGCTGGCGGCCGCCATGGGGGTAGAGCCTGACCGGGTGAGCGTCAAGGCCACCACCGAGGAGGGCCTGGGCTTCACCGGCAGCGGCGAGGGAATCGCCGCTCATGCGGCGGTCCTGATTGAGAAAAAGTGAATGCTGTCACCGGCGCTCCTCTCAGGGCATAAGATGCCTTTGAGAGGGGCGCTTTTGCGCTCCTCAAGAAAAGGGGAAAGGAATGGTGGGCCAATGGTCTATTACCTCATCATCTGCCGCTCGCTCACCTATGCCCAGCGTACCGCCCAGGTGCTGGAGCGGGTGGGCATTCCCGGCTGGGTCCAGCGTTCGCCAAAGATTATCTCCAAGGAGGGCTGCGGCTACTGTGTGCGCATCCCGGAGCGGAGGCTCACCGATGCGCTGACGGTGCTGCGCCGGGAGGGGATGTCCCCCAAGCAGGTGTTTCTTCAGACCGCGGAGGGAGAGTACAGCGAGGTGAAATCATGATCTATCTGGACAGTGCCGCCACCACAATGGAGAAGCCCGGGGCGGTGCCCCGGGCCTCCGCCTGGGCCATGACCCATCTGGCCAGCCCGGGCCGGGGAGGCCATGCCCCGGGCATGGGCGCGGCAGAGCTGATGTACCGAATGCGGGAGCAGGCAGGGCGGCTGTTCCATGTGGACGATCCGGAGCGGGTAGTGCTGACCTCAAACGCCACCCATGGGCTGAATATCGCCATCCGCTCCCTGGTGGGGCCGGGGGGAACGGCGGTGATCTCCGGCTATGAGCACAATGCCGTTACCCGCCCGCTGTATGCAATTCCCGAGGTAAATGTGAAGGTGGCCGCGGGACCGCTGTTCGACCCGGATGGGGTGTACGCCGCCTTTGAGCGGGAGATCACCCCCGATGTGGACGCGGTTGTCTGCAACCACGTGTCCAACGTGTTTGGCTTCATTCAGCCGGTGGAGCGCATCGCGGCGCTGTGCCGGGAGCGGGGCGTGCCCTTGATTGTGGACGCGTCCCAGTCCGCCGGGGTGCTCAGCGTGGATATGGAGGGCTGGGGGGCGGCATTCATCGCAATGCCGGGCCACAAGGGGCTGTATGGCCCCCAAGGTACCGGGCTGCTGCTGTGCGGAGCCCAGGCCCGGTCGCTGCTCTACGGCGGAACGGGCAGCCTCTCGGCAAAGCAGGAGATGCCCGACTTTCTCCCGGACCGGCTGGAGGCAGGGACCCACAATGTATGCGGCGCGGCAGGTCTGCTGGAGGGAATGAAATTTGTGGCCCGGACGGGTATTGACAAAATCCACCGCCATGAGCGGGCGCTTGCCGGGCGGATGATGGACGCGCTGGAGCGCCGCCCCGGCGTCACCGTGTTCCGGGGGCATGGCGGGAGCCAAAGCGGACTGTGCTCCGTCATCTTGGACGGATTGGACTGCGAGGAGGCGGGAGAGGCGCTGGCAAAGCGGGGGATCGCGGTGCGCGCCGGTCTGCACTGCGCCCCACTGGCCCACCAAACGGCGGGCACAATGGAAACCGGAACCATCCGGTTCAGCTTTTCCGCCTTTAACCGTTCGGACCAGGCGGACCGGGCGGCGGCGGTTGTCCGGGAGCTTGCCCGGACGGCGAAAAAATAGGACGGAGGGGGCGCGGCGCGGGCCGTTCCCCCTCCGCTGACTATGTACGGGACGTGAATTTTCTCTGAATTCTCCTTGAATTACTTGCCAACGCCGGACAGATAAGCTATAATATTCAAAATGCCGCAGTGCGGCAATCCGCCGCCCCGCGCAGCTTCGGGAAGGAAAGGAGTGGGCGCGCATGGAAACCATATTACAGACGCTGCAGCAGGCGCCGAAATACCTCAGGATCATCGAACTGAAGGATATTCTGGACATGGCCATCATCGCCTTCGGGATTTATCACCTGTTCCGTTTCGTCCGGCGCAGCCGGTCCGGGCAGGTGGTCAAGGCCATTTTGTTCATTGTGGCGGCCATGGCGCTGGCCAACCTGTGGCGTCTGCGGGTGGTCCGCACGGTGCTGAATAACGCGGTGGAGCTGGGCGTCATCGCCCTCATTATCCTTTTCCAGCCTGAGCTGCGCCGGTTTTTGGAGCAGATGGGCAGCGGCAAGATCAAAGAGCTGTTTGTGGCGGAGAGCTACAGCAACGACCTGGAGACCGCCATCAAGGAGACGGTGGATGCCTATGCGTCCCTGTCCAAGGACAGGGTAGGGGCGCTGATGGTGTTTGAGCGGCGCACCCTGCTGGACGATGTGCTCAAGACCGGCACCGGCCTGGACTGTCAGGTGTCCGCTGAGCTGTTAAAAAACCTGTTCTGGAACAAAGCCCCCCTTCATGACGGGGCGGTCATTGTCCGGGGCGGGCGCATCATAGGGGCGGGCTGCATGCTTCCCCTGTCGGGGAATGTGAACTTGAGCCGGGATCTGGGGATGCGCCACCGGGCGGGTATCGGGGTCAGCGAGAACTCCGACGCGGTGGTGGCCATCGTGTCCGAGGAGACAGGCTCTATCTCGGTAGCGGTTAACGGAATGCTCAAGCGCCATCTGTCGCCGGATACCCTGGAACGGCTGCTCCGCCTGGAGCTGATGCCCGGGTCTGACGAGGAGAACAAGCCTGTCACCGCCGCCGCCCGGATTTCCAGCGTATTCAAGGGTATCAAGGGAGATAATTCCAATGGGAAAGAAGATTCTTGACAGCAAGGCCCTGTATGTGGTGCTGTCTATTGTGCTGGCCTTCGCGGCTTGGCTGTTTCTAACCTCCAAGGATGGAACCAAGGAGAGTGAGCGCTTTACCAATCTCTCTGTGGAGTTTACCGGGGAGGAGATTTTGGAGGAGCGGGGCCTGATGATCGTCAACCGGGATGTAAAGGCCACCATTACGGTTCAGGCGACCCCCACGGTGCTGGCCGTGCTGAAGAGCGACCAGCCCAGGCTGGTGGCCAATGTGGCCAACATCAGCACGGAGGGTACCCATGCGGTGAACTACAGGGTGGTAGACTTGCCCGCCGGTATCAGGGAGACGGACGTGGAAATCATTTACAGCGGTCCGGGCGGGCTGGGCGGCAGCGTGGTGAATGTGGAAGTGGCGCACGCCCTGAGCCGGAAGGTACGGATCGAAGGCGAGTTTCAGGGAACGGTAGCCGAGGGCTATCTGGCCGGCGACGCGGAGGATTTCCGGTTCAGCCCTGGGGAGCTTACCATCAGCGGCCGGGCGGATTATGTTAACCAGGTGGCCTACGCGAAGGTCATTGTCACCGGGGAGAACCTGACGGAGAATGTGAACGACGAATTCCCCTTCCAGCTCATCGGAGCCAGTGGCGGCCCGCTGGAGGACTTGGATGTGATCTGCGATGTGGACAGTATTTACACGATGTTCCCCATCCGTGCCACGGCGGAGATCCCATTGAAGGTGAATATTGTTCCGGGCGGAGGGCTGAGCGACAGCGATGTAAGGCTCAAGCTCAGCAGCGACACCATCACGGTGGCGGGCAGCAGGGAGGCGGTGGACGCCCTGACGGGTGAGGGCGAGCTGATTCTGGGTACCATCGATTTGGCGGAGCTGGACGATAATCTGGCCCAGAACGGGGGAGAGGTGACCTTCGCCATCCCGCTGGCCGATGAATTGGAGAACCTGAGCGGCATTACCGAAGTGACCGCCACGCTCAGTGTGAACAAACAGGTGGAGACACGCACCTTCCAGGTAACCAGCCGCATCAGCACCATCAATGCCCCCGAGGGCTGGACGCCCGCCATCATCACCCAGGTTCTGCCGGTGCGGGTGCGGGGGCCGGAGGAAATGCTGGACGAGCTTACGGAAGAGAGCATCCGGGTGGTGGCCGACCTCAGAAACATTAACCAGGCCGCGGGGAATTATACTGTGCCCGCCACCATCTACCTGGACAGCGCCGGAACCTTGAGCGATGTGGGCGTGGTGACCCCCAGGACCTATTCCATTGTGGTCTCGCTGGTCCGGGACGACTGATGTTCGGCTATGTCCGTCCTGCCCTGGGCCGGCTGAACCAGGAACAAAAGGACGCCTACCAGAGCGCCTACTGCGGGCTGTGCCACGCGCTGGGCAAGCGTCACGGTTTACTGGCCCGGATGACGCTGCAATACGATTTCACTTTTCTGGCCATTGTGCTTTCGGCGGGGGAGGGGGAGGACAGGCTGTCCTGTCTGCGCTGTCCGGCTCACCCGCTGCGCAGGCCCAGGCCCTGCATGGCGGGAGGCCGGCTGGATGCCGCCGCCGACCAGAGCATGATCCTGACCTGGCACAAGCTGACCGATGATGTGGATGACCACGGCTTTTTCACCGGACTCCCTTTCCGCTTCGTTCGGCGGCTGTTCCGGCGGTCCTATCGCCGGGCGGCGGAGGCCCAGCCGGAGTTTGATGCCCGGACCAGGGAGGGGCTGGCCCGTCTGGGGGAGCTGGAAGAGGCAAGATCTCCCCATTTGGACCGGGCGGCGGACGCCTTCGCTCAGATCCTGGCCTGTGCTGCCCAGGCCATGCCGGAGGAGGGGACGAGGCGGGCGCTGGGCCAGCTGCTCTACCATCTGGGCCGGTGGATTTACCTGATGGACGCGTGGGACGATCTGGACGACGACAGACGGAAGGGGCGGTACAATGCTCTGGACGCCCGCTTTGCAGGAAACGCACGGGATAATCGGGACTATCTGGAGACCACCGCGACCCATTCCCTGCGTTTGGCGGGCTCCGCAGCGGAGCTGCTGGAGCTGGGCGGATGGGGGCCTGTTGTGGAGAATATACTTTATACCGGCCTCCCCACGGTGCAGCGCGCCGTGCTGGATGGCCGATGGAAAGAAATGAGAGACAATAAGGAGAAAAGTAAATGAGAGATCCCTACGAGGTGCTGGGCGTGAGTGCCGATGCCGACGACAATGAGATCAAAAAGGCCTACCGCGAACTGGCGAGAAAATATCATCCGGACAACTATCAGAACAACCCCCTGGCCGACCTGGCCGAGGAAAAGATGAAGGAGATCAACGAGGCCTATGACGCCATCACCCGGTCCCGGTCCGGCGGAAGCTCCGGCTACAGCGGGGGAAGCGCGTCCCAGAGTCAGGGTGGGTACGGCTATGGCTCTTCCTATCAGCAGCAGCGGCAGAGCGCGGGGGGCGTGTATGCCCAGGCCCGCCAGGCGGTCAGCCGGGGAGACCTGGAGGGCGCGGAGCGGCTTTTGCAGGGGGCGTCCCGGAACGGGGAATGGTACTTTCTCATGGGGTCCATCGCTTACCGCCGGGGCTGGCTGGACGAGGCCAGGCAAAATTACCAGATCGCGGTCCAGATGGAGCCGGGTAATATGGAGTACCGCCAGGCCTTCAGCATGATGCAGCAGGGCGGCTACGGCTATCAGCCGGACATGGCCGGGGCCCAGTGCGACGGCTTGGATTGCTGCACCACGCTGATGTGCATGAACTGCCTTTGCGGGGGATGCCGCTGATATGAGACGAAAAAACGCGGCGGTAAAGGTGGCCTACCCGGCGATACTGGGTGCCTTGGCGGTCATTTTGGTATATCTTGCCTCTCTGGCGCCCACAGGGTGTTGGGGAATCGTGGCGCTGGGGGGCCTGCTGCCTGCGGCGGCGGTGATTTCATCGGGGCTGAAGGCGGGGTTTTTGTGCTGGGCGGGGGCGTCGATACTGACGCTGCTGCTGGTGCCGGATAAATTCTGCGCACTGCTCTTTACTGCGCTGTTCGGGCTGTACCCTATGATAAAGTCGATGGCGGAGAAGCCCCGGAAGAGGATTTTGGAGTACATTGTGAAGCTGGGATTTTTCAACGCGGCATTTACTGTGCTCTACCTCACCATGATGGGGGCGATGCTGGAGACCCTGCCCGCTCCGCTGGGGGAGTCCCTCTGGGCCCTCTATCCGGCGGCCAATATCGTGTTTGTGGCGTATGACTATGGATTCAGCAAGCTGATCGCGGTGTATCTCAGCCGCGTGCAGCGGGCGGTCCACTGAAAGGCTGGGAGTTGATTTGGTAAAAAGCATGACCGGCTATGGCCGGGGGGAGCGGGTCTTTGACGATGGCGTTCAGCTCACGGTAGAGCTGCGCGCGGTGAACAACCGCTATCTGGACTGCACGGTGAAGATGCCGAGGGCCTATGTCTTTGCGGAGGACGCTATGAAGGCCAGGGTGCAGAAGGGTGTGGCCAGAGGCAAGGTAGACGTGTTTGTCACCATTGTCCGCAGCTGCGGCGACGATATGGTGGTCACCGTGAACGAAGCCCTGGCCCGGAGCTATATCGACGCGCTCTATAAGCTTCACGACCTGGGCGGCGGAAAGGTCCGGCGGGAGTACTACGCCACCGATCTGGCCCGGTTCCCCGATGTGCTCACGGTGGAGAAGGCGGAGGAGGACCCGGAGCAGATGAAGGGGCGGCTGCTGTCTGTGCTGGACCTGGCCCTGGAGGACTTCAACGCCATGCGCGCCACAGAGGGCGGGCGGCTGGCTGAGGACATTCTGGGACGGGCGGACACCGTCGAAAAGCTGCTGGGCGAGGTGGAGGAACGCTCTCCCCAGACGGTGAACGACTACCGGGCCCGGCTGGAGGCCAAAATGCGGGAGGTGCTCCAAAATACCCAGATCGACGAGGCCCGGCTGCTCACCGAGGCGGCTATTTTTGCCGACAAGGTTGCGGTGGACGAGGAGACGGTTCGCCTCCACAGTCACCTGGGCCAGCTGCGGGAGCTGCTGGCGGCCGGGGGCGCGGTGGGGCGCAAACTGGACTTTCTCATCCAGGAGTTCAACCGGGAGGCCAACACAATCGGCTCCAAGTGCAGCGATGTGGAGATCACGCGGCGGGTGGTGGACATGAAAGCGGAGATTGAGAAGATCCGCGAACAGGTCCAGAACCTGGAGTGACGGATATGAAACTGGTCAATATCGGATTTGGCAACATGGTGTCCGCCCAGCGGGTAGTGGCCATTGTCAGCCCGGACTCCGCGCCGGTGAAGCGGCTGGGCCAGGAGGCCAGGGAGCGGGGCGTGCTCATCGACGCCAGCTTTGGCCGCAAGACGCGGTCGGTGCTGGTGACGGACAGCGGACACGTGATCTGGTCGTCCCTGCCGCCGGAACAGGTGTCCGCCCGGTTCCAGGAGGCCCCAGAGACAGAGGAGGAGACGCCATGAGCGTATCACAGAAGAAAACGCGGGGGGAGCTTATTGTGCTGTCCGGCCCCTCCGGGGTGGGGAAAAGTACGGTGATCTCGGAGCTTTTGAGCTGCCGCCGGGATATCCACTTCTCCGTGTCTTTTACCACCCGGCAGCCCCGCGTGGGAGAGGAAGACGGGGTGAACTACAACTTCGTATCCCGGGAGGAGTTCGAGCGGATGATTGCTGCGGGGGAGCTGCTGGAATATGCCGAGTACGTGGGCAATTATTACGGCACGTCGCTGAAGGTCATCCGGGAGCAGCTGGACCAGGGGGTGGACGTGCTGCTGGACATTGAGGTACAGGGAGCGGCCAAGGTGAGGGAGCGCTGTTCCGAAGCGGTGCTTATCTTTCTCATCCCGCCCTCCATTGAGGAGCTGTCCCGCCGCCTCCACCGGCGCAACACCGACGAGGAGGCTGTCATCCAGCGCAGGCTGGAAAAAGCCCGGCAGGAGTGCCGGGAGTGCGTCCACTACGACTACCTGGTAGTGAACGATACCGTGATGAACGCCGCCCAGGAAATTCAATCCATCCTTCAGGCGGAGCGGTGCCGAACGCAGAAGCGGATCGGCCTCGTCCAGGGAATTACAGGACCTCAGAAAGACTGAGTACAACTCGAAAGGAATGGTATATATGCTGCTTTATCCCCCGATTAAAGAACTGCTGAGCCAGGTGCCCAGCCGTTATATGCTGGTGAATCTGGTGGCCAGCCGGGCCAGGAAGCTGTCCAGTGAGGCAGAGGTGTCCGGGGAGCCCCTGGAAGAGAAGGCGGTGTCTCTGGCCATCCGGGAGGTGGCCGAGGGCACTCTTGCGGTGGAGGAAGCCGAAGCGGCGGAACCTGCTGAGGAGGAGCCGGCACAGCCCGCATAGGTCAGTGTAGAGAAGACCAAAAAAGGGCAAGCGGGTGCACTGCTTGCCCTTTGGACGTTGAAAAGGACAATAAGCCGGTTTTTGTGGAGAAAGAGATGGTTTGATGGCCTGTATCGCGAAAATTGCCGTGTCCGCATCCACCTACGCCATCGACCGGCCCTATGACTATTTGATTCCCGGCCCGCTGGAAGGGGCGGTCCGGCCTGGAATGCGGGCGGCGGTGCCTTTTGGGCGGGGCAACCGCGTGAGCGACGGCATCGTGCTGGCGGTGGGGGAACGGGAGGACACAGAAAAACTGAAGTCCATTCTGGCGCTGCTGGACGAAGAGCCATTATTGGATGAAGGCGCCGTTCAGCTGGCCTTGTGGATGCGGGAACAGTATTTTTGCACTGTGTACGACGCTATGCGGGTCATGATCCCGACCGGTCTGTGGTTCTCCCTGAAAGCTTGCTGGCGTTTCGCTCCCGGTGTGGACCGGGAGACGGCCTATAATGCGGCGGGGGAGTCCAAACGGGCAAAAAAACTGGTGGAGCTTCTATTTTCCAATGGCGGCTGGGCGGAGGAAGGCAAGATTCGTACCGCTTTCGGCTTGTCCGACCCGGGAGCGGCCATCCGCATGCTGGAAAAGGGCGGGATTATTGTCCGCGAAGCCAGCGCAGCCCGGGGGATAAACGACAAAATGGAGCAGATTGCCACCCTGGCCATGGACCCCGGCAGCGCCATGGCGCTGCTTGCCCCTAAGCGGCGGCGGGCCCCCCTGCAATACGCCGCGGGGGAAACTATCTGTGCTGTGGGGGAGACCTCCGCCAAGGAGCTGTGCTATTTTACCGGCGCATCCATGGCCACTCTGCGCGCCCTGGAAAAGATGGGGGTGCTCACCCTGTCCAAGCGGGAGGTGTACCGCCGTCCTCAGCTGCCTGACTCCGAACAGGCGGCTCCGCTGAAGCTCAACAAAGAGCAGACCGCAGCCTATGAAGGGCTGCTGGCTTTGGCGGAGGGGGAGGGCGCCGCCGCAGCGCTGCTGTACGGCGTCACCGGCAGCGGCAAGACCCAGGTGTATCTCAAGCTGATTCACACCCTGCTGGAACGGGGGAAAACGGCGCTGGTGATGGTGCCGGAGATCGCCCTCACCCCCCAGCTGATGCGCATATTTACCTCCCACTTTGGCCGGGAGGTGGCAATTCTCCACAGCTCCCTGTCCGCCGGGGAGCGGTGCGATGAGTGGAAGAGGGCCCGGGCAGGGGAGGCACGGGTGGTGGTGGGCACCCGCTCCGCCGTGTTTGCCCCTCTGCCCGGCCTGGGAGTCATTATTCTGGACGAGGAGCAGGAGCCCTCCTATAAATCGGAGCAGAATCCCCGGTATCATGCCAGAGAGGTGGCCCGTTATCGCTGCTATAAAGCGGGGGCGCTGCTGCTGCTGGGGTCCGCCACGCCCACGGTGGAGTCCATGTACCGGGCGGAGCGGGGAGATTACCGCCTGTTCACCCTGCGCCGGCGGTACAACGAACAGGTTCTGCCCCGGGTGACTGTGGTGGATATGAAGGACGAGCTGCGCCGGGGGAACGGCGGCACCATCAGCGCTCCCCTGGCAGCCATGCTGGAGGAGACCATTGACCGGGGGGAGCAGGCCATTCTATTTCTCAACCGCCGGGGGGCCAGCCGCATGGTCACCTGCGGCGAGTGTGGGCAAACCCCCACCTGCCCCCGGTGCTCCGTCCATTTGACCTACCACTCCGCCAACCAGCGGCTGATGTGCCACTACTGCGGCTGGTCTCAGCCTATGCCGGACCTATGCCCAAGCTGCGGAGGACTGATGAACTTTATCGGTGCGGGCACCCAGAAGGTGGAGGAGGAGCTGCGCGCCATCTTTCCAGGGACGGCGGTGCTGCGCATGGATGCGGATACCGTGTCCGCCGTCCACAGCCATGAGAGCATCCTGGAAAAGTTCCGCCGGGAGCGCATCCCCATTTTATTGGGTACCCAGATGGTGGCAAAAGGGCTGGATTTTGAAAACGTCACCCTGGTAGGGGCGGTGTCGGCGGATCAGCTGCTGTATACCGGCGACATCCACGCGCCGGAGCGGGCCTTTTCCCTCCTCACCCAGGTGGTGGGGCGGGCCGGCCGGGGAGAAAAGGCCGGGCGCGCGGTGATTCAGACCTTCACCCCGGACAACGACGTGATCCGCTTCGCCGCAGGCCAGGATTACGGCAGCTTTTACCGGCAGGAGATCAAGCTTCGGGAGGCCAGGGAGCTGCCGCCCTTCTGCGATCTGTTTGTCATATCAGCGTCCGGGCCGGAGGAGACTGCGGTGCTCCGGGCGTTGGTGCGATTGCGGGAGGCGCTGGGCGGCGCGCTGCGGAAGGCGCCCTATGACAAGATCCCATGCCGTCTGCTGGGGCCGGCCCCGGCGCCGGTGGCAAAGCTCAATGACCGCTACCGTTTCCGGCTGATTTTAAGCGCACAGAATACCAGGGCCGTTCGTCAGCTCACGGCTCATCTGCTCCGGCAGGCTCAGGCGGACCGGCAAAACCGGGGCGTGGCCCTGTTCGCCGACCTGAATCCGCTGGATTAAACAAGGAGGAAGCACTATGGCACTCAGAGAAATCCTGACCCAGGGCGATCCTGCTCTCACGAAGACATGCCGCCCGGTGGAAAAATTTGACCGCAAGCTCCACGACCTGCTGGATGACTTGAAGGAGACGCTGACAGATTCCGGCGGCGTTGGACTGGCCGCGCCGCAGATCGGCATTTTGCGCCGTGTGGTGGTGGTGGAGGACGCAGACGAACATATCCTGGAGCTGGTGAACCCGGTGATCGTCAGCCAGGAGGGGGAGCAGAACGGCTGGGAGGGCTGCCTCAGCGTTCCCGGGAAGTATGGCATGGTCCAGCGCCCCAATCTGGTCACCGTTCGCGCCCAGGACCGGGATGGAAATTTTTTTGAGGCATCCGGCGAAGGGCTGGTGGCCCGGTGCTTCTGCCACGAGACTGAACATCTGGACGGCCACCTGTTTGTGGAGCACACGGACCGGCTGTATACGGTGGAGGAGCTGGACGCCATGGAGAAGGCAGAGGAGGAACAATGAGAATTGTTTTTATGGGCACGCCGGACTTCGCCGTGCCGTCCCTAAAGGCGCTGGTGGAGGCGGGCCACGAGGTCTGCGGCGTGTTCACGCAGCCGGACAAGCCAAAAAACCGTGGGATGAAGCTGCAAGCGACGCCAGTTAAGGAGTACGCCTTGTCAGCTGGATTGCCTGTGTTCCAGCCCGCCAAAATGCGGGACGGGGAGGCGCTGGAAATACTCCGGGCGCTGAAGCCAGACCTCATCGCCGTGGCGGCCTATGGGAAGCTGCTGCCTGTGGACATTTTGGAGCTGCCCCGGCTGGGGTGCGTCAATGTGCACTCATCCCTGCTGCCCAAATACCGGGGTGCGGCCCCTATCAACTGGGCCATTTTGAATGGTGAGGACGAAACAGGAGTCACCATCATGTATATGGCGGAGGGGATGGACACCGGGGATATTCTGGCCCAGGCAAAAACCCCGATAGACATCAATGAGAATGCGGCGCAGCTCTTTGCCCGCCTAGCGGACATGGGAGCCAGGCTGCTGGTGGACACCGTGGCGGGGTTGGAGGCGGGGAAAATTAAGCCCATTCCCCAGGACAGCGCCAAAGCGACGCATGCGCCCATGCTGTCGAAGGAGCAGTCCCCCTTGGACTGGACAAGGACCGCCCGGCAGCTCCACGACCAGGTTCGGGGGCTGTACCCCTGGCCTGCGGCTGCGGCAGTGATGGACGGCATTCGATGTAAGGTTCTGCGCACGGCGCTGACGGAAGAGACTACCGGCAGCATCCCGGGCACCGTCTTGCAGGCGGATAAGAAGGGGCTGCGGGTGGCCTGCGGGGACGGGGGAGTTCTGGACATTCTGGAGCTCCAGCCGGACGGGAAAAAGGCGATGGCGGCCCCCGCTTTTTTGCTGGGCCACCCTGTCGCCCCAGGGACGACGCTGACAAAGCAGGAGTGATTCTATGGGCACAGCCAGAGAAACGGCGGTACTCACCCTGGCCGCCTGTGAGAAGCAGGGGGCCTGGTCGGACGGCTATTTAAAGCACGCCATCCGGGAGCAGGGGCTGGACCGCCGCGACGGAGCGCTGGCCACCCGGCTGTGCTATGGGGTGCTGCAAAATAAGCTGCTGCTGGACTGGCGGCTGGCCCAGGTGTGCTCCATGAAGCTGGAAAAGCTGGATGTGAAGGTGCTGTGCGGGCTGCGGGTGGCGGCATACCAACTGCTGTTTCTGGACAGGATTCCCCCCAGCGCCGCGGTAAACGAGGCGGTGGAGCTGGCCAAGCGCCACAGCCGCAGCCCCCGGGCGGCGGGGCTGGTGAACGGGGTGCTCCGCTCCCTGCTGAGACAGGGAAAAGTTGTTGAGATAAAAGAAGATGACAAGTTAAAACGCTTGTCGGTTCAATACAGCCACCCTCTGTGGCTGGTGGAGGAATTTTCCGCGCTGCTGGGCGTGGAGGGCGCAGAAGAGCTGCTGTCCGCCGACAACCAGCAGCCCCCTACCACCGCCCAGGTAAACACGCTGAAAACCACGCCTGAAAAACTGACGGAAGGGCTTCGGTCCGCCGGAGTGGAGGTACAGCCCCATCCCTGGCTGGAGGGCTGCCTGCTGCTCACAGGCACCGGCGACCTGGAGCGGCTGGATGCTTTCCGGCGGGGGGAATTCTATATCCAGGACGCCGCCTCAAGGCTGGCGGTGCTGGCGGCGGGGATTAAGCCGGGCCAGCGGGTGCTGGACTGCTGCGCGGCCCCCGGCGGGAAGTCCTTTGCCGCGGCAGTTTTGATGGAAAACCGGGGAGAGCTGATTTCCTGTGATATCCATCCCCATAAGATCAAGCTGCTGGAGGCGGGGCGGGACCGGCTGGGGCTGTCCGTGATTATCCCAACGCTGCAAAACGCCGCCAAAGCCCGGGAGGACTGGGTGGGCGGTTTCGACACGGTGCTGACCGACGTGCCCTGTTCAGGGCTGGGCATCATCCGCAAGAAGCCGGACATCCGCTATAAGGACCCGGAGCCGCTGAAAGGGCTTCCACAGGTTCAAAGGGGGATTTTGGACAACTGCGCCCGGTATGTCCGTCCCGGCGGGGTGCTGGTATACTCCACCTGTACCCTCCTGCGCCGGGAGAACGACCAGGTGGTGGACGGCTTTTTGGCGGACTATCCGGAGTTTGCCCCGGAGCCTTTTGACCTGCCGCACCTGGGGAAACAGCCGGGCCGGATAACCTTCTGGCCCCACATCCACGGCACCGACGGCTTTTTTGCGGCAAAGCTGCGCAGAAAGGGGTGAACCCCATGACCGATTTGAAATCCATGACAACCGAGGAGCTGGAGGCGTACTTCAAAGAACTGGGCCAGCCTAAATTCCGGGCCATGCAGGTGTTCCGCTGGCTTCACCGGGGGGCGGAGTCCTTTGATGAGATGACAAACCTTCCCCGCGCCCTGCGGGAACGGCTGAAAATGGAATGTGTCCTCACTGTTCCCAGGGTGGAGCGCAAGCAGGTGTCCAAGCTGGACGGCACCATCAAGTACCTGTGGAGGCTGGAGGATGGAAATTGTGTGGAAACGGTTTTGATGCGCTACAAGCATGGGAATACTGTATGTGTGTCCAGCCAGGTTGGGTGCAATATGGGGTGCGTGTTCTGCGCGTCCACCCTGGGAGGAAAGGTTCGGGACCTGACGCCGGCAGAAATTTTGGACCAGGTAATATTTACCGAAAAAGACAGCGGGGAGACCATTTCCAACATCGTAATGATGGGAATTGGTGAGCCATTGGATAATTTCGACCATGTTTTGCGGTTTTTGGCCCTGGTCAATCACCCTGACGGGGTGAATATCGGGATGAGGCACATCTCCCTGTCCACCTGCGGGCTGGTAAAGAAAATTGACAAACTGGCCCAGCTTGGGTTACAATTAACGTTAAGCGTTTCCCTCCATGCTCCGGACGATGAGACCCGCTCGCGGCTGATGCCGGTGAACCGGGCCGTGGGGGTGGACCTGCTCATGGACACCTGCCGGCGGTATTTTGAGGCCACCGGGCGGCGCATCTCTTACGAGTACGCCATGGTGGACGGGGTGAACGACTCCGACGAACAGGCGGACCGGCTGGCCCGGCTTCTGCGGGGTCAGCCGGGGCACGTAAATCTGATCCCCCTCAATGAAGTAGCGGAGTCGCCCCTGAAACCCAGCCGCCGGGTGCGGCAGTTTCAGCAGAGGCTGGAGGGCCGCGGCGTGACCGCAACAGTGCGGCGGAAACTGGGGGGCGATATCGACGCCTCCTGCGGCCAGCTGCGGCGCAGGCGCATTATGGAGGGGGAGACCCATATCCCAGAGGAGGGATTAACTTGAGAGTTTGCGGCATGACGGATATAGGCTGCCATCGCAAGGACAACCAGGACAGCTATGCCATCCGGCGGCTGGAGGGAGAAGCTGTGCTGCTGGTGGTGTGCGACGGTATGGGCGGCGCCCAGGCCGGCAGCGTGGCCAGCTCGGTGGCGGTGGAGGAGTTTACCGCCGCGGTGGAGGAGGGACTGGGCCAAGGCGCCCCGGACGACCCGGCCCGGAGTGAACAAGTGCTGGCGGACGCCTGCGTGCGGGCCAATGCGAAGGTATTCGAGCTGAGCCGGGAAAATCCGGCTTACGAGGGGATGGGCACCACCCTGGTGGCCGCCCTCATGCGGCCCGGAGCTGCCTATGTGATTCACGTGGGGGACAGCCGGGGGTACTTACTGGAGGGCGGGGCCATCCGTCAGGTGACGGTGGACCACTCGCTGGTGCAGCTGCTGGTGGACCGTGGGGAAATCACCCCGGCCCAGGCGCGGGTCCACCCTCAGAAGAACCTGATCACCCGTGCCCTGGGGGTGGACAGCCATGTGGAATACGATCTGAACCGGCTGTCGCCCCGGCCGGGCAGCCGCCTGCTGCTGTGCAGCGACGGGCTGAGCAATCTGTTGGAGGATGACATGCTGCTGTGCCTCAGCAGACAGGAGGAGGACCCGGAGCGGTTCTGCCGGGTGCTGCTGGAACAGGCGCTGGAGCGGGGCGCACCGGACAACGTGACTGTTGTTCTGGCACAGCTTTGACGAGGAGGACTTTTACCATGGATCAATACATAGGTAAAATGCTCGATAACCGATACGAGATTCTGGAGTGCATCGGCACCGGCGGCATGGCGGTGGTGTACAAGGCCCGCTGTCACCGGCTCAACCGGCTGGTGGCCATCAAGATTTTGAAGCCGGAGCTGGCCCAGGACGCCGACTTCCGCCGCCGTTTTCACGACGAGTCTCAGGCTGTGGCCATGCTCTCCCACGCCAATATCGTGTCGGTATACGATGTGAGCCGCTCGGATGGGCTGGACTATATCGTTATGGAGCTGGTGGACGGGCTGACCCTGAAGCAGTATATGCAGCGCCGGGGCACGCCCCTGAATTGGCGGGAGGCCCAGCACTTCATCACCCAGATCATGCGGGCGCTGAGCCATGCCCACGGCCGAGGCATCATCCACCGGGACATCAAGCCCCACAACATTATGGTCCTGCGGGACGGCAGCGTGAAGGTGACTGATTTCGGCATTGCCCAGCTGGCCAGTGCCGCGCAGAATACCATGACGCAGGAGGCCATCGGCTCGGTGCACTATATCTCACCGGAGCAGGCCAAGGGCAGCCATGTGGACTGCCGCACCGACATCTACTCCGCAGGGGTGGTACTCTATGAGATGCTCACCGGCCGCCTGCCTTTTGAGGGAGATACCCCGGTGGCGGTGGCCATTCAGCACATCAAATCCATCCCGGTGCCTCCCTGCGATTTGAACCCGGAGGTACCCCGCGCACTGGAAGCTATTACCATGAAGGCCATGGCCCCTGAGCTGAGCCAGCGCTACGGTTCCGCCGAGGAGATGCTGGACGATCTGAAGGAGTTCCGCAAAAACCCGGACTTCCAAGTGACCGCCGCACCGGAGGCGGAGGCCGCCGACGAGCCCACCATGGTGGTGCCCGCCAAGGTTATTACCGCGTCCGTTCGGGTTCCGGTGGAGCGCCGGGAGCCGGAACGCCCCCCTCAGCCCGAGCGTAAGGAGCGCCGCCGCCGGGAGGAGGAATACGACTATGACGACGAGCCGCCCCGCCGGGGCGGAGCGCTGCCCGCTGTGGCGGCAGTGCTGGTTATCCTGGTTTTTATCGTCGGCATGGGGTACTTCCTCATCAACTTCTTTATCAAGGACCTTTTTGCCGAGGCGCCTGAATACGACGTTCCCAACCTTCTGGGTTATACCTTGGAGCAGCTGGAACAAAACAAAAGCATTCTGGGCGACTTCACCCTGGAGGTGAAGGGCACGGTCTACAACACGGAGTACCCGGAGGACCAGATCTGTGAGCAGAGCCCCGAGGCTAACACCCGCGTGCGGGAGGGGGACAAAACCATCACCGTAAGCATCAGCGGCGGCGAGGACAATATGTTTATGCCGCCTGTGAACGGTTGGGACGCACGGCAGGCTCTCCAGAAGCTGCAAAACGAGATGGGATTACAGGTAAAAACAGAATACGCCCCCTCCGAGACCATCACCGAGGGCTATGTCATCTCCTATACGCCCATCGAGGGCATGAAGGTGGAAAAAGGGGATGAGGTCACCCTTCTCATCAGCACCGGCCCAGAGCAGAAGCAGGCCACGGTGATCCGCTTCCTCAACGTGCCTCTTGAGGACGCCAAGGCCCAGATCAAGCAGCTGGGCCTGGAGGTTGGCAAGGTGGACGCATACTACAGCGACGAGTACGCCGAGGGCCGTGTGATGTGGCAGAGCGTAAACCCGGGGGAAGGGGTGGACAAGGGGACTGCCATCGACCTGTGGGTGAGCAAGGGCCCGGAGCAGCCGGAACCCACACCCTCTGAGGAAATCCCGGAGAGTGATCCGCCGGCAGAGAGCGATGTGCCGGCGGAGCCAACCCAGGACGCCGCCGTGCCTACCAGCACTCAGACCATCACCGTAGACCTGAATGCTTACAGCGGAAGTGTCCGCGTGACCATCATCGTGGGGGATCAGACCATATACGACAACAATGTGGACGCCAACCTGAACAGCGTGGTCAGCCGGCAAGTATCCGGTTCCGGGCTGCAAAATGTGTCCATCTATATTAACGAGACGCTGGTGAACAGCTACCCTCTGGACTTCAGGCAATGACGGGACGCATTGTCAAAGCCCTGAGCGGGTTTTACTACGTGGCAGCAGAGAATGGGGCGGTCATCCCCTGCCGGGGGCGGGGGAGGCTGCGCCATCAGAGGGTCACTCCGCTGGTGGGGGACCGGGTGGATATCACCGTCACCGAAGGGGATGCTGGGGTGGTGGACACCGTCCACCACCGAAAGAACCAGTTCCAGCGCCCCGCTGTGGCCAATATTGATCAGATGGTGATTGTTTGTTCCGGCGCAGCGCCGGTCACCGATCCCTTTCTGATCGACCGCATGGCGGCCATGGCGGAGTGGAAGGGCTGCGAACCTCTCATCGTCTTTAACAAGTGTGACCTGGATCGGGCGGATGAGTTGGCGGCGCTGTACCGCAGAGCAGGCTTTCCCACGCTTCAAGTGAGCGCGGAAACTGGGGAAGGGGTGGACACCCTGGCAGCCGCAATTGCTGAAAAGGTTTCTGCCTTTACGGGAAATTCGGGAGTTGGAAAGTCCAGCATCCTGAACGCGCTCCAACCCGGCTTTGGGCTGGAGGTGGGCGAGGTCAGCGAAAAACTGGGCCGGGGGAGGCATACCACCCGCCATGTGGAGCTGTTTTCTGTGGCTGGGGGGCTGGTTGCGGATACGCCGGGCTTTTCCTCTTTCGACGTGGAGCGCATGGATGCCATTCCCAAGGAGGAGCTGGCCGGCGCCTTCCGGGAGTTTGCCCCTTATTTGGACAGCTGCCGGTTTCAGGGATGTGCACATGTGAAGGAGCAAGGCTGCGCTGTCCGAAAGGCCGTAGAGGGGGGAGAAATCGCTCCCAGCCGCCACAAAAGCTATATTCGCCTGTATGAGCAGGCCAAGGCGATTCCCGACTGGAAGCTGACAAAAAACAGATAAGCAAAACACCCCTCCGAGCATACTCGGAGGGGTGTCCTTCTATATTCTATTGTGTCGAAAGCGGGCTTTGCATATGGCATACCCAGCCATTTCGTCTTATTCAGTTGTGCTGGGAAACCGCCCCATCAGGCGTTCAAATAGGGGTAGTAAGCCACATAACAAAAGACATCCATCTCGCGGCTGCCCACTCCATTGTGATCCCGCAGTTCAATAAGCGCATTGTTGTCAAACACTGAAATTCATCTCCTTTCGCGAGTCAGTATACTACAGCAAGACCGGAAATGGAAGAGGTGTACTATACGATATTACCAAATTTTAAGAATCAATTTTGTGCAAAAAGTCAAGCAAACGAAAATTCAGGGCATAATTCCTTCAAATTGCTGGCTTAGACGCTAGTTTTCTTACAAAAAATGAATGAACAGGACAGCCTTCTTTCACATATGCTGGAATATCATCCGCAGCGAGAGAGGGGGTCGGTTTCATGCGGGTCATGGTGGTGAAGTTTCCGAAGGCACTGTGCGGCCTGATGCGCAAAATTTTCCGTATGGAGTGAGAAAAGAATGCCCAGGCGCGGGGCGCAGGCATATCCAAGGCGGCATTTTCATATAGTGGGCACAGAATACTTGTAAGGGAGAGGAAGCCTATGGATATGGAGCTGCAGCGCGTCACGCTGGAAGGCTACCGCAGCGCAGCGCAGATGATGTTTAGCCAGGAGGAAACCCTGGAAAGCATCGTGCCTGACGCCTGCCCGGATATTGCCCGCATCGTATCGGCATCGGCCAAAGTATTTCTCAAGGATAAGGAACTGGGGGAGGGGACCCTCCGCCTGAGCGGCACGGCAAAGGTGACGGTGCTGTACATACCTGAAGGGGAGGAGCTGCCTCGGGCACTGGAGGTAGCGATACCCATTCAGTGTACCCGGGATGATCCAAGGTTCCATGGCGGATGCCCGGTGCTGGCCGATCTGCAGGCCCCATCGGCGGATGCGCGCACCATCAATCCCAGAAAGATTCTGGTGCGGGTGAATGTATCGGTGTGGGCGGCGGCCTATGAAAAGGAACGCCGGGAGCTGTCCGCCGATCTGACCGGGGGCGCAGAAGATGGGGTGCA
Source organism: uncultured Oscillospiraceae bacterium (assembly GCA_910584835.1). Lineage (GTDB taxonomy): Bacteria > Bacillota > Clostridia > Oscillospirales > Oscillospiraceae > Enterenecus. The sequence continues at coordinate 26,964 of CAJUEG010000003.1, read as the reverse complement.
AAAGTTGATTGGGACGAGAAAATGCTGTGTTATACCAAGTATAGTGGAAAAACCCTTTACATTCTCCGACGTGCTCCGCCCTCCGGCATCCCGTCCTGAGATTGAGGAACTGCTGGTCTGCCGGGCAGAGCTGGGAACGGCGGACGCCAAATTTATCGGCAAAAAGCTGGTGCTCAAGGGAGATGTTCAGCTCTCGGCGGTGTACCGCTCCGGGGAAGGCGTGTGCCAGACCCGGTTTGAGCTGCCGTACTCCCAGATTCTGGACATCGGCGAGGTGCCGGACGATGCGGAGCCCGAGGTGACGGTGACCTTGAAAAATGTGGACTGCCGCGCCCGGGATGGAGAACTGGAGGCGGCGCTGGAGCTGCTGGCTCAGGCGGCGGTATGGGAGCGCAGGAGTGTGGAGCTCATCAGCGACGCCTACTGTGTGGGCATGCCCATTGATGTGGAACGCTCTCCCGTCCGGCTGTGTACGCTGGCGGAGCGGTCTGCCCGGAGGGAGATGGGCCGGAAGCTGTGCGAATCGGGCATTCCCGCCAAGCAGGTGCTGGATTGCGCCGCTGCGGTGTCCTCCCTGGCGGGGGTTCCGGCGGAGGGGGGGATGGAGTTCACAGCCCAAGTGAATGCCTGCACCCTCTATCTCAGTGAGGACGACGCCCTTTGCGGGGTGGAAACGGAGATTCCCGTCACCTGCCGGGTGGACCTGCCCGAGGGCTGCGAGTGCGCCTGCCGCTGCAGGACGGTAGGGGAGGCCACTGCCGTGCCGGTCACCGGCGGGCTGGAGGTGCGCTTTGAGGCGGAATTTTCCTGGACGATTACCCGGGAGGAGCAGGCGGCCTGCGTCACCGATGTAAAGCAGAGCGAGGTGCGGGACATGGGGCCCAGGCCGTCTGTGGTTATCCGCCGGGTGGGGCATGGCGAGGCGCTGTGGGATATCGCCAAAGCCTGTGGTTCCACGGTAGACGATATCCGCTGCGCCAACACTCTGCCCGGAGACGAGGCGGAGGAGGGCGCGCTGCTGCTCATCCCAGCCAGACGGAGTTGAGGAAAACAGAGGCTATGAGTCAAAAGGGCGGCGCGGTGAAAACCGCGCCGCTCCTTTCTACTTATGTATGGTTTGCCAGTAAAAATGTTCCGCCGCTGTTTTTGACAGGTGACAAAAGAGAAAAACCGGTGTATAATAAGTAGGAAACTCTGATTAAATGCGCCTGCGGTGCTTTGCGAATCTTTTTTGCGGTCAAAATCGCCGCCGGCGGCGTTAGAAAATCTTAAAACGTACAGTTCCTGAAATTTTTTGCCTTGTCTGCGGCAATTTTGACTCGCGCATCTGCAAACTTCGGCAATTGGTACGGCTCTTCAGCCAGAAAGGGGATAGGGACATGATCCTTGCCATTGACATCGGCAATATTCGGACTACCATTGCCCTGTTTGATGGGGAGGGGGCATTGTCCTTCCAGTCGGAGCTGGAGACGGATGCCAAAATGACCGATGACCGCTGCGCCATCGACCTGATGGGGGTGTTTCATCTATACCGGGCAGAGCTGGACGGGGTGGACGGGGCCATTTTGTCCAGCGTGGTGCCCCCCGTCACCGGCACCTATGTCCGAACCCTGCGGCGGCTTACGGGAAAGCCCCCTCTGGTGGTGGGGCCGGGGCTGAAAACAGGGCTGAACATCAAAGCGGAGATACATAACCAGCTGGGCAGCGATATTGTTGCCTCTGCTGTGGCCGCCTCCGTTCTTTATCCGACCCCCGCTATCGTGATTAATTCCCGTACTGCCGTTACCTTCTCCTATATGAGCGCCAATACCTTTGAGGGCTGCGCCATCATGCCCGGAGTGGACATTGCCTTGGAGGCCCTTTCCCGAAACGGGGCCCAGCTCCCTCAGATTTCCATGGCTCAGGTGGACACCCCCCTGGGCCGCAACACGGTGGACTCCATGCGGGCCGGAGTGCTGTATGGCTACAGCGGGGCTTTTGACCGGGTGATAGATTCCCTGGAGGAGGCGGCGGGAGTGCCGGCGGCCACGGTGGTGGCCACAGGGGGCCGGGCCCCCGCTCTCTACCGGCTGTGCAGGAGAGAGATTCGGTATGACCACGACCTGCTGGTAAAGGGCTTATACCACCTCTACAGAAAAAATACCCGCCGATAAAATGCACAAAACCGCCCCGTCTGTTTGGTCAGACGGGGCGGTTTTATGCCAATTCTGCAATAACGACTTGCGAGAGCTGCAAGAACATCAAAAAATACGCCAAATACGCTTGCATTTCTGCAAGGTGAAGAATATAATGTGCAAGAGACGACAACTGGAGGGATTCCCTTGAAAAAACTTGCTCAAATTGCGTCCGCCGTGCAGGTGTCCAGCACGATGGCCATCGACGTGCTGGCAAAACAAATGATGGCTGACGGCGTGGATGTGGCCGGCTTCGCTGCCGGTGAGCCGGATTTCAATACCCCCGACCATATCAAAGCGGCGGCGGAGCAGGCCATTGCGGACAATGTGACCCGTTATACTCCCGCCTCCGGAACCCTGGCTCTGAAGCAGGCGGTGTGCCGGCGCATGAGGGAGGACTGCGGCCTGGACTACAAGCCGTCCCAGGTGGTGGTGACCAGCGGGGCCAAGCACTGCGTGTATATCGCGCTGCGGGCGCTGGTGGACCCCGGCGACGAGGTGGTTTTGCCCGCCCCTTTCTGGGTGAGCTATTTGGAACTCATCAAAATGGCGGGGGGCAGGCCGGTGGTGGTTACCGCGCAGGAATCCGCCAGGTTTAAAATAACCGCCGAGCAGCTGGCCGCCGCCATCACGCCCAAAACGAAGGCCCTCATCCTCAATAACCCCGGCAATCCCACAGGCATGGTGTACACCAAAGAGGAGCTGGATGCCATCGCCCGGGTATGCGTGGAGAAGGACATCTACGTTATCTCCGATGAGATTTACTGCGGATTGCTGTACGATGGGGTGAAGTGTGTCTCCTTCGCCGCCCTGGGGGAGGATGTGAAGGAGCGCACCATCCTGATCAACGGCGTATCCAAATCCTATGCCATGACCGGCTGGCGAATCGGCTATCTGCTGGCCGATGAAAGAATTGCCAAGGTGATGGGCGATTATCTCAGCCACTCCACCGGGTCTCCCAGCTCTATATCCCAGGCCGCGTCGGTGGCCGCCCTCACCGGCCCTCAGGACTGCGTGGAGGAGATGCGCCGCGCTTTTGAGGAGCGCCGGAACTATATCGTGGAGCGAGTAAACGCGATGGACGGCGTGAGCTGCCTCAAGCCGGAGGGCGCGTTTTATATCATGATGAATATTGAGAAGCAGTTGGGACGCACGCTCCATGGGGAGACGATCCGCAGCGGAGACGACTTCTGCTCGGCCCTTTTGAGGCACGGCCTGGTGGCCGCGGTGCCGTGCAGCGGTTTTGGCGCACCAAACTTTGTGCGCTGGTCCTATGCCGCCAGCCTGGAAAACATCAAGAAGGGCATGGACCGGCTGGAGGAGTTTTTAAAGGGTTAGCTTTCTTTCGGGCACCCGGTATTTTAAGGCGGCGCAGACAGGGCCGCCGTGCGGGAGTGCAAGCGGGCGCAGGCGGCGAAGCTGGCCGACCCTTTTGAACTGATTGCGCAATTTTCCAAAAAAACCACAAAATATTGCGGAAAATGTTTGACATTTCCGGCCAGGCCTAGTATAATACTAGTCGTGCCATTATGCGAGGTGTGCCATGAAACTGGATTTAAAGCCCTTAGCCCAACAACCCGGCGGGGTGCTGCCCTTTTCCATCCAGATGGATCTGTCCAGCCTGGAGTGGAGTGGGGCCAGGCCCTTTGTCCGGCCTGTCTGCGTGGAAGGACAGGTGCGCAATCGGGCGGGGGCCCTGGAGCTGACGGCCCGGCTGGACACAGTGCTGTCCCTTGTCTGTGATCGGTGCGCCAAGCCCTTTCAGCGGGAAAAGACGGTGGAGTACCAGACCCTGCTGGCTTTTGAGCTGGCCAATGGGGAGAGCGACGACATCGTGGAGCTGAACCGGGAGGGCGAGTTGGAGCTGGACGAGCTGATGCAGGAGGTATTCCTCCTCGAAATGGACACAAAAAACCTCTGTTCCCAGGATTGCAAGGGGCTTTGTCCCGGCTGCGGCGCGGACTTGAATGTGGAGAAGTGCCGCTGCAAGCGGGAGACTGACCCGAGGCTGGCCGTGCTGGCCCAGCTGTTGGAGCCAGAGGAGCCGGAACAGTAGTCCTTATGTCCGCGGACATTGACCAATAAGGAGGTGTCAAAATGGCCGTCCCGAAGAGTAAAGTATCCAAGCAGCGCAGGAACAAGCGCCGCAGCTCCGTGTGGAAGCTGGAGACTCCCGGTATCAATACCTGCCCTAAGTGCGGTACCGTCACCCTGCCCCACCGCGTGTGCAAGAACTGCATGAGCTACAATGGCCGTGAGGTCGCTCCTGCCGAGAAGTAAATAGACGGAAAAAGCTGCCGCTGACCCGGCAGCTTTTTTGTTGTATTCTCCTCAAAATATTTATCGTTTTCCCCTATCTTTTTCTCGGGAGATTTGGTATACTACCTTATAATGTGTGGAGTATTGCCCGGGGTTGTGCCGGCCCGCCGGGCTTTCCAAAGCTGATGCAGGTAGGAGGGATATCCCATGGCAAAGCCGCTGGTGGCCATTGTGGGCCGTCCAAACGTAGGAAAATCCATGCTGTTCAACAAGCTCACCGGCAAGCGGCTGTCCATCGTGGAGGACACCCCCGGCGTCACCCGGGACCGGCTGTACGCCCAGGCGGAGTGGCGGGGCCGAACCTTCGATCTGGTGGATACCGGCGGAATCGAGCCGGGCACCGATGACCAAATTTTGTCCTTCATGCGGGAGCAGGCGGAGATTGCCATCGCCTCCGCCACCGTTATTATTTTCGTATGTGATATCCGCACCGGCATGACCGCCGCCGACCAGGAGGTGGCCGGAATGCTCCAGCGCTCCCGAAAGCCGGTGGTGCTGGCGGTGAACAAGATGGACTCCACCGGCCATACCGATCCGGATATGTACGAGTTTTACAACCTGGGGCTGGGGGACCCTTACCCGGTTTCCGCCGTCCACGGCCATGGCACCGGCGACCTGCTGGACGCCTGCTTTGAATACTTTCCCGGGGCAGACCAGGAGGAAGAAGAGGACGATGTGGTGAAGGTGGCCATCATCGGCAAGCCCAACGTGGGCAAGTCCTCCCTGGTGAACCGAATTCTGGGACAGGAGCGGGTTATCGTGTCCGATGTGGCGGGCACTACCCGGGACGCGGTGGACAGCTACCTGGAAAAGGGCGGGCAAAAGTACCTTATCATTGACACAGCGGGCATGCGAAAAAAGTCCAAGGTGGATGACCGGGTAGAAAAGTTCTCTGTCCTCCGGGCCACCATGGCCATTGAGCGCAGCGACGTGTGCGTCATCATGATCGACGCACAGGAGGGAGTGACCGAGCAGGACACCAAAGTAGCGGGGCTGGCCCACGAGGCTGGTAAAGCCTGCGTCATTGTGGTGAACAAGTGGGACGCCATTGAAAAGGACGGCAAGACCATGCAGCGCATGGAGGAGGACGTGCGGCGGGATTTGTCCTATATGACCTACGCTCCGGTGCTGTTCATGTCCGCGCTTACCGGCCAGCGGGTGGACCGGCTGTTCGGCCTCATTGACAATGTGGTCAACCAGGCCGCCATGCGAATCCCGACCGGGGTGCTTAACCAGGTGCTGAGCGATGCCCAGGCCCGGGTCCAGCCTCCCACCGACAAGGGCAAGCGGCTGAAAATCTACTACATGACCCAGATTGGGGTAAAGCCCCCCCATTTTGTCATTTTCTGCAACGATGCCAAGCTGTTCCACTTTTCCTATCAGCGCTACCTGGAAAATCAGATTCGGGCCACCTTTGGCCTGACGGGGACCCCGGTGCGCATCACCATCCGACAAAAGGGCGATAAGGAGGACTGATCATGAATTCTCATATGCTGGAAGCGGCAGGCGCCAGCTCCGGCTGGCTGGCGGTAGCGGCCGTAGGGGTAGCCGTAGTGGCCTATTTTCTGGGATGCTTCAACGGAGCCGTGGTGGTGTCGCGGTATATTCTGCGGGACGATATCCGGGACCATGGCAGCGGTAACGCGGGCCTGACCAATTTCTACCGTGTTTTCGGCGGCCCGCTGACGGCGGCAGTCATCCTCAGCGATGTGGTGAAGGCAATATTGGCGGTGCTGTTTGCCATGTTCATTGCCGGGAAAATTTCACCGGAGCTGGTTATCCTGTCCAAATATTGGGGGGGCGCGTTCTGCATCCTGGGGCACATGTTTCCCTGTACCTTCCAATTCAGGGGAGGCAAGGGGGTTTTGTCCGGCGGAGCCATTGCCATCATGATCGGCATTGGCGGCGGCTCATACCAGAGCTGGTGGGTTCCCCTGGTGGTGTGGGGCGGGTTTATCATCCTGGCCGCCGCCACAAAGTATGTCTCCCTTGGGTCCTGCTGGGCTGGGTTCTCCTTCCCCATCGTGTCGGGGCTGGTGTTCCGGGACCCTCTCATCATTGTGCTGGCCGTTATTATGGGGGGATTGCTGCTGTGGAAGCACCGGGGAAATATGGTGCGTATTGTAAAGGGCACTGAGTCCAAGTTTACCTTACACAAGGGGAGCAGATCCAGTTCGGCAAAGGCAGGGGAGAGCGCCGCTGCGCCGGAGGCCGCTCCCTCGAAGGAGGAGGCCGGTTCTGTCTCTGAGGCGGAGCCAGAGAGCGAGAAAACAGAAGGGCAGTGAAAAATCGGGCCCTGCGCAGTGCGCAGGGCCCGATTTATGTTCCCTATGGAATCAAACGGCGCGGGTGACCTTGCCGGAGCGGAGGCAGCGGGTGCACACATAGACGTGCTTGGGCGCGCCGTCCACCACAGCCTTGACGCGCTTGACGTTGGGCTTCCAGGGACGGTTGGAGCGGCGGTGGGAGTGGGACACCTGGATGCCGAAGTTCACGCCTTTGCCGCAGAACTCGCATTTGGCCATATTGACTAACCTCCTTGCTGGTTGGAATTTGTTCAAACGATAACTACATTATGCTACCATAGAGAGGGGAAAAAATCAAGTGCGAATTTGATGGATTTGCTATTTTTTTCGGGAATGGAATGTGGTAAGATATTGGGGAACATACTGCAAAAGGGAGCGTGACCAACGTGGAGAGCAAGACCGGCATCAAGCTGGGCACCATCATTGATAACTTTCACCTGAATGTGTTGTACGGTCCGGAGGGCTATCGGGAAAAACTGGTTACCATTGACGACGTGAACCGGCCCGGCCTTCAGCTTACGGGGTTTTTTGACTATTTCGACCGGGAGCGGATGCAGCTGCTGGGCCTGGTGGAGATCTCCTACCTGGAGGGCATTTCGCCTTCCATGAGGCAGTCTGTATTCGACACCCTGTTTTCCTACCACACTCCGGCGGTGATCTTTGCCCGGGGCCTGAAGCCCTACCCGGAATGCATGGAGATGGCGAAAAAGCACGGCCAGGCTATCCTCGGCACCCAGGAGAACACGTCCAGCATTATGAGCACCATGATTGCCTACCTGCGAACGGCGCTGTCGCCTACCATCACCCGTCACGGCGTGCTGGTGGAGGTGTACGGCGAAGGAGTGATGCTGGCAGGGGAGTCGGGCATCGGCAAGAGCGAGACCGCCATTGAGCTGGTGAAGCGGGGTCACCGCCTTATCGCCGACGATGCCATTGAAATTCGCCGCAACCCCAGTGGGGGACTGATCGGGACCGCGCCGGAACTCATCCGCTACTATATTGAGCTGCGCGGCATCGGGATAGTGGATGTACGGCGGCTGTTCGGCATGTCCGCCGTCAAGTTTGACAGCTCCATCGACATGGTCATTGAGCTGGAAAACTGGCAGGACGGCAAGCTGTATGACCGATTGGGGGCGGACGAGCACTTCACCACCCTGCTGGATGTACGCATCCCCGCCCTCACCATTCCGGTCCGGCCCGGTCGAAACCTGGCTGTGGTCATAGAGGTGGCCGCTATGAATAACCGAAACAAAAAAATGGGGTGCAATGACGCGCTGGAGCTGGCCATGCAGGTGGACAGTCATATCGACCAGAAATATTTGGAACTCAATCCTCAGTGATTGAATCTCTGGGGACCACATAGAAGCGGCAGTCTGCCGCGGGGAACTCTTACCCGCGGCAGACTGCCGTTTCAAACAAAAAATACCTGCTTGGAAAGGGCACAACCGGCACATAATGAGTTGCGGGGACAAGAAGAAAAAGCAGGAGGCATGAAAAATGAAGGTGAAGTATTTCGCTCTGGCTGCGGTGCTGGCCCTGGCTCTCACAGGCTGCTCGGCCAACCGGGAAAACAACAGTTCTAGTTCGATACAGCCCACCCACAGCGTGGGCGCCGACCAAAACGGTTATGCCAGCCCGGGCATTGACGGCAATGCCTACAACAGCGACGGGATGATGGGTGACGGCCCCAGCGCTGGCGTGGGCAGCGGTATGAACAACAGCCCCGGAGTCGGCGATGACGCCGCCCAGGGCGGCGCCGCCGGCGGTGTAAACAACAGCGGCACAGGCCGGAGCCGGTCCTATGTGGGGAACACGGTGGATGATATCGGCAATGCCGCAGGCGACCTGACCCGGGGCGCGGGCAATGCGGTCCGGGATGCGGGGAACGCCATCGGCGATGCGGCCAACGATATTGGCCGGGCGATGCACTGACGATGAAGCAGGGCGGCTGGAAAATCCGGCCGCCCTGCGCTCATATTTGCTGCACGGCATGGAAGCCGTCACAGCTCCAGCCCGATGTACTTCTCCAGTGTGTTTGAACCGTCCCCGCCGCCAACGGGATGAAAACCGTGGGCCAAGAGATAGGACCGGCCTGTCTGGTTATCCGTTGGGCAGCAGACCCGCAGATATTGCCGGTCCATGGCACGGCCCGCGGACACCGCCTGCCCCAGCAGCTGAACAGACAGGCCCTTCCCACGAAATTTCGGGGCCATATAGAGAAAAACGATCCAGCCCAGTCCCTTGTCTGCGTCCCGCTGCCAGTCTGTGTGCAGAATGCCTGCCGGCGTATTGCCCAGCAGAGCCTGAAGGACGCTCTCCGGGCATTGCCCGGCGTCCGTTTGAGCCTCTTCCAATAAAGCAGGGCCATCAAAGCCTTCCAAGGATCCAAAAGCTGTCCGCCATCCCTCCTCCCGGGCGGTCAAATAGGCGGCGCTGTCCTGGGGCAGGGAGAGGGGGCGGCAGTGCAGGGCGTTTGCCTCCATGCCGGACAGGGCATAGTCCCGGCCTGGGGCGCGGGCAGGGGAGGCGAACTCGCCCAGATGGCTGTTGTCATTATAATAGACCACCTTGACCTGATGACGTTCCACCTCAAGCTTGGCCACGCCGGTGTTGTCCGAAAGAGGAATCTGACCGATTTTGTCCACGCCCATGCCCAGCCAGGCAGACAGGCCGGCCCGGATAGCGCATCCGTGGGATACGATGGCCACCGTTTGGTCCGGGTGGGCGGCGGCAATGCGTTCCACGGCGCGGCAGACCCGGTCTTGAACCTGGGGAAAGCGTTCACTGCCCTCAACATACCAGCCGGATTCACAGCACAGAAAAGAGGCGAGGCTCTCCCGATGGTCGTGGAGCAGCTGGCCCCAGGGGATGTCCTCCCAGACGCCCGCCCCAATTTCCCGCAGATCCGGGTCCACCCGCAGGGAGAGGCCCCGGGGGCGGTAAATGGCCCCGGCGGTGGACATGGCACGGTAGAGGTCGCTGGAATAGACGGCGTCGATATGGACCTGCTCAAACCGCCGCTCCAGCAGCAAAAGCTGCTTTCGGCCCTTTGGGGTGAGCAGGCCGTTGTGCCAGCTGTGGCAGCGGCGGTAGTAATTTCCCTCCGCCTGGCCGTGGCGGATCAGGTAGATTGTAGTCATGAAAGAACCCTCTCCTTCTATCAGGCGCGTTTGAGGTTTACGGGTAAATTCTTACGGGAAGGGGCCCCCGGGCAGACCTGGGGACCCCTTTGGAGCAAGTAAGCCTGTAAGCCGGGTTCTGTCATTTAAGACAGCCATCTATCTAGGCGCACCGTTGCCGGTACGCTCAAGCCGCCTCCTGAACACGGCCGGGCCGGCCTTGCGTGTTCCCGCGGCGTTGCTCCGGATAGAGTTTACAGCAATGGGCGCTTGGCACGCCATTGGGTGAGCTTTTACCTCGCCTTTCCACCCTTACCGCATCGGCACAGGCTCCAATTGTTCGCTCTGCCGCAAGCGGCAGAGTCCACTCATTTCGCTGTGCCTCTTTTCCCCGCAAAGCCAAAGCGGATCTGCAGGGGCCCCGTTTTGGAGCCTGCGGCGGTTTATTTCTGTTGCACTTTTCCTGGGGTCGCCCCCGGCGGGTGTTACCCGTTATCCTTGCCCTGCGGAGCCCGGACTTTCCTCACGGATGGCCTTTCGGCCTGCCCGCGCGGCTGTCCAGCTTACTTGCGACTTTGATTCTACTTCATTTTTAGGTGATTGTCAAATGGATTAGGATGGGGTATAATAACAACTATATAAAATTGTGGAATTGGTCCTGCCTGCAGGACTATGATTTGGGAGGTGCGGTTATTTAAATGAACTCGGTGCTGAAGGAGTATTTTGAATCGCTGAAAGGAAAACGTGTGACGGTAATCGGCCTGGGTGTGTCCAATAAGCCGCTGGTGGAAGGGCTGCTGGATGCGGGCGTGCCGGTAACCGTTTGCGATAAGCGGCGGCGGGAGGCGTTCAACGGCCTTGTGGAGACGCTGGAGCGCCGGGGGATGACCGCGGTTCTCGGCCCGGACTACCTGGAACATTTGGAAGGGGCCGACGTGATTTTCCGTACGCCGGGGCTCCGGCCCGACCTCCCCCAGATTGCCCGGGCGGTGGCAAAGGGGGCGCGGCTCACCTCGGAGATGGAGGCGTTTTTAGACCTGTGCCCCTGCCGGATCATCGCGGTGACCGGCTCCGACGGCAAGACCACCACCACTACCATTATCGCGGGGCTGCTTAAGGCGGCGGGCTACCGCACCTTTGTGGGAGGGAACATCGGACACCCCCTCTTGTGCCGGGTGGACGATATCCGTCCGGACGACATGGTGGTGCTGGAGCTGTCCTCCTTCCAGCTGATGACCGTCCGGCAGAGCCCCAGTATCGCGGTGGTGACCAACCTTGCCCCCAACCACCTGGACGTACACAAGAACATGGAGGAGTATGTGGCGGCGAAACGGAATATTTTCGCCTATCAGGACGCCTGTGACCGGCTGGTGCTCAACGCGGACAATGAGATCACTGCGGGTTTTGCCAAGCAGGCCCGGGGGTCGGTAACCCTGTTCAGCCGAAAAAAGGCGGTGGAGGGCGGCGTGTACCTGCGGGACAGGACGGTGATTTGCGGCGGGCGGCCCGTGCTGACCACGGACGATATCCTCCTGCCCGGTCTGCACAACCTGGAAAACTATATGGCGGCCATCGCGGCGGTGGACGGGCTGGTGCCCGACGAGGTGACCCGGGACTTTGCCCGCACCTTCAGCGGGGTGGAGCACCGCATTGAGCTGGTGCGGGAGTTTAACGGGGTGAAGTATTACAACGACTCCATCGCCTCCAGCCCCAGCCGCACTGCCGCGGGGCTGCGCAGCTTTGACCAAAAGGTGATCCTGATCGCAGGGGGCTATGACAAGCATATCCCCTATGACGGGCTGGGCCCTGAGATTATAGAGCATGTAAAGGAGCTTCTCCTGACAGGAGATACTGCGGAAAAGATCAAGGCCGCTACGTTGGCCGCCCCCGGCTATAAAGAGGGCGGGCCGGGGATACATGACTGCGCTGATTTGGGGCAGGCGGTGGAGCAGGCCAGGGCGCTGGCCAAACCGGGGGATGTGGTGATTTTGTCCCCGGCCAGCGCGTCCTTTGACCGTTTTAAAAATTTTGAGGAGCGGGGCAAGGCGTTTAAGGACCTTGTGAACGCGCTGAGCAAATGAGGTGGTACCGTTGGAAATGGAACGGATTTTGAGGACCCTGTGCGGGGTGGGCGCGCCCTCCGGCTTTGAACGCCCGGCGGTGCAGGAGGCCCGGGAGCTGCTGGAGCCGTTGGTGGACGAAGTTTGGATAGACCGGCTGGGCAGCCTGGTGGGGGTGCGCCGCTGCGGGAAGCCGGAGGCAAAAAAGCTGCTGCTGGACGCGCACCTGGACGAGGTGGGGCTGGTGGTCACCGGGATAAAGGATGGGTTTCTGCGCTTTCAGGCAAGCGGGGTGGATGTCCGGATGCTGCCCGACCGGGAGGTGACCATCCTCACCCAGCCGCCCATGCTGGGAGTGGTGGCCTGCCTGCCGCCCCACGTGCTGTCGGCGGAGGACCGGGAAAAGGCCCCGGAGATCAAGGACCTGTTTGTGGACACCGGCCTGAGCCAGGAGGAGGCGGAGCAAAAAATTCCTGTGGGTACGCCCATGGTATACCGCACGGACTTCGCCGCCCTGGGGGAGCGCCAGCTGTGCGCCAAGGCCATGGATGACAGGGCCTGTTTCACCGCCCTGCTGCGGACAGCGGAGCTGCTTCGGGACGGGGAGCTGGATGTTGATTTATATATTGTGGGCAGCGTCTGCGAGGAGACCGGGGGCGTGGGCGCCCAGGTTATGGCCCGGGGGGTGTCGCCCGACTTCTGTGTGGCGGTGGATGTGACCCACGGCAAGACGCCGGACAGCCCCAAGGACGGCGCCTTTGTGATGGGGGGCGGCCCCGTGGTAGGGATCGGCCCCAATATGGCTCGATGGATGGTCCAAAGGCTGCTGGATAAGGCGGAAAAGCTGGGAATGGCAGTCCAAAAAGAGGTCATGGAGGGGAGCTCCGGGACCAACGGCTGGGGGATGCAGATCGCCAACGAGGGGATAGCCACCGCCGTGCTGTCCGTGCCCCTGAAGTATATGCACACCCCGGTGGAGGTGGTGGAGCCAGGCGACATCGAGGACACGGCCCGGCTGCTGGCCGCCTTTGCGGAACGTCTGGGAGAGGAGGCCGCGCTATGATTGAGACATTGAAAACCCTGTGCGGGCTGTCCGGCGTGTCCTCCCGCGAGGACCAGGTGCGGGACTATATCCGCAAAAGGGTGGAGCCCTGCGCCGACAGCGTCCGCATGGATTCCCTGGGAAATCTCATCGTGTTCAAGCGGGGCGCGAAATCTGCGGGAAACAGGCTGATGCTGTGCGCCCACATGGACGAGGTGGGCCTGATGGTGAAGTCAATCACCGAGGAGGGCTTTTTGAAGTTCGGCTGCGTGGGCGGGATCGACCGCCGGGTGCTGCTGGGCAAGCGGGTGACGGTGGGAGAGCGGGAGCTGGCAGGCGTCATCGGGCTGAAAGCCATCCATCTGACCACTTCGGAGGAGCGCAAAAAGGTGCCCAAGCTCACCGAGCTCTACATTGACATCGGAGCGAAGAGCAGGGACGAAGCCCAGGCGCTGGTGGAGCTGGGGGATGTGTGCACTTTTGTGAGCGACACCGTGGAGTTTGGAAACGGGATGCTCAAGGCGAAGGCCATTGACGACCGGGTGGGCTGCGCGGTGCTGGTGAAGCTGCTGGAGGAAGAGCTTCCCATGGACTGCACCTTTGTGTTCACAGCCATGGAGGAAGTGGGCACCAGGGGGGCCTTTGGAGCTGCTTTTTCGGTGACGCCGGAGACGGCCCTGGTGCTGGAGGGCACCACCGCCGCCGACCTGCCCGCGCTGGAGCCGGAGCGGCAGGTGTGCTGGGCTGGAAAGGGTCCCGTGCTGTCCTGGATGGACGGCGGCACCATCTATGACCGGGAGCTGTTTGAGCTGCTGCGCCGCCTGGCGGAGGAGAACGGCCTGCCCTGGCAGATGAAGCACTATCTGTCGGGGGGTACCGACGGAAAGGCCATCCAGCGCACAAAATCGGGTGTGCGGGTGGCCGGCATCTCGGCGGCGGTGCGCTATCTCCACGCGCCCAGCAGCGTGTGCAGCATTTCAGACGCAAAACAGATGCTCACCCTTGCCCGGCTGTTTGTCGGGGCAATGGCGGGGCGCTGACAGGAGGAATCTGACATGGATTTGATGAAAACACTGACCGGGCTGGTGGAGGCTTTTGGCCCGTCCGGCAGCGAGGGCGAGATATCCCAGGTAATTGAGAGTTTGGCCCGGCCCTATGTAGACGAGATTGCCCGGGACGCCATAGGAAATTTGATCTGCCGCAAAAAGGGCGGCGGTCCCCGGGTGATGTTCTCCGCCCACATGGACTCCATCGGGCTGGTGGCCACCCATATCGACGAAAAAGGATTTGTCCATGTGGGGCCCCTGGGGGGAGTGGGCGCGGCGCGGGCGCTGTATACCCCGGTGCGGTTCCAGAACGGCGCGAAGGGCCTGTTCTGTACAGCCGCAGACGCGGATCTGTCCAAGCTGAAGGCAGACGATCTTGTGGTTGATATCGGCGCGGCGGACGGAGAGGAGGCCAAAAAGCTGGTGCAGGTGGGGGACGCGATGGTATATGACACCCCAACCCGCGCGGCGGGGGGCCGGATCATCTCCCCCTATCTGGATAACCGGATCGGCTGCCTGGTGCTGCTCATGGCGATGGAACAGGCCGCGGCGGCGGATAATGACTTGTATTTTGTGTTCTCCGCCCAGGAGGAGGTGGGCTGCCGGGGGGCCAAGACCGCCGCCTGGGCCATCGACCCGGACTACGGCATTGCGGTGGACGTGTGCGGCACCGATGACGTCCCGGGCGCCAAGCACGATGTGACCGCCCTGTGCGGCAAAGGCGCGGCGGTTAACGTTATGGACCATTCGGCGGTCTACCATCCCGACATGGTGAAGCGCCTGATGGAACTGGCCCAGGAGCGGGGCATCCCCGTCCAGCGCAGCGTGTCCCGGCGGGGCGGTACCGACGCCGGTCCCATCCAGGCCACCCGGGCCGGCGTATATACGGGAGGTATCTCCATTCCCTGCCGCTACACCCATACCCCCACCGAGATGGTGGATTTGGGCGATGTGCGCGCCTGCGTGGAATTAGCGGCGGCATTCGCGCACTGTGACCTATAAAGCTGAGATAGGACGGTACTTGTAAATGAATTCTCCTTTACGGATTTCAGAGCGGATAAGGGGCCTGGCCGCCCGGGCCGAACAGGATTTGGCGGAGCAGTTTTCCCGCATTGACGCCATCGCCCAGGCCAACAGCCAGCGGGTGCTGGCGGCGTTTCAGACCCACCGGGTGGCGGAGAGCTATTTTGCCGGCACCACCGGCTATGGCTATGACGACTTGGGGCGGGATAAGCTGGATGAGATTTACGCCGAGCTGTTTGGCACAGAGGACGCGCTGGTGCGGCTTCAATTTGTCAACGGGACCCATGCCATTACCTGCGCCCTGTTTGGGGCGCTGAGAGCCGGGGATGTGCTGGTGTCCGCCGTCGGCGCGCCTTACGATACCCTGCTGGGGGTGGTGGGGGCGGTGGACAAGGGCCACGGTTCCCTCAAGGACTACGGCGTAGAATACCGCCAGGTGGAGCTGGTAAACAACGCGCCGGACAAAGAGGGGCTGGCTCTGGCGGTCCGAGACCCGCGGGCGAAGGCGGTGCTCATCCAGCGCTCCAAGGGATATGCCACACGGGCGTCCCTGTCGGTGGACGAAATCGGGGCATTGTGTGCCATTGTGCGGGAAAACAATCCCAACGCCGCCATTTTGGTGGACAACTGCTACGGCGAGTTTGTGGAGGAACGGGAACCCACGCATGTGGGGGCGGACCTGGTAGTGGGGTCCCTCATCAAAAATCCCGGCGGCGGACTGGCCCCCACCGGGGCCTATATCGCCGGGCGCCGGGATCTGGTGGAGGGCGCGGCCATGCGCTTGACCTGCCCTGGGATTGGCCGGGAGTGCGGGTCCACGCTGGGAAACAACCGCCTGCTGTATCAGGGGCTGTTTCTGGCCCCCCACACTGTGGCCCAGGCTGTAAAAACCGCGGTATTCGCTGCCCGGCTCATGGAGCTGATGGGCTATGAGACGGAGCCAAAATCGGATGCAGTCCGCCGCGATATCATCCAGATGATCCATCTTGGGACTGCGGAGGCGGTCAAGAGGTTTTGCAAGGGAATCCAGTCCGGGGCCCCTGTGGACTCCTTTGTCACCCCGGAGCCCTGGGATATGCCGGGCTATGACAGCCAGGTCATCATGGCGGCGGGGGCCTTCATCCAGGGGGCATCTATTGAGCTGTCGGCCGACGCGCCCATGCGGGAGCCGTACACGGTCTATCTCCAGGGCGGCCTTACCTATGAGTCCGGCAAGACCGGCGTGATGCTGGCGGCGGAAGAGCTGCTGCGGGGCTGACATAGGCCGAGCTGTCCAGGGCATACAGTAACCTGTTAGGAGGTGACTGTATGCCTGTAAAGTTAAAACGCTTGCTGATGTGTCTGCGGCGGGAGGGGCCGCTGGCGGCGGTGCTGCCTATGCTGGCGGCACTTGCGCTGGCAGGTTTGCTGCTCCATGTGCTGAATGGGCGTCTGCGCCCGGTGCTGGAAGCCACAGCGTCCAGTCAGGCCACCAACCTGATGACCCAGGCCATTGCCGCCGCCGTGGATAACTGCCTCCAGGAAAACAGCGTAAGCTACGGTGATTTTGTCACCCTGGAAAAGGACGGGGCGGGAAAGGTGACATCCATCATCAGCAATACTTCCGCCAACAGCCGCTTCAAGCGGCAGGTGGTGGAGGCGGTAGTCCGGCAGCTGGGAGCTCTGGACAGCGGTGCGCTGGGCGTCCCGCTGGGGACCCTCACCGGACAGCCATTGCTGTCCGGCGTTGGGCCGTCCGTGCGGGTGCGGGTGGACTCGGTGGGAGAGGTTACCGCCGACTACTCCAACTCCTTTACCGCTGCGGGAGTAAACCAGACCCTGCATCGGATATGCCTGGATATCACGGCCACAGTGTATCTGTTTCTGCCGGGGGAGGTGCTCCCCGTGTCTGTCAGCAGCAGCGTGTGCGTGGCGGAGACCGTCATCGTGGGCGAGACGCCCGACACCTATTTAAATCTGGAAAAGGGGAACGGCTGATATGGATATCAACGCCCAGGCCGCACGGCTGCGGGATGAACTAAACGGGCACAATTACCGCTATTATGTGCTGGACGCGCCCATCATCTCCGATTTTGAGTACGACAAGATGCTGCGGGAGCTGGAGGAGCTGGAGGCGGCCCACCCGGAGCTGGTCACCCCGGACTCCCCCACCCAGCGGGTGGGGGGCAAGGCGCTGGACAGTTTTCAGCAGGTGGCGCACCGGGTGCCGCTCCAGAGCCTTCAGGACGTGTTTTCTCCCGATGAGCTGCTGGACTTTGACCGGCGGGTGCGGGAGAGCGGAGCGCAGCCTGAGTATCTGCTGGAACCCAAGGTGGACGGGCTGTCGGTGGCGCTGGAGTACGAGAACGGAGTGTTTGTCCGGGGCGCAACCCGTGGAGACGGCCAGGTTGGAGAGGACGTGACGGAAAATCTGCGCACCATCAAGTCCATTCCCATAAGGCTGGACAACGCCCCGCAGTCACTCATTGTCCGTGGAGAGGTCTACATGCCCCGGAAAACCTTTGAGAAGCTGAACGGGGAGCGGGAGCTGCGGGGAGAGCCGCTGTTTGCCAACCCCCGCAACGCCGCCGCCGGGTCCATGCGGCAGCTGGACCCTAAGATTGCCGCCGCCCGGGGGCTGGACATGGTGGTATTCAATATTCAGTACTCCGATCACACTCCTTTTGAGACGGACAGCGCCGGGCTGGACTGGCTGCGGGAGCTGCGATTCAAGGTCATTGATTTCCGGCTGTCCAGGGATATGGAGGAAATCCAGTCCGCCATATTTGAGCTGGGAGATCAACGGGAAAAGTACCCCTTTGATATCGACGGAGCCGTTGTGAAGGTAAATAACTTGACACAGCGCAGCATACTGGGGGAGACAGCTAAATTTCCTCGCTGGGCGGCAGCCTACAAGTATCCGCCGGAGCAAAAGGAGAGCGTGGTGGAGGATATTGTGGTGCAAGTGGGCCGCACCGGCGTGCTTACCCCCAAGGCGGTGGTTTCCCCTGTTCGGCTGGCAGGTACTACTGTCACCAACGCAACCCTCCACAATCAGGACTTTATCACAGAGAAGGATATCCGCATCGGGGACACAGTGATCGTGCAGAAAGCGGGGGAGATCATCCCCGAGATCGTGTCTGTGGTGAGGGAGAAGCGTCCCGAGGAGACCGAGCCGTACCTGCTGCCCACGGTGTGCCCGGTGTGCGGCGCGCCAGTGGCAAGGGACGAGGACGGCGCACACATCCGCTGCACCGGGGCGGAGTGCCCTGCCCAGCTGCTGCGCAATCTGACCCATTTTGCCAGCCGGGACGCCATGGATATTGAGGGCCTTGGCCCTGCGGTGGTGGAGGCGCTGGTAAATGCGGGGATGGTCAAAACCCCCGCCGACCTCTATCGGCTGGACCGGGATCAAGTGGCTAAGCTGGATCGAATGGGAAAAAAGTCGGCGGACAACCTGCTGGCGGCCATTGAGAAATCCAAGGGGAACGATTTGTCCAAGCTGCTGTTTGCCTTTGGCATCCGGCAGGTGGGGCAGAAGGCGGGAAAGATTCTGGCTGCCCGGTTTGGATGCTTGGACGCACTGGCGCAGGCTACTGAGGAAGAACTCACCGATATCGACGATATCGGCGGCATCACGGCAAAATATTTGACGGAGTGGTTTGCCGCCCCCCAGAGCCGGCATCTCATTGCCTCGCTGAAAGAGGCGGGGGTGAACATGGACAGCCAGGCCGCTCCGATGGGGGACAAGCTGGCGGGACTTACCTTTGTGCTCACCGGCGAGCTGTCCGCCTATTCCCGAAAAGAGGCGGGGGACAAGCTGGAGGCCCTGGGCGCCAAGGTGTCCGGCTCCGTGTCCAAAAAGACAGGATGTGTGGTGGCCGGGGAGGCGGCAGGCTCCAAGCTGCGCAAGGCCCAGGAGCTGGGAGTGCCCGTGCTGGATGAGGAGCAGTTCCTGGTGCTGGTGGGGGAGAGGGACGGAGATGGGGACGCACTGCTGGCCCAGCTGAAAAAATAGAGACAGAGAAAGGGATAACCCATGGAAATGAAATTTGCCCGCCGGATGGACGGCTTTGAACCAGGGATTTTTAATGTGCTGGATGATCGAAAGCATGATCGGCTGGCTCAAGGCAAGCCGGTCTATAACCTGTCCATCGGAACGCCGGACTTTCTGCCGGAACCCCATGTGGTGGAGGCGTTGACTCAGGCGGCGTCTGACCCGGCCAACTACCGTTACTCTCTGGGCGAGACGGCGGAGCTGATCCAGGCGGTGCAAAGCTGGTACAGGCGGCGCTATGGCGTGGAGCTGGAAGCGGACGAGCTGATGGCGGTGTACGGCTCCCAGGAGGGGCTGACCCACGTGGGCTGGACGCTGTGCGATCCCGGCGATGTGGTGCTGGTGCCCGATCCGGGTTACCCCATCTTTGAGCTGGGACCCTGCCTGTGCGGGGCGGAATGCGTCCGCTACCCACTGCTAAAGGAGAACAGTTATCTGCCGGATCTGGATCATTTTGACCCTGATTTGGCAAAAAAGGCTCGGTTTATGGTGGTGTCCTATCCGGCAAACCCCCTGGGCGCGGCGGCACCGGATGAGTTTTACCCCCGTTTGATTGAGTTTGCCAGGAAGAACCGAATTGTGATTATCCACGACAACGCCTACTCCGAGATTATTTTCGACGGACGGGTTGGGAAGTCCTTCCTGTCCTTTGAAGGTGCCAAGGAGGTGGGGGTGGAGTTTAATTCGCTGTCCAAGACCTATAATCTGACCGGGGCCCGCGTGTCCTTTGTGCTGGGGAACCGTGAGATCGTGGGGGCGTTCAAACGCCTGCGGTCTCAGATCGACTACGGGATGTTTCTGCCCATCCAGCACGCAGCGGCGGCAGCTCTCAACGGCCCCCAGGACAGCGTGGCCCGAAATCGTGCGGAATACCAGGCCCGGCGGGACGCCCTGTGCGGCGGGCTGCGGTCCATCGGCTGGGAGGTGCCGGACAGTCAGGGCAGCATGTTTGTGTGGGCGCCCCTCCCGGCCGGGTACATGAATTCTGCTGAATTTTGCTTTGAGCTGTTGGACAGTACGGGATTGCTGTGCACTCCGGGCTCGGCGTTTGGCCCGCTTGGGGAGGGGCATGTGCGGTTTGCGCTGGTGCAGCCGGTGTCTGTGATAAAGAAAATTGTTGCGGCAGTTGACGCCAGCCGTATTTTGGAGGGCAGGTCATGAGCGCCCGCACAGAGAAACGGCGGCAGGCCGGGCCCAGCAGGGAACGGCTTATTATGCTGCTGTTGGTCCTTGCAGCGGTGGTGGCGGTCACCGCTTTGAGCCTGCATATGAGCGGTTCGCTGACGCTGGACAACCTGCTGGTGGAGCTTGGGCTGAAGCCACCAGAAGCGATGGCGGTGGAGGATATACCGGCCTACTCGGGGGAACCCTATGTGGTCTTGCAGGACAATCGGCCGAATTTTGAGCTGGAAGACCTGACGCTGGAACCCTTTGAGACATACAGTGAGCTGGACTACTTAGGGCGGTGCGGCGTGGCATATGCAAATGTATGTCTGGACATTATGCCCACCGAACCCAGGGGAGATATCGGCCAGGTGAAGCCCTCCGGGTGGCAGACGGTGAAGTACGACTGTGTGGACGGCAAATATCTGTACAATCGCTGTCACCTAATTGGTTATCAGCTGGCGGGTGAGAACGCCAACAAGCAGAATCTTATTACGGGTACGCGGTATATGAATGTGGAGGGGATGCTTCCCTTTGAGAACATGGTGGACGGCTATGTGGAGGAGACGGAAAACCATGTGCTTTACCGGGTAACGCCTGTCTTTGAGGGCGAGAATCTGTTGGCCAGCGGAGTGCAGCTGGAGGCGTTCTCAGTAGAGGATGAGGGAGAAGGCCTGTGCTTTAATGTGTACGTCTATAATGTACAGCCAGGCGTAGTCATTGACTACGCCACAGGAGACAGCTGGGAGGAATAAAAAACGCCCGCCTTGAGGCTCAAGGCGGGCGTTTATATCAGCTATTTGTCGAATGCCGGATTGGTGAAGTACACGTTTTTTTGGTCCATCTTTTGCTTGGCCAGTTCAATGGCTTCGCCGAACCGCTGAAAATGAACAATCTCCCGCTCTCGAAGGAAGCGAATGACATTGTTTACGTCCGGATCGTCGGATAGACGGAGAATATTATCGTAGGTAAGGCGGGCTTTTTGCTCTGCGGCCAAATCCTCGGTCAAATCGGCGATGATGTCTCCGGTGACCTGCATGGTGGAGGCAGACCAGGGATAGCCGGACGCAAACTGAGGATAGACTCCAGTGGTGTGGTCAACAAAATAGGTGTCGAATCCGGCAGTTTTGATTTGATCCTCGCTGAGGTTGCGGGTAAGCTGATGGACTAAAGTACCCACCATTTCCAGATGCCCCAATTCCTCAGTACCTACTAAGGGGCTAAAATATAACAGTAAAAAAGTGTCTGATTCCAATGATATTAAAGGAAAAATACTTCACATATTTTCGCATATTGAAGTATGCCGCCGCAAATATCCGAAGGCAGGAGAGACGCTTATCATGCCGAAGGACAAGCCCTGTTGGCATGTCTGCGTCTGCGTGGCGATTCTGGAATAACAAATGCAGAAACATAAAAGAACGGATAGCCAATCGAAAGCACAGTCCATTTAACTATAACCTGCTGACCAAGGGAGGATCAGGGTGCTGCCTACGCATTGCGGCGGCGTATCTTGACTTTTGGTAGGAAAGCTAATATCATGAAGGGCACGGCAGAGATGCCGATAAACCATCTGAAAGCGGTGTTTTGCCATGAAAACAGCGGAAGAACTGCGCTCTGCCCTGCGTGCCATTGATCACAGGAGCTACCCGGCCTACAAATCCCTGGCGGGGAGCTGGTCCTTTGGAACCTATGCGCTGAACATTGAACACGTCCAGGGCGATCCTTTTGCCGCTCCCTCTCAGCTCAGCGTGACGCTTGACCGCAAAACCGCGGGCTTCCCGGCCGACTGCTGGGAGGCCCCATGGAACCGAACGGCGCTGGAGGATTATCTGCTCCGGCGCTTTGCCCGGCAGGCGGGACGGTTCTCCCGGCAGGCCAAGGGCTCGGGCAAAAGCGGGGTTCTAGCCGTCACTGCGCCCGGACAAGAGGTGCTGGAGCGGACAGATTGCCAGGTGCGAGCCGGGGCGATCACTCTGCGTTTTGAGGTAGGGTTCCCAGCCAACGGACGAACCATCAACGCGCCCGAGCTGGAGAAGATTCTCTTTGATTTTCTCCCCATTTGTGTGGAGCAGGGCCTGCTGTATGCCAGCGCCCCCAAGGGGGAGGTGGCCCAGACCATCGCCCTGGCGGAGGACCAGCACTTCATCCGGGAGGAGTTGGAGCGGCTGGAATTGGCCGCTTTTGTGGCGGACGGCTCCGTTCTGCCCCGGGAGAGCGGTGTGTCCGACCGGCCCATGAAGGGCGCGGTGCCCTTCCAATCCCCTGAGTCCATGGCGGTGACCCTGGAGCTGCCCCACCGGGGGATCGTCCGGGGTATGGGGGTGCGTCGAGGGATTACCCTCATCGCCGGCGGAGGTTACCACGGCAAATCCACCCTGCTGAAGGCACTGGAGCGGGGCGTCTACAACCACATCGCCGGGGATGGCCGGGAGTACGTCATCACGGACGCTTCCGCTGTGAAGATCCGGGCGGAGGACGGCCGCAAGGTGACGGACACCGATATCTCTCTGTTCATCAGCCGCCTGCCCAGCGGGCGGGACACCACCCGCTTTTCCACCTTGGACGCCAGCGGCAGCACTTCACAGGCGGCCAACATCGCCGAGGCCCTGGAGGCGGGGAGCAGGGTGCTGCTCATGGATGAGGACACTTCCGCCACCAATTTCATGGTGCGGGATGAGCTGATGCAGGCGGTGATTGCCCGGGAGCAGGAACCCATCACCCCGTTTTTGGAACGGGCCATGGATCTGTGGCAAAAAGCCGGGGTGTCCCTGGTCCTGGTGGTGGGCAGCTGCGGAGCCTATTTTCACATTGCCGACAAAGTGGTGCAGATGGACGCCTACCGCGCCCGGGACATCACAGACCAGGCCAAGGCGGCGCTGGCGGGACGGCCCGTTCCCTCCCTGACAGCCCCCGGCTTCCATCTGCCCAACCGGGGCCGGGTGATCGACCTGTCCGGCGACAGCCAAATCCGAAAAAATTACCGGGGGGACGGCTATCGGCAGGAGCGGTTGAAGGTGAAGTGTTTCGGCAAGACCGCTTTCTCTGTCGGCGGCCGGGAGCTGGATTTGCGCTATGTGGAGCAGTTGACGGACGCAGGCCAGGCCCGGGCACTGGCCTATATGGTGCGCTACGCCCGGGAGCATCTGGCGGGCGGTCGGGTAGAGGACGTTGTGGCGGCGCTGATGAAACTGATGGAGGAAGAGGGGCTGGGAGCGGTCTGCGGCGGCGGGGTCGTCCCTGCGGGGCTGACCATGCCCCGGATGCAGGAAATTTTCGCCTGTTTTGACCGATATTGATATCCGGCCCGTCAACAGTTCCCGGTGTAGACATAGGTCAGCCAGTCCCTGGCTTCCTCCGCCAGCTGGTATACCCGCTCCACCGGAGTGGGCGGGCGGTCCTGCATCTGATACCTGGGGAAGAACCGGGACAGGTGCAGGGGGATATCCGGGCTTACCGACGCCAGCCACTTGGCCAGGGCACGGACCTCCTCCACGCTGTCGTTCTCACCAGGGACCAGCAGGGTGGTGACCTCCACGTGGCACCGCTCCGCCGCCAGGGCGATGGAGCGCTTTACCGTGTCCAAGTCGCCGCCCAGGCGGCGGTACCATTCTGAGGTAAAACCTTTAAGGTCGATATTGGCCGCGTCCAGATAGGGGAGAAGCTCCCGCCAGGGCTGTTCCTCAATAGTGCCGTTGGAGACCAGCACATTGACCATGCCCCGGCCATGGACGGCGGCGGCGCAGTCCCGGACGTACTCGTACCCAACCAGCGGCTCGTTGTAGGTGTAGGCCGCGCCAATGTTTCCCCGGGGGATCAGCTCCGCCGCCTTGTCCGCCAGCTGTTCGGGCGACACGTTCACGGTCTGGATTGTGCCGTCCCCAGCCATGGAGATCTCATGGTTCTGGCAGAAGGGACAGCGGAGGTTGCAGCCGAAGCTGCCCACCGATAAGATCAGGCTCCTGGGCCGGAAACGGCGCAGGGGCTTTTTTTCGATAGGGTCCAGGGCCAGGCTGGTGAGTTTGCCGTAGTTCAGCGGCAGGACGGCCCCGCTCCGGCAGACTCTGGCCCGGCAGAAGCCGGTCTGGCCCTCCGCCAATTCGCAGTGGTGAAAGCACAGCTCACATTTTACGCTCATGTGTGCCGCACCACCTCAAACCGCTCCAGGGTATAGGTTTCCCGGGCGCTGATGCCGCCCTTCTGGCGGGCGATGTCGATCTGCCGCTCCACCGTATCCACACCGTCCAGGTCGGGGAGGAGCAGGCCCCGGCGGCTGCCGCAGGACACAATGACACCGTACTTTTTTACATCCAACTGGGCGGGGGAGGAGATGGGTTCCGGCTCTCCCAGCACGTCCACGCTGTATTCCAGGGTATCCAGCTCATCCTTGCCCACGGGCGGGAAACGGGGGTCCCGTGCCCCGGCGGATACGGCGTTCTGCACGATCTCCCACGCCACGCTGGCGGTGGTGGGGCCGGTGGTGCCGATGCAGCCCCGGAGCTGCCCGTGGGCATGGAGGGAGACAAAGGCCCCGGCGGCCTTGCCTGTCAACTCTTGAAGCAGGCCGTCCGGGAGGGTATGCAGACGCTGTCCTGTGCGCACATAGGTCTCCAGCGACAGCCGGGCCAGCCGCACCCAAGGGTCCTCTGCGGCTTTGACGTCCGCCAGCCGGGCGCGCTCGATCTCCTCACACTGGGCAGCAAACCGGCGGTTCTCATCCGGGCCGGTGACAGCGAAGGCAGCTACGCCATAGCCCACGCCGGTGACGCCCTCATAGCTGAGCAGCTCCGGCGTCACTCCCAGGCCGTCTAGCGCCCCGGCCATGATCTGAAAAGAGCGCAGGCCGCACTCCGCCGCCCGGTCACACAGGGCCGGGTCCATGGTGAGAAATTGAAGGAAGTCCCCGGATGCCATGGCGGCGGTGACCCGGCGGTCGAACACCGGGCCCTCCGGGGCGTAGCCGTAGGGGCCGTCATCATGCAGCTTGTGGGACAGGTCGCCGCTGGCTGCAAACACGGCCCTGCGGCCCAGCCTGTCCACCGCTTTGGCGACACATTGCCCCAATTGATAATGCTGTAAAGGAGAAAAGCCTGACAGTCCAATGCGCAGGATAGGGCAGTCCACCCCGGCCTCTTGGAGGAAGTAGAGGGGCAGGAAGGTGCCGTGATCCAGGGACGGGTCACGTTCCCCCAGCGTTCCGGCCTGGAGGCCCGCCGTCTCCGCCTGCCGGACAAGCTCTCGGCGCAGCTCTGTATCATACTTCACCTCAAGGCGGGTCTGAGGCGCGCCGAAGGAGGCCATGCTGCCGGACGCGCCCGCGCTGGGGGAAATGTGGAAGTAGTCGGCGTACATAACGGTGTGTGGCGACGAGATCACCAAAACCTCCGGCATCCAGTCCGCCACCTGCCTGGCGGCAGTGCGGTAGGCATCGATGGTGGCCTGGACCTGCCGCTCCTGGCCCCGGCCGACAGTGGGGATGATGAGGGGCGGGTGGGGGACAATGACGGCTCCCAGCATGGGCATAGCGATCACTCCTGTTACAATGGATTTGCGCTGGATGGGGCGCGGGCAATTTTTGGACTCAGCGCCGGACAAAACGAATCTGACAGATATCGTCCCCCCGGGCGATGGTGGCCGGCAGGTCCAGCTCACAGCCGAAGCTCTCTGCGATGCCCCGGTCGCCGCACATGGCGTGGTCGCACAGCAGCCGGATCTCCTCGTCGGTGCAGCCCTGCTTCTGCCACGCTTTCACCAGGGGGCAGTAGTGGAAGTCGATGTCCAGATGGTCGTCGTCGCACCGCTTGATGTCCATCTCGAACACCCACTGGGCGAACTTGGAAAACAGCGTCTTTTTCAGCCCCTTGAGGGACGGCCCGCCCCCGGCCTTTTTCCGCAGCAGTCCGCCCTGGTACAGCCCGCAGCGGCGGATAGCGGCGGGGGCGTAGTCCTCCGCGTTCAGACCCTTTTTTGCCGCTTCGTCGCACAGCAGGTACATCCACAGCGCCCGGTGCTCCAGCTGCTCCCGGATGGCCGTAATCAGCGGATTCTTGATTTTCGGTTCGTTTTTTACCTTACTCATAAGTATCTCCCTTTCTTTTTATGGGTAATTGCGCAAAAAATCAGTGTAGAACGTTACCGCATCAGTGATGGAGTCCAGGTCAATGTTTTCATTCTCCGAGTGGACGGAGCCCAGTTGCTGGGCGGAAAGCCGGATAGGGGCGAAGCGCAGCACGCAGGGGCAGATATCGGTGAGCCGCCGGGCGTCCGTCCCGGCGGGCAGGATGAAGGGAATGGGGGGTAGTCCGGGAACACCGCGCGGATGCGCTCCAGGGTATAGGCAAAGACGGGGCGCGGCATGTCCGCCGGGCCGTGGTACTCAGAGGAAGGGACGATTTCGATCTCTAGCCATACTTTTTCGCGGCCTCCCGCAGGGCATCCAGGCCGCGGGCCATGTCCCCCTCATCCACCGCCTTGAAGCTGACCGTGGCGGTGCAGCCCTTGTCATCCCCCTTAATTTTGCTGAAAGAGCAGGCCGGCGGATAATTTTTTTCATAATTTCATCTCCTGCGCAGGTTTTCTCTATTCTATAGTCAAGCAAGTGCAAAAGGATCAGTTGATCCTTTATGTCAACGCCAATCTGAAATTGTAAGAAAACGCCGAAGAAATTTTGTAGTTTTT
>CAJUEG010000002.1 GCA_910584835.1 uncultured Oscillospiraceae bacterium | reverse complement strand
CCGAGGTGCGGGTGGTGGACACCTACTGGTCCGACCACTGCCGCCACACCACCTTTTCCACCCATCTGGACGATGTGGACATCCGGGACCCCCGGGTGCGGGGGGCCTATGAGCGCTACCTCTCCGCCCGTGAGGAGGTGTACGGCGGGGAGAAGGCGAAAAAGCGCCCCCAGACCCTGATGGACATCGCCACCATCGGCGCCAAGGTCCTCAAAAAGCGGGGGGAGCTGCCCGAGCTGGACGAGAGCGAGGAGATCAACGCCTGCTCCATCCACGTCCCCGCTGTGGTGGACGGCGAGGAGCAGGACTGGCTGCTCATGTTCAAAAACGAGACCCACAACCACCCCACCGAGATCGAGCCCTTCGGCGGCGCGGCCACCTGCATCGGCGGCTGCATCCGGGACCCGCTCTCCGGTCGGGCCTATGTCCACCAGGCCATGCGGGTGACCGGGGGCGGAGACCCCACCGTCCCTCTCAGCGACACCCTGGAGGGCAAGCTGCCCCAGCGGAAGATCGCCCAGACCGCGGCGGCGGGCTACTCCTCCTACGGCAACCAGATCGGCCTGGCCACCGGCCACGTGGCCGAGCTCTACCACCCCGGGTACATCGCCAAGCGGCTGGAGTGCGGCGCGGTGGTGGCCGCCGCCCCCGCCGGCCATGTCCGCCGGGAGCGCCCCGCCCCCGGGGACGTGATTATCCTCCTGGGCGGCCGCACGGGCCGGGACGGCATCGGCGGGGCCACCGGGTCCTCCAAGAGCCACAACAAAAAATCGCTGGCCACCATGGCCAGCGAGGTGCAGAAGGGCAACGCCCCCGAGGAGCGCAAGCTCCAGCGGCTGTTCCGCAACGGGGACGTGACCCGGATGATCAAGCGCTGCAACGATTTCGGCGCGGGGGGCGTGTCCGTGGCCATCGGTGAGCTGGCCGACGGGCTGGCCATCGACCTGGACGCGGTGCGCAAGAAGTACGACGGCCTGGACGGCACCGAGCTGGCCATCTCCGAGAGCCAGGAGCGCATGGCGGTGGTGGTGGCCGCCGAGGACGAGGAGCAGTTCATCGCTCTGGCGGAGGCGGAGAACCTGGAGGCCTACCGGGTGGCCGTGGTCACCGAGAGCCCCCGCATGGTGATGACCTGGAAGGGCCAGACCATCGCCGACCTGAGCCGGGAATTCCTCAACACCAACGGCGCGGTAAAGCACGCCCGTGTGTCCGTTCCGGAGTGGGACCACAATCCCCTGCCCGGCCATGAGTTCTCCAGCCTGCGGGAGATGGCGGCCAGCCTGAAATGCGCCTCCCGCCGGGGGCTGGTGGAGCGGTTTGACGGTTCCATCGGCGCGGGGTCGGTGCTGATGCCCTTCGGCGGCAGGACCCAGACCACCCCCGCCCAGGCCATGGCGGCGCTGCTGCCCACCATGCCCGGCGAGGAGACCGGCCAGGCCAGCGTCATGGCCTGGGGCTGCGACCCGGAGTGGCTGTCCGCCAACCCCTTTATGGGGGCGCGGGCCAGTGTCACCGTCTCCCTGGCCAAGATTGTGGCGGCGGGGGCGGACTACCACGACGCCTACCTCACCCTCCAGGAGTTTTTCGAGAAGCTGCGGGACGACCCCGCCCGCTGGGGCAAGCCCTTCTCCGCCCTGCTGGGGGCGCTGGACGCCCAGCTCCGCTACGGCGTAGCCGCCATCGGCGGCAAGGACTCCATGTCCGGCTCCTTCCTGGAGTTGGATGTGCCCCCCACCCTCATCTCCTTCGCCATCGCCCCCGTCAAGGCGGCGGACGTGCTCTCCCCCGAGTTCAAGGAGGCGGGCCACCCGGTGTACGTTTTTGCCGGCGGTCCGCCGGAGCAGCTGAAAGCCGCCTGGGACGCCTTCCACAAGCTGTGTCAGGAGGGCAAGGTGAAGGCCGCCTGGGCGGTGGAGAACAGCTTCGCCGAGGGCGTCATGAATATGTCCTTCGGCAATCAGATCGGCTTTGCCGCCGACCCGGATGTGCCTTTGGGCTGGTACGCGCGGGCCAAGGGCGCCATCATTGCGGAACTGGCCGAGGATGTGGACATAAAGCTGGAGCGGGATCAGGTCATCCGCATCGGAGTGACCACCGCTCAGCCGGTCATCAAGCTGCACCACAGCGGGGACTGGCCCAACTGCCCCAAGGGCGAGGACGCCGCCCCCATCGATGAGCTGCTCAAGCTCAACGAGCAGACCCTGGAGGAGGTCTACCCCACCCGGGCGGGCACGTCCGAGAAGGTGGAGACGATTACCTGGGACAGGCGCTCCCCCGCCGTATTCAACGGCGAGATCGCAAGGCCGAGGGTGGTCATCCCCGTGTTCCCCGGCACCAACTGCGAGTACGACAGCGTGCGGGCCTGCCTGCGGGCGGGGATGGACGCGGAGACGGTGGTCATCCGCAACCTCACCCCCCAGGCGCTGGCGGATTCCGCGCTGGAGCTGGAGCGGGCCATCCAAAACGCCCAGATCGTGTTCCTCCCCGGCGGCTTCTCCGGCGGCGACGAGCCGGAGGGCTCCGCCAA
The DNA here is from genome assembly GCA_910584835.1 of uncultured Oscillospiraceae bacterium. Taxonomy (GTDB): domain Bacteria; phylum Bacillota; class Clostridia; order Oscillospirales; family Oscillospiraceae; genus Enterenecus. The sequence continues at coordinate 97,789 of CAJUEG010000002.1, read as the reverse complement.
GCTCATCGTGTCCTTCTTCCGCAGCCCCCGCCTGTCCGACGCGGTGCATGACCTCTTAAAGCGCCGGGACGGGCTGATGCTGGGCATCTGCAACGGCTTCCAGGCGCTGGTCAAGCTGGGGCTGGTGCCCTACGGCGAGATCCGCACCCCGGACGAGAACGCCCCCACCCTCACCTACAACCTCATCGGGCGGCACCAGAGCCGGTACGTCACCACCCGGGTGTGCTCGGTGAAATCCCCCTGGATGCTGCTCAGCCACGTGGGCGACCTCCACGCCATCCCGGTGTCCCACGGCGAGGGCCGGTTTGTGGCCCCCCGGCCGGTGGTGGACCAGCTCATCGCCAACGGCCAGGCGGGCACCCAGTACGTGGACGAGCAGGGCGTGCCGTCCATGGACATCTCGGTGAACCCCAACGGCTCGGTGTGCGCCATTGAGGGCGTGTTCTCCCCCGACGGCCGGGTGTTCGGCAAGATGGGCCACAGCGAGCGGCGGGGGGAGTTCGTGGCGAAAAACATCCCCGGGGACAAGCTCCAGCCCATTTTTGAGTCCGGGGCGCTGTATTTCCGATAGAAGCGCAAGGAAGCACGGCCTATGCCGTGCTTCCTTTTTGCTTACCGCAGCCGGTCCAGGCGGCCGGATTGGATGGCCTCTAAATTGGCGGCAATGCGCGCCTCGGGCCAGTCCCACCAGCGCAGCGCCAGCAGCGCTTCAATGGCGGCATTGTCGAACCGCTTCCGGATGGGCCGGGCCGGGACCCCGCCCACAATGGTGTAGGGCGGCACGTCGCGGGTCACCAGGGCGCGGGCGCCGATGACGGCTCCGTCGCCGATGGTCACGCCCGCCAGGATGACGGCCTCGTAGCCGATCCACACGTCGCTGCCCACCACGATGTCCCCCTTGTTGTCCCAGGCCCGGGGGATATCCTCCACGGGCAGGCCCCACTCCTCGAAGAAGATGGGAAAGGGGTAGGTGGACAGGCTGCCCAGCGCGTGGTTGGCGCTGTTGAACAGGAATTTCGCGCCGCAGGCGATGGAGCAGAACTTCCCAATGGTCAGCCTCTCGTGGTTTACAGGGTAGTGGTAGAGCACGTTGTTCTTCTCAAACTCCCTGGGGTCGCGGACAAAATCGTCATAGGTGGTGTACTCCCCCACGGTGATGGAGGGATCGGTCACCACGTTTTGCAGATAGACCGTGCTGTGCCCCTGGGAACGGGGATAAATTTTCCACTGCGGGATCATCTGAACGCCTCCTGAGCATCGTTTTAGAATTAGACGATCCCGCTCAGGACAATGCAGCGCTTCACGCATACCACCTCGCCGGATAGGATGGAACCAGTATACCACAGGGAACGGGGTCTGTCCACCCGCGGCGGCCTACGGCGCCTGCTTCTTTTTCCGCCGCTCGATCATGGCGCGGAAGCCCCCCGCGCCGAAGGAGAAAATGCGGTTTACACGGCTGATGGTGGCCGAGCTGGCCCCGGTCTTCTCCAGAATCTCGGTGTATACCAGCCCATCGTCCAGCAGACAGGCCACATCGTAGCGCTGCTCCATGGCCCGCAGCTCGCCCACTGTGCACAAATCGTCAAAAAAAGCGATGCACTCGTCCAGGTTCTTCAGCTCTAAAATGCTCTCATAAAGCGCCATGCTCCGCTCTTTGTTGGTTGTCTTTGGCATAAGCTATCCCTCCCGTGCCTCAATCACACATATTTTAGCACACGAAAGAGATAAAGTAAACAACTTTTTTCGGCCGGAGCCGCAAATGCTGAGCGTGCCGCCCGGGGCTTGTCTTTTCCGGGGAAAAGGGCTATAATAGGACGCGCCCCGCAGCCGGGGCAGATCCCGGAGAGGAGCTGTCAGCCATGACCCGCGACCAGGCCTTTGAATTTCTGGACCGCACCGCCCGGGGGATCGCCGAGATGTTCGGCTCCTCCTGTGAGACGCTGGTCCACGACATGGGCGTGCCCACCCACCCCATTTTATCCATCTACAACGGCCACGTGTCCGGCCGGGAGGTGGGCTCCACCATGGACATCATGGGCATCGGCCTGGAGCTGGACGAGCAGGCGGCCACCACCGATCAGGTGAACCTGGCCGCGGTCACCCCCGACGGGCGGCAGACCAAGTCGTCCACCTTCCATATGATCGGGGAGGACTACAACCTGGCCCTGGGCATCAACTTCGACTACACCTCCCTGGTGTTCGCCAACCGCATTCTGTCCGACCTGATGAACGCCCCCTCCGATCTGCGCTCGGCCCTGTGGCAGCCCGGGGACTCCCGGCAGCTGGCCGACCTCTTCAACCAGTGCGTGGCCGAGCTGGGCAAGCCGCCGGAGGAGCTCACCAAGGGGGAACGGCTGAAGGTGATCGGCCTGCTGCGCCGGCGCAGCGCCTTCTCCTACCGCAAGTCGGTGCCCTACATCGCCGGGCGGCTGGGGGTGTCCCGGTACACGGTGTATAAATATCTGGACGAGGTGGAGCGGGAAGAGGCGGAGTGACCGCCCCGTTTCCCTTGTATTTGACAGAAAAAAAGAGTATACTATGGAAAAGCCGCGATTTTCCAAGGGATTCCGCGCTCCCCGAAGGGGGGCGCGGAACCCCCTTTGGCGCTGCGCCGGTGTAAGGAGTGTTTACATATGACAAGAAAAGAGCAGATTGAGGCCTATTTTGCGGACAAGGAGGGGCTGCTGGTGGAGGCGGTGAGCCGCCTGGTATCCATCGACAGCGTGGAGGGGGTCCCCGCCCCCGGTGCGCCCTTCGGCCCCGGCCCCGCCGCCGCCCTCCGGGAGGCGCTGGCCGTCGCCCGGGAGTGGGGCCTCACGGCCCAGGACCACGAGGGCTATGTGGGCACCGCCGACCTGAACGGCGGCGAGGACGCCCTGCACATCCTGGGCCACCTGGACGTGGTGGCCCCCGGGGACGGCTGGACGGTGACCCAGCCCTATACGCCCAAGCTGGCCGACGGCCTGCTCTACGGCCGGGGCACCGACGACGACAAGGGCCCCGTCGCCGCCTCCCTGCTGGCTATGAAGGCGGTGAAGGACCTGGGTGTGCCGCTGAAGAAAAACTGTAAGCTCATCATGGGCACCAACGAGGAGAGCGGCTCCGGGGACATCGCCTGGTACTTTGCCCGGCATCCCTTTGCCCCCGCCACCTTCTCCCCCGACTCCGGCTTCCCCGTCATCAACACGGAGAAGGGTGGGTTCCGGGCCGCGTTTACCAGGGAGTGGCCCGTCCAGGAGCAGCTGCCCCGGGTGAAGTGGCTCCACGGCGGCATCCGCATCAACGTGCTGCCGGGGGACGCCTCCGCCGGGGTGGAGGGGCTGTCCATCTACGACATCCAGCCCTGCGCCCGGGACATCACGTCCCGCACGGGGGTGAAGTTCACCTTTGCCAGCGAGAACGGCGTCACCGTCATCCGCGCCAAGGGGGAGGGGGCCCACGCCGCCTATCCCGAGGGAGGGAACAACGCCATCACGGGGCTGGTAGCCCTGCTGTGCGCCCTGCCGCTGGCGGAGGGGCCCTGCCGGGAGGCGCTGTGCGGCCTGAACGCGCTGATCCCCCATGGGGACTATCTGGGCCGGGCGCTGGGCATCGCCCAGAAGGAGCCCATCGCCGGGCCGCTGACCTTGGCCTTCTCCCTGCTGGAGATCACGGAGACAGGGCTGGAGGGCCGCTTCGACAGCCGCGCCCCCCTGTGCGCCACCCAGGAGAACTGCCTCATGCCGGCCAAGGCCGCCTTTGAGGAAAAGGGCTTTGCCTTCCGGGGGGAGCAGGGCGAGCCCCACCATGTCCCCGCCGACAGCCCGTTCATCAAGACCCTGCTGGGGCGGTACGAGGAGTACACCGGCCTCAAGGGGGAGTGCCTGTCCACCGGCGGCGGCACCTATGTCCACGACATCCCCGGCGGCGTGGCCTTCGGCTGCACCCTGCCCGGGTTTGACACCCACCTCCACGGCGCGGACGAGCGGGTGCGGGTGAGCGACCTGATGCTCAGCGCCAAGCTGTTTGCCCACATCATTGCGGATATGTGCGAATAGGGGCCGCAGCCTGTGCCTCAGGGGCGGACCGCCTGACAAAGAAAGTATTAAAAAGGACCGCTCCGTGCATACACGGGGCGGTCCCTTTTGATGTGTCGCGTTTCGGTTTAATAGCGCCCGAAGTCGCCGGAGCGGCCCTGGGTCACGTCGGAGCCGAACTCGTAGTCCTTGCCGGGGAGGATGGCGTTGAGGACAATGCCCGCAATGGCGGCGATGGCCAGGGCCGTCAGGGTGATGGACGCGCCGCCCACCTCGAAGGTAAGCCCGCCGGAGAAGCCCAGGCCGCACACCAGGATGACGGCGGCGATGATGAGGTTGCGGGAGTTGGTGAAGTCCACCCGGTTCTCCACCACGTTGCGCACGCCGATGGCGGAGATCATGCCGTACAGGATGAAGGAGACGCCGCCCACGATGGCCGCGGGCATGGAGTTGACCACCGCCGCGAACATGGGGCTGAAGGACAGGACCAGGGCGTAGATGGCGGCCAGCCGGATCACCCGGGGGTCGTACACCTTGGAGAGGACCAGCACGCCGGTGTTCTCGCCGTAGGTGGTGTTGGCGGGGCCGCCGAACAGGGCGGACAGGGAGGTGGCGATGCCGTCGCCGATGAGGGTGCGGTGCAGGCCGGGGTCGGAGAGGAAGTCCTCGCCCACGGTGGCGGAGATGGCGGACATGTCGCCGATGTGCTCCATCATGGCGGCGATGGCGATGGGGGCCATCACCAGGATGGAGGTCAGGTCAAACTTGGCGATGGAGCCGGTGAAGTTGGTGAAGAAGGGCTGAAGGCCGATGGGGCTGGAGGCGGCCACGGTGGAGAAGTCGATGAGGGCCTCGCCGGCGGCGTTCTGGACGCCCAGGGCGTTGGCGATGACGGCCACGATATAGGAGCCCACCACGCCCAGCAGGATGGGGATGATCTTCACCATGCCCTTGCCCCAGATGTTGGCCGCCACGATGATGGCCATGGCCACCAGGGCCAGCCACCAGCAGGTCTTGGCGTTGTTCACCGCGGAGGGGGCCAGGTTCAGGCCGATGAGGATGATGATGGGGCCGGTGACCACGGGGGGGAGGAAGCGCATGACCTTTTTCACGCCCACCACCTTGATGACCAGGGCCAGCGCCACATACAGCAGGCCGGCCACCACGATGCCGCCGCAGGCGTACTGCAGCTTCTCGGCGGCGTCCATGGCGGCGTACTTGCCGGAGTCCAGCTTGGACACCGCCTCAAACCCGCCCAGGAAAGCGAAGGAGGAGCCCAGGAAGGCGGGCACCCTCAGCCGGGTGCATACGTGGAAAAACAGCGTGCCGATCCCCGCGAAGAACAGGGTGGTCTGGATGGACAGGGGCAGGCCGTAGTTGTTTACCAGGATGGGCACCAGCACCGTGGCCCCGAACATGGCGAACATGTGCTGCAGGCCCAGGATGAGCATCTTGGGCATACCCAGGGTGCGGGCGTCGCGGATGGGTTCTTGATTGTTCATACTCGTCTCTCCCTCACGTAGATTCGCAAAAAAAGAAGCAACCGCCCCAACGGCGATTGCTTTAAAAATGGAAATAGAAACGATACGCCCCCAGGCCGGGCGCTTTGAAAAACAGCAACGTGGACTGGCGCATATCGTTCCCCTCCTTTTGCGTTCGTTCTATGATACCAGAAGCAGGTATAGTTTGCAAGCTGCAAAAGTATACAAAAACCGCCCGGGGAGGCCGGGCGGTTTTGACAAAACGCATGGTATGCTGTTTTGCGGCGGCGTTGTCACGCTGCGCACCCTCCGCGACGGCGGCTAAGCCACTGCAGCTGCGCGCGCCGTTTGCCGGCTCTCCTGGCCGGCAAGCCGTCCGCTCCGCATCGCGTCTTAGCCGCCTGCTCCCGGGTGCTCCGCGCTTCTCACAGCACCTTGGAGAGGAAATCAATGGTGCGCTGCTCTGTGGGGTGGGCAAAGAAGGCGTGGGGCTCGTTCTGCTCCAGGATGTGCCCGCCGTCCATGAACAGCACCCGGGTGCCCACCTCCCGGGCAAAGCCCATCTCGTGGGTGACCACCACCATGGTCATCCCCTCCCGGGCCAGCTCCTTCATCACCTCCAGCACCTCGCCCACCATCTCGGGGTCCAGGGCGGAGGTGGGCTCGTCAAAGAGCATCACCTTGGGCTTCATGGCCAGGGCGCGGACGATGGCGATGCGCTGCTTCTGGCCGCCGGAGAGCTGGGCGGGGTAGGCGTCCGCCTTCTCCTCCAGCCCAACCCGGGCCAAAAGGGCGGCGGCGGCCTCGTCGGCCTCGGCCTGGCTCATCAGCCTGGTCTGCACCGGGGCAAGGGTGATGTTTTTCCGGATGGTCATGTTGGGGAACAGGTTGAAATGCTGGAACACCATGCCCATCTGCCGGCGGATGGCGTTGATGTCCGCCTTGGGGTTGGTGATCTCCGCGCCGTCAAAGGTGATGGTCCCGGCGCTGGGGGTCTCCAGCAGGTTGAGGCAGCGCAGGAAGGTGGACTTGCCCGAGCCGGACGGCCCGATGATGACCACCTTTTCCCCGGGGTGGATGTGCTCGGAGATATTGTCCAGCACCAGGTTGTCCCCAAAGGACTTGGACAGGTTTTTTACGTCTATCATGTCGGCCCCTCCTTTTCCGGGAACTGCGCGGCCGGCTGGAAGGCCGGCAGGCCGGGCCGCCGTTCAGTGCTGATCACTTTGGCGCAGCCTCCTTTCCAGCTTTCCCTGGAGCCAGGTGAGGCCCATGACGAACACTAAGTACATGACGGCAATGATGATCAGCGGGGGCATGTAGTCGAAGGTCTTGCCGCCGATCCGGCTGGCGTAGTAGGTCATTTCCGCCGCGCCGATGGTGTTCACCAGGGAGGTATCCTTGAACAGCGTCACCAGCTCGTTGCCCATGGAGGGCAGGATGTTCTTGAACGCCTGGGGGATGACGATAAAGCGCATGGTGTCAAAATAAGAGAGCCCCAAAGACCGCCCCGCCTCGCTCTGGCCGGGGTCCACGCTCATCAGCCCGCCCCGGATGATCTCCGCGATGTAGGCGCCGGCGTTGATGCCCATGGCCACCATGCCCACCAGCACCTTATTCCGGGTGCTGAAGATGACAAAGTTCCAGATCAGGATCTGCACCATCATGGGAGTGCCCCGGATAACGGTGGTGTAGACCGTGCAGACGGCGTTGATGAGGCCCAGCAGAGCGTTGCGCCGGCCGGGCCGCTGCTGGTCGTGGGCGGTGCGCACCATGGCGACGATCAGGCCCAGGACCAGCCCGATGGAGATGGCCGCGGCGGTGATCTGGAAGGTGACGCCCAGGCCCTTGAGGTATAGCTTCCAGCGCTCGGCCTCCCAAAAAGCGCTGTAAAAGCGGGGGCCGAGCTCAAGGAGCCACCGGACAGGCGGGAGGCCGCACAGCCAGTCGAGAAGCGGTTGCAAATTGGGACCCTCCTTTCCCCCTCTCACGGAGAGGAAGGGAAGGGCGGCCAAAGGGCCGCCCCTCCCAAATCAGATCAGTTTCAGCCGGCGCTGCTCACAGCGGCTCAGCCGGCCTTGACGCAGTTGCGCTTCGCCTGTTCGCGGCGCGGCTCAGTCGGCCTTGATATACGTGTCCACAATGGCCTGGAAGGTGCCGTCCGCCTTCAGCTCGGCCACGGCGGCGTTCACCGCGTCCCGCAGGGCGTCGTTCCCCTTGGCGAAGCCGATGGCGTATTCCTCCTCCACCCACGCGGTCTCCAGGATCTTCAGGCCGGGGTTCTGGGCCACGAAGGCCTTGGCGGGCTCATTGTCGATGATGACCGCGTCGATCTTGCCGCTCACCAGATCCATAATGGCCAGCGCGCCGGTGTCGTAGGCGGTGACATGCTCCTCGCCATAACCGCCGTTCTCCGGGGTGTCGGAGGCGTAGATGTAGCCGGTGGTGCCCGCCTGGGTGCCGATCATTTCGGCGTTGGCCAGGTCGTCCAGGGTCTGGATGGGGGATTCCTCCGGGACGATGACCACCTGCACGCCGGTGGCGTAGCTGTCGGAGAAGTCCATCACCTTCAGACGGTCCTCGGTGATGCTGATGCCGGCCATGGCGATATCGCTCTCCCCGTTCTGGACGGCCAGCAGGGCGGCCTCAAAGCCCATATCGTCGATCACCAGCTCCAGGCCCAGCTTCTCGGCGATGGCCCCGGCGACTTCCACGTCGATGCCCTCAAACCCGGTGCCCTTGTAGCCGCCGCCGTCGGCGGTCATCTCATAGGGGGGGAAGCCCGCCTCGGTGGACATGTGCAGCTTGCCGTCCTCCACAGTGGTGAAGGCGGCGGGATCGGCGCCCTGGCTGGGGTCAGCCGCGGGCGTGTTCTGGGCCGGCGCAGAGGGTTCGCCGCTGGGGGCGCCGCCCTGCTGGCCGGAGCAGGAGGCCAGGGCAAACACCATGGCCAGGGCCAGCAGCAGAGCGGCCAATTTCTTCATCTTTTTCATATTCATTCATCTCCATTCAATTTGCAGCCGGGAGAAAAACGGCCCGACACGCCGCCGGCGTGTTCGGAGAGCCTCTCCCAGTGTGTGGATTATAAATGATATGCAAAAAGAATGCAAGGGGGAAATGGCCGAAATCGGGAAGAATCCCTGTAATTCATCAATTATGACGGAGGCAGGGAGAATAACTATACATTTTTATGCAAAATCCCGGCGGACAAAGAGACCAAAGATGCCGGCGGCCCTGCCGGAAGGTTCAGCGGGAGACCTCGCGGGCCGTATATTTTTCCAAAAGCAGGTCGGGGTAGTAGGACAGCTTGGCCCGCCGCAGGCCCTCCAGGCCCAGGTCGTCCTCCCGGTTGAACCACTTGACCTGGGGGTGGCGGGCGCGGACCAGCCGGGCCATCTCCCGGTTGATGGCGGGGTAGGCCCCCTGAATGTCGCCAAAGGACTTCTCAAAGTTCACGTCGAACACCTCGGGGGTGATGAGCCCCCCCAGGGAGAAGGCCACCGGCGAGCCGTCCGCCCGGATGAGCGCCCCCTCCATCCCCAGCTTGTCCATGTGGTAGAGGGCTTCGATGACGGCCACCGTCTCCTCGGACACGGTGTCTGCGCTCTCCCCCGCCTCCTCCTGGCGGAGGGCGGCCCACTGGCGCTCCAGCTCCACGCACTCGGGGACGTTGGCGGGGGTGATGTCCTCCAGCAGCCAGTCGGGGAACTGGTCGTCAAAGCGGCGGATGTGGTTGCGCTTGGCGTGGAGCTTCTTCCCCGGCAGGTCGGCCAGGCGGTTGATGTCGTAGAGGTAGTCGAAGCCGTCCCGGTCCTCCTCAAAGGCGAACCGGCCGGGGCAGCTCTCCTCCAGCGCGGCCCTCTGCGCCCCGGTGACGCACACCAGGGTGAGGGGCTTGTCCTGTGCCGCCGCGTCCGCCGACAGGGCGTCCACCGCCGCCGCCAGCGGGCCGCCGCCCGCCGGATAGAGATAGCTCAGCCCCAGCTTTCCCCGGATGCGCACCAGCAGCCGGTCCTCCAGCCGGGCGATCTGCTGGGGCCAGGCCCGGCTCCACAGGTAGATGTTGGCGAAATTATACTCGCAGCCCAGGCTGCCCTCGGCGTCCAGCAGGGGCTGGACCCATTGGCGGTCCTCAAACTGGGGGCTTTCAAAGGTGACCATCAATTACCATTCCTTTTCTTGGTGTCTGGGTATCATACCACATCCATGGAGAAAGGGCAACAAAAAAGTGCGCCTTTTCTGAAATTTCGCTTATTGTCCGCTCATCAGCTCTGGATTGAGAACAGCAAAAATAATACCGCCCAAAACAACTGCCAGCATGGCAATGTTTCCGATAAAATACTCGAGAATCCATGATAAAACAGCAGAAACAACTAACGCAAGACCACCCAAAAGGATTCGCACAATTTGAGGAAGTTTTTTCATTTTAGCTCAGTCCCCGCATAAAGTTTCTTTATTGCGAAACATTATATCAAGCAAATTCGTTACAATCAAGTAAAAATTCCTCATAACGAATTTTGTGGTGATATCATGCAGAAACTGAGACCTGACTTGGATATCGGACATAACATCAGCGCTTTACGAAGAGCTGCAAAATTGACCCAAGACCAGACGATAGCAAAGCTGCAGCTTACGGGTATTAAAATATCAAAAAGCACATACGCAAAAATCGAAACAAATCGTATGAATATCAAGGTAAGTGAATTAGTCGCATTAAGACAGATTTTTAACGTGGATTATAACGCATTTTTTGAAAATTTAAATTAAGAAAGCCACCGGCGGCTGTTGTCTGCGTACTGGCCCTGCTCTTGGAAGAGCGCATGATCTGACGCGCCGGATGGCGGAAAAACACCCCCGCTTTGCAAAAAGCGGGGGCGTTTTTTATTTCGCATACTCGATGGCCTTCGTCTCCCGGATCAGGTTCACCTTGATCTGGCCGGGGTACTCCAGCTCGTCCTCGATCTTCTTGGCGATCTCCCGGGCCAGCAGCACCATGCGGTCCTCGGGGATGGCCTCCGGGTTGACCATGATGCGCACCTCGCGGCCCGCCTGGATGGCATAGGCCTTGTCCACCCCGGCAAAGGAGGAGGTGAGCTGCTCCAGCTTCTCCAGCCGCTTGATGTAGTACTCCACGTTTTCCTTCCGGGCGCCGGGCCGGGCGGCGGAGATGGCGTCGGCCGCCTGGACCAGGCAGGCCACGATGGTCCTGGCCTCCACGTCGCCGTGGTGGGCCTCGATGGCGTGGATGACGTTCTCGCTCTCCCGGTACTTCCGGGCCAGCTCCACGCCGATCTGCACGTGGGAGCCCTCCACCTCGTGGTCGATGGACTTGCCCAGGTCGTGGAGCAGCCCCGCCCGCTTGGCCTCGGCCACGTTGACGCCGATCTCGGCGGCCAGCAGGCCGGCCAGCTGGGACACCTCGATGGAGTGGTTGAGCACGTTCTGGCCGTAGCTGGTGCGGTAGTGCTGGCGGCCCAGCAGCTTGACCAGCTCCGGGTTCAGGCCGTGGACGTTGGTCTCAAACACGGCCCGCTCCCCCTCGGCGCGGATGGTGGCGTCCACCTCCCGCTTGGCCTTCTCCACCATCTCCTCAATGCGGGTGGGGTGGATGCGGCCGTCCAGGATCAGCTTCTCCAGGGCCAGCCGGGCGATCTCCCGGCGCACCGGGTCGAAGCAGGACACGGTGATGGCCTCGGGGGTGTCGTCGATGATGAGGTCCACCCCGGTCATGGTCTCCAGCGTGCGGATGTTGCGGCCCTCCCGGCCGATGATGCGCCCCTTCATCTCGTCGTTGGGCAGGGGCACCACGGACACGGTGGCCTCCGCCACGTGGTCGGCGGCGCAGCGCTGGATGGCCAGGGCGATCTGCTCCCGGGCGTAGGTCTCCGCCTCCTCCTTGAAGCGGGTCTGGATCTCCTTGAGCTTCAGGGCCTGCTCGTGGGTCACGTCGTCGGCCAGCTGGTCGATGAGGTAGCGCTTGGCCTCCTCCACCGTCAGGCCGGAGATGCGCTCCAGCAGCTCCAGCTGGCTGTCCTTCAGGTGGTCCAGCTCCTGCTTCTCCGCCTCCAGCTGGGCGATGCGGGTGTTGACGTTCTCTTCCTTGCGCTCCAGGTTCTCCAGCTTGCGGTCCAGGTTCTCCTCCTTGGAGTTCAAGCGGTTCTCCTGGCGCTGGATCTCGCTGCGGCGGTCCTTGATTTCCTTGTCGAACTCGCTGCGGGCCTTGAGGATTTCCTCCTTGGCCTCCACGGTGGCCTCCCGCTTCTTGTTCTCGGCGGACTTGATGGCGTCGTTGATGACCCGGCGGGCCTCCTCCTCGGCGGAGCCGATCTCCCGCTCGGCGTAGGACTTGCGGCGCTGATAGCCCCACACCGCGCCGATGATCAGGCAGACCAGGGCGGCCACCACGACGAGAATCACCGTCACATAGACTGGCACTTGCATGTTGAGTTCCACACCTCCTGTTTCTTCTGTTTTTTGATGAAATAAGCAAAATAAGACGCGATGCGTGAAGGACGCACCGCGATAACCGAAAAACCGCCCGCCAATTGGGCGCAAAAGCGCTATTTGAGAGTCAAATATGATCTATGAACACTCGATAGATTATATAAATGCGCCAGGAGGGCACGATAAACGCTCAAAACGGCAAAAAAGCGCGGCGGCTTTTCAAAATTATCCTTACTTATTGTAAAGGCCGCGGGCTTTCCTGTCAAGTGGAAATGTGAAACTTCCGTGAACATTCCAAAATTTTTCTCAAGAAGTCTGTGCAAGATGGACAGGGACCCCGCGGCAGCGCCGCGGGGTCCCGAAAAGTGCTTTGGGCCGTTCAGCCGTCCAGCGGGCAGGCCAGCATGGTCCCCAGCTCCAGCCCGAAGCCCAGCGCGCGGTACATCTCCACGTCCCCGGCGGAGCAGCCCACCGTCAGGCTGGCCATTCCCTGCTCCCGGCACCAGCCCTGGGCGGCCCGGGCCAGAAGGCGGGCCGCGCCCCGGCGGCGGAAGGGGGGCTCCACGTAGAAGTCGTCGAACACGCCGGTCTGCCCGCAGGCGAAGGTGGAGAAGCAGGGGGAAACCGAGCACATCCCCACCGCCCGCGTCCCCCGCAGGGCCAGGAAGAAGGCGATCCGCCCCTCCCGGACGGCGGCGTCCAGCCGCCCTTTTTTCTCCTCGGTGAGGGCCTCCTCGCCGATGTCGGCCAGAAAGCTGTTCTCCAGCTTATGCAGCTGCCAGCCCGGCTCCGGGCTGTCCGGGCCGCCCAGCCGCTCCACGGTGAGGGGGACGGCTTCCTCCGGGGGGAGCAGCATACAGGGGTTGCCCCACTCGTCCACCCCGTTGGGCCGGAAGCCCAGGGAGGCCCAGAACCGCCTGCGGCGCTCCTCCCCGGCGTTGAGCTCGAAGTAGGACGCGCCCCGGGCCCGCGCCCAGTCCAGCAGGGCCCGGGCGCAGGCCGTGCCCGTGCCGCCGCCCCGGTGTTCGGGCTCCACCCAGAACTCCATGATGAACCACTTGCCGTCCTCGCTGGGGTAGGACGCGGCCATGGCGCAGCCGATCTCCGCGCCGCTCCGCAGAAAGGCCAGGTAGTACAGCGGGTCGCCCTGCCGGGCGTGGAGCTTTTCGATGGCCCCGCGGTACTCCTCCCCCAGGAAGTAGTCCAGGTTTTCCTGCCGGCCGGGGTCGGAGCCGTCGTCCGGGAACAGGTCCCGGCGGAAGTAGGCGTACAGCGCCGCCCAGAAGCGGGCGGTTTCCTCCGGCGCGGTCAGCTCTTTGACCGTAATTTGCTTGTCCATTTTGACATCCTCCTAAAGGAAAGGCGGATCTTATCCGCCCTTCCAAACTATTGGAGGGTCAGATGCCGTGGACCCTCCGTTCACGGTTCATTTTCATAAAAAACCACCCTTTCCATTGTCGGGGCAAGCTCCATATCCCTCGCTTCCGCCTGCGGCGAAAGCTTGCTCATTTCGATGCCCGCTTCTCCCCGCAAAGTGGAAAAACGACTCTGCGGGGGCCCGTTCAGATGTGCAAAAAGCCGCCGGAGGACACTCCGGCGGCTTTTATTATAGTATTGGGCCCCCGCCCTGTCAAGGCCGGGCCACAGTGAGGGGCCGGGCGCTGTCCGACAGGGCAAACCGGCTCTCCAGCCCGGCGGTGACGGTCACCGAGCCGTCGTCCGAGACCAGCACCGCCTCAAAGTCCCGGTGCTGCCGCCAGTGGTCCAGCGCCCCCTCCCGCCCCATGACAAACAGGGCGGTGGACAAAGCGTCGCACATAAGGCCGCTCTCCCCCACCACGGTGACGGAGGCCAGGCCGCTGCGGGCGGGGGCGCCGGTCTTGGGGTCCAGGATGTGCCAATAGCGCACGCCGTCCTGTTCAAAATACCGCTCGTATCCGCCGGAGGTGACCACCGCCTGGTTTTCCACCTCCAACACGCCCACGCTGCCCTCCCCCGACGGGTCCCGGACCGCCACCCGCCAGGGGGAGCCGTCCGGCTTGGCGCCCACCGTCTGGATGTTGCCCCCCAGGTCCAGCAGGGCGGAGGTGACGCCGCCCTCCTTCAAAAAGGCGGCCAGCGCGTCCCCGGTGTAGCCCTTGGCCACGCTGCCCAGGTCGATTTCCATGCCGGGGGGCAGGGCGGCGGCGCCATCCTCAAAGGAAACCCCGGTATAGTCCACCAGGGGCAGCAGGGCGGCGATCTCGTCCCCGCCGGGGACGGCGTGCTCCCCCGTGGTGAAGCCCCAGGCGCGCAGGACGGGGTAGATGGAGATATCCAGCGCCCCGCCGGTACGGCGGCACAGGTCCAGCGCGGCCTCCAGCAGTGCCGCCGTGTCCGGCGAAAGGGCCGCCGTGCCCGCGTGGTTCAGCGCGTAGACCTCGCTGTCCGGGTCCGTGACAGACAGGCTGCCTTCCAGCTCCTTCACCCGGGCCTCGGCCCCGTCCAGCAGCTCCTCCCCCCCGCCCGCGTAAAGGCGCACGCTCATCACGGTGTCCATGGCGAAGAAGGTGCGCTCCAGCGGTTCCGCCGGGGCACAGCCGGAGGGCAGAAGCAGGGCCAGGGCCAGCAGAATGGCAAACAGATGTTTCACGTGAAACGGGCCGGGCCAGCGTCCGCCCCGTGTGGAGCGCCCTTTGGGCGTTCCGCACAGCGCCGCCTTGATCCGCCTCCCCCCGTCCACGCCGGGCCGGGCGCCAGCGGGGGGCCTGGTGCGGGGCCTCACCGCAGCTGCTCCGGGATGGAGTCGTCCTGGTCGATCCACTCTTTTTCCACGTCCACCACCCGGTAGCCGGTGGGGGTGTCCCGGATGACCACCTGGGCGATGCCCGCGTTGATGATGAGGCGGCGGCACATGGAGCAGGAGGTGGAGCCGGGGATGAGCTCCCCGGAGGCCGGGTCCCTGCACACCATATACAGCGTGGCCCCCAGCACCTCCCGCCGGGGGGCGGAGATGATGGCGTTGGCCTCGGCGTGGACGGAGCGGCACAGCTCGTACCGCTCCCCGGAGGGGATGTGCATGGCCTCCCGGGCGCAGCAGCCCAGGTCGCCGCAGTTCTTCCGCCCCCGGGGGGCGCCGTTGTAGCCGGAGGACACGATCTCGTCGTCCTGGACGATGATGGCCCCGTAGTGGCGGCGCATGCAGGTGGAGCGCTCCAGCACCGTGCCGGCAATGTCCAGGTAATAGTTTGTTTTGTCGATGCGGGCCATAGGATTCCCCCTTCGTCGGCACAAGCTCCATATCCCTCGCTTCGGCCTGCGGCCAAAGCTCACTCATTCCGCTGTGCCTCCTCTCCCCACAAAGCCAAAGGACGGCTTTGCGGGGACCCCTTTATGAGAGTATACCATCTTTCCGTCCCCGCCGCAACGGGAAAATCACAGGGGGCCCCGGCCCAGCTTCTCCCCCACAAGGGCCATCTGTTCCTGGGTGGGCTCCCAGTCCGGGTCGAACTCCACGATGCGGTCCGGATAGCACAGCAGATAGTCGTCCATCGGCCCGCTGTCCTCATAGGCGGATTGGTACGCCTCCTCCGCCCCCCAGGGGGCGGGATCAATGGGCACATAGTATTTGACGGGCAGGCGGTCTGTACCCAGGGCGCCGTTCCTGCCCAGCAGGTGCCCTTTGCACACATCGTAGAGAAAGGAGGCCCTTACCTCTATGACGGTATATTGCAGCCAGTGGGGGACAGGATCACCGGGACTTCTGCCCAGCCGGAGGTACTGGCTGGCAGTCAGAACGGCCAGCAGGGGGGACTGGCTGAGGCGCACATCCTGGTCCAGCTCCCCGTCCGCAGGGGTCTCCGTCATGTCCGCCAGGGCCAGGGGCGGCTCATCGGAACCGGCCAGCCGGCGGCCGCCCGACGTGAGCACCAGGGCGGTGACCAGTACCACCATGATGACGGGTAAAATTACGCAGGCCCCCAGGGTAACCGCCCGGTTTACGCCCGCCGACGCCTTGTACCGCTTCAGCAGCTCCCGGAGCCGCATCACGAGAAATACGATGCCAAACGTACAGGCCAGCATCGCCACCATCATCGTGAGCATACCGCCCCGGAGGCAGGCCAGGCACCAGACCAGCCCCACCGATACCACCGCCAGGGCCAGCTTTTGAACCATGGGGTGGCTTCTGGTGGCCAGGAACTCCCCCTGCTCCGCCGCCCGCAGCGCCCTGCGCCGCCAGAGGAAATAGGTGCCAAGCTCCACCCCGATCATCAGAAACAGCACAGGCCAGCACACCAGGGAAAACAGGTGGAGGGGGCTGGACAGCGCGGTGATGGGGTCGTCGAGCAGCCGCCACAGGAACTGCCCGAAGTTCAGCACCCCCACGCCCAGCAGGATAAGCTGGGAGACCAGCCAGCCCTTTTTTGCCGCCTGGTGGATGGTCTCCACCTCCAGCGCCGGGTCGGTGTCGATGGGGACGGGGTTGGGGCGGTCGTTGTAGAACACCTGGAACTGGGCGGAGGCGGCGGCCAGCGTCCAGCCGGTGTGGGCGCAGAAGTCGTAAAAGGTCCGCTGCTCCTCGCTGGGCTCCGGGTCGAACTGGGACGCCCGGGGGAAATAGCTCACGCTGAAGGTCAGCTTCTTGGGCTCAATCCGGCGGTAGTGCCAAGTGAAATTCCCGATCTTCTCCAGCAGCCAGCCCCGCTCCGCCATCCCCTCCAGGTGGCGTTCCAGCCCCGTGTGGTCGTAAAAGGAAAACCACTCGAACCTGCGCTTTGTGTCCTTCATCTTCGTCACTCCTCTCCAAAGGCCAGGCGGTAGTCCTCCGCCTGGGCGCGGATGCGCTCGTACTCCCGGCGCAGGGTGTCCCGACCGAAGTCCGTCAGCAGATAGCTGCGTTTCCGGCCCTCCACCTTGGTCTCCCCGATCATCCCCGCCGCCACAAACTGCTCCAGCAGGTTGTAAAGCGTCCCCGAGCCCACGTTCACCCGCCCCCCGGTGATGGCGGGCACCCTGTCCAGGATGTCCATGCCGCAGCACTCCTCCCGCAGGCACAGGAGGATGTAGAACATCTGCTCCGTCAGGGTCTGAAATTTTGCCCTGGGCATGGCCCCACCCCCATTCTCGATATTCGAGTATTCTGGGGCTATTATATTCTCGAATATCGAGTTTGTCAATAGGCACAAAGAAAAACCCCTGGAAAGGGCTGGGGAGGCACAAATTCACATTTTGTTTACGGTTACCCCATTGACTAGGACATTTTGGAGCGCTATCATAGTACTATTCAAAATCCCGGAACCCGGTCCCCGTAGGAGGTGAGCGCCCATGATCCGCCGTTATATGACCCGCTTTATGGCCGGGCGCTACGGGGGCGACCAGCTGAACCTGCTGCTCATCGCCCTGTATGTGATCCTCTATATTGTGTTTCTGTTTACCCGGATGCTGGTCTTTGAGCTGCTGGCCCTCATTCTGGTGATCGCCAGCCTGTACCGCTCCCTGTCCCGGAACCTGGAGCGCCGCCGGGCGGAGAACGCCAAATTCCTCCAGGCCGTCCGGCCGGTGCTGCGCCGGTGGAACACCTTCCGGGCCAGGGCCCACGACAAGGAGCACCGCTATTTCAAGTGCCCCAACTGCGGCCAGCAGATGCGGGTGCCTCGGGGCAAGGGGCGCATCACCGTCCACTGCCGCTCCTGCGGCGCGGTGTTTGAGGAGAAGAGTTGAGCGCCGGGGCAGCCGCGCCCCGCATTGGGGCGCAGTACCATATAAGGAAGTTAATACCCGCCGGGAAGGAGCTGCTTTTCGGCGGGTATTGTTTTACAGTGAATTGACCGACAAATCCCGATTTATGGAGAAGGACGGAATGAACAGGATCATACCGAGAATCGGCTCAGTGATCGTCACGGCGGCGGTAGTTCTTTTTGCGCTCTGCTTAATCATGAACTTTCCCTTTGGCTCATATCTGGTATGTATGTTTCTGCCGATTGGTTATATCATGATGGCGGCGGGACTGCACTATGAGAGCGGTGAAAACCGGCGTGTAGCCGCAAATACCGGGATGGCGTTTGCGGCCGTCTATGCGGTACTGATTTTTCTGGTATATTTTGCGCAGACAACAAGCGTCCGCTCAGGCGGGCTGAGCGAACAGGCGCAGGGGATTCTGGATTTCCAAAGAGGGGGGCTGATGTTCAGCTATGATCTGCTGGGGTATGGCATGATGGCCCTCTCCACATTTTTCATGGGCTTGTCCGTCCAAGCGGACAGCAAAGCGGACAAGTGGATGAAAGCCCTGATGATGATCCATGGCGTTTTCTTTTTCGGCTGCTTTATTATGCCGATGACCGATGTGTTTGCCAGTATGTCGGATGGAAGAACAAATATCGGGGGCGTCGTTGCGCTTGTGGCGTGGTGCGCGTACTTCCTCCCCATTGGGATACTGGCATGCAGGCACTTCGGGAAGGAACACGGATAATCTTCAGTTTGCGGCTCTCCGCCGCGGACGCTTTCCCTGAAAGTGTCATAGTGGGTTATTACACAGAAAAAAGGGCAAGGCAAACCATTGCGGTCTGCCTTGCCCTTACCTTCTTCATGGAGCCTTGCCCTGGGGCGGGGAGCGCTTTTTCAGCCGTCGGCGGGGCGGTTGACCACCACGTTGTCCCGGGTCATCCGCTGGCGCAGCAGGAGGAAGTTGGGCATGCCCCCGGCGGCGCAGGTCTGCTTGGCCAGCAGCTCGGCGTAGGGGAACAGCTGCTGGTAGCAGGCCACGTGGAAGTCCCGCTTGTCCTCGTCGGTGAGGGGGCCGGACACCTCGAAAATGCCCACCAGCTCCACCGACACGAAAAAGCGGTGGTCGGGGGTGTCCGTCTTGTCCTTCACGCACTGGTAGAGCTTGGCCATGCAGCGGGTGTT
Organism: uncultured Oscillospiraceae bacterium; assembly: GCA_910584835.1. Lineage (GTDB taxonomy): Bacteria > Bacillota > Clostridia > Oscillospirales > Oscillospiraceae > Enterenecus. Next base: position 78,963 of record CAJUEG010000002.1, on the reverse strand, counting down.
GTCCTGATTGTAGTTCACCGAAAAGGAAAAGTTGTTTTCCAGCTGGATCTGGCCCGGGGCGTCCAGCTTGTTGAAGAATTGCAGGTCCTGGAGCTTGTAGGAGAGCATCGTGAGTTCCGCCATGGGGCACCTCCGTTGTAGAATTTGGGTATAGTATACCACAAAAGGGGGCGGGGCGCAAGGCGCGCATTGACCCCTCCGCCGGGCTGTGGTAAGATAAAAAAACAAAATCCGCGGGGCGCGCCCCGCCGCCACCGCGGTTTGAATTTGAGGTGAACCCCCATGACCGACACCATCGCCGCCGCCGCCACCCCCATGATCCCCTCCGCCATCGGCATACTCCGCCTGTCCGGGCCGGAGGCCGTCCGGACCGTGGACCAGGTGTTTACCCCATTCCGGGGCGCGCCCATGTCCGCCCGACCCGGAAGGACGCTGGTGTACGGCGCCCTCCATGACCGGGAGGGGGCGGTGATCGACCACTGCCTGTGCACCGTCTCCCGGGCCCCCGGCAGCTACACCGGGGAGGACACGGCGGAGCTGCAGTGCCACGGCTCCCCCGCCGCCCTGACCCTGGGTCTGGAGGCCCTCTTCGCCGCCGGGGCGCGGCAGGCCAGGCCGGGGGAGTTCACCCGGCGGGCCTTCTTGAACGGGAAGCTGGACCTCACCCGCACCGAGGCGGTGGCCGACCTGATCCACGCCGAGACCCCCGCCGCCGTCTACCAGGCGGCGGGCCAGCTGGGCGGGGCGCTGGCGGACGCGGTGGACGGTATCTACGACCATTTGACCAACCTGTGCGCCCACTTCCACGCGGTGCTGGACTACCCGGACGAGGACATCGAACCCTTTGAGCGGGAGGAGCTGGCCGGGGCGCTGGGCCGGGCGGCGGAGGGGCTGGACGCTCTGGCGGACACCTACCGGCGGGGCCGGCTGCTCAGCGAGGGGGTGCCCTGCGCCATCGTGGGGCGGCCCAACGCGGGCAAGTCCACCCTGTTCAATGCCCTGCTGGGCCGGGAGCGGGCCATTGTGACGGACATACCCGGCACCACCCGGGACACGGTGGAGGAGCGGGTGAACTTGGGCGGGGTGCTGCTGCGGCTCATCGACACGGCGGGGCTGCGGGAGACGGAGGACGCGGTGGAGCGGCTGGGGGTGGAGCGCGCCCGGGCCGCCATGGAACGGGCGGAGCTGATCTTCGTGGTGTGGGATCAGAGCCAGCCCACCACCCAAGAGGACATCCGCATTTTAAAGGAGGCCATGGACGCCGCCCCCACAATTTTAGTTGTCAGCAAGACTGATCTGCCCTGTGGGGATGTGCCCATATTCGATTTCCAGCTTCCGCCCCAGGTGTGCGTCAGTGTGAAGCGCAACCCCCAGCGCGCGGTATACGAACTGGGGGAGGAGGTTGCCGCCCTGTTCCCCCAGCCGCCCCGGAGCCAGGCCGGGGCCCTGCTCACCAACGCCCGGCAGGCGGAGGCGGCGGGCCGGGCCCGGCAGGCCGTCCGCCGGGGGGCCCGGGCGCTGGAGGCGGGGATGTCCCCGGACGCGGTGGTGGCCGACGTGGAGGAGGCCATGGCCGCCCTGGGGGAGCTGACGGGGAGGACGGTGCGCGAGGACGTGACCGCCCGCATCTTCGAGCGGTTCTGCGTGGGAAAATAGCCCGTGACAGCCGGCATCTTTTGTGTACCCCCGCCCGCAAGGGCGGGGGTACGTCAACAAAAAAAGAATGACAGCGGCCCGTTTCCGGTGTATAATGGAAGAAAAAAGGAGGCGGATAAAATGGAATGGTTTGATCAGGCGATCTTGCTGGTGGACGTTTTTGCTGTGCCCGCGATTCTATTGGGTTTCGGATGGCGGTTCATGAAAAAACCGCCCCAAGACATTGATGGCGCATACGGCTACCGCACCCCCATGTCCATGAAGAACCGGGATACCTGGGAATTCGCCCACCAGGTATGCGGGAGGCTCTGGTGGCGGATGGGCTGGCTGCTACTGGCGCTGTCCGCAGTCCTCCTGGGGTGGATGCAGACCCGTCCCGGAGGAGAGCAGACCAACTGGCTGCTGGGCATTTTGGTGGCGCTTGCGGAAGCGGTGACGCTCATTTTTACGATCATTCCGGTGGAGCGGACGCTGAAAAAAACCTTTGACAAAAACGGGAACAGAATATAAGGAGGACTGCGCCATGCGGGCTGTGGTAACCCGGGTGAAAAACGCCCGGGTGGAAATTGAGGGCAGGGTGAACGGGGCCATTGATACCGGCCTTCTGGTGCTTTTGGGGGTGGGCCCGGAGGACACGGAGGCGGTGGCGGATAAAATGGCCGACAAGGTGTGCGGCCTGCGGATTTTCGACGATGAGAACGGCAAGATGAATCTGAACCTGGCCGCGGTGGGGGGCGCGCTGCTGGTGGTGAGCCAGTTCACCCTGTACGCCGACACCTCCTCCCGCCGCCCGGGGTTCTCCCACGCGGCCAAGCCGGACCTGGCCATTCCGCTGTACGAGCGGTTTATGGCCGCCTGCCGGGAGAAGGGCTTTGCCGTGGAGCACGGGGAGTTCGGGGCCGAGATGCAGGTGTTCTCCCAGAACGACGGGCCGATTACGATTTTACTCGAGGTATAATATGGCCGTGATAAAACAATTAGACCCCCATGTGGCCGACCTGATCGCCGCCGGCGAGGTGGTGGAGCGGCCCGCCAGCGTGGTGAAGGAGCTGATGGAGAACGCCGTGGACGCCGGGGCGTCCGCCGTCACGGTGGAGATCGCCCACGGGGGGATGTCCCTCATCCGGGTCACCGACGACGGCTGCGGCATCCCGGCGGACCAGGCCCCCACCGCCTTTCTCCGCCACGCCACCTCCAAAATCTCCACCGAGCGGGACCTGGAGGCCATCGGCACCCTGGGCTTCCGGGGGGAGGCGCTGGCGGCCATCTCCGCCGTGTCCCGGGTGGAGCTGCTCACCCGCACCGAGGACCAGGCCCTGGGCACATCCGTCACGGTGACGGCGGGAGAGGTGACCGGCCAGGAGGAGGCCGGCTGTCCCAAGGGGACGGTCATGACGGTGCGGGAGCTGTTTTTCAACACCCCCGCCCGGCTCAAGTTCATGAAGAAGGACGCCGCCGAGGGGGCCGCCGTGTTCGCGGCGGTCCAGCGGACGGCGCTGTCCCACCCGGAGCTGAGCGTGAAGTTCATCCGGGACGGCAGGCAGGAGCTGCTCACCCCCGGGGACGGGCAGCTGAAAAGCGCCGTCTACGCCGTGATGGGGCGGGACATCGCCCTGGGCTTCCTCCCCGTAAAGGGCAGCGGGGAGGGGATGGATGTGGAGGGTTTTGCCTCCCTGCCCACCTGCTGCCGGGGGAGCCGGGGCTATCAGCACTTTTTTGTCAACGGGCGGTACGTCAAGAGCCGGATCATGACGGCGGCGGTGGAGGAAGCCTATAAAAACCAGAAGATGGTGGGCAGATTCCCCGGCTGCGTCATCCACCTCACCGTCAGCCCCGCCGGAGTGGATGTGAATGTTCACCCCGCCAAGACCGAGGTGAAGTTCCAGCGGGAACAGGCGGTGTTCGCCGCGGTGTACCACGCGGTGCTGTCCGCCCTGGACCGGGACCACACCCGGCCCCAGGCGGTGATACCGGGGGTGAAGGGCGCGGACACCGTGACCCCCAATCAGACCAGCCTGCCCCTCCACGACGGGGCGCGGGAGCTGGCCGGGACGCAGTTTATGCCCGCCTCCCGGTTCAAGCCCCTGGGGGGAACCGCGCCCGGCCCGCAGGCCCGGCCGTCCTCCCCGGCGAGGCCGGAGCCCGCGCCCCCGGCCTCGCAGACCCCGCCGGCCCCCCTCTCCGAAGAAGCGAACGCGGCCCCGGCAAAAGCGTCCCCCGCCCGGCCGCGGAAAAAATCCCCCTTCCAGTGGGTGGAGCCCCTGCCGGAGAAAAAGGAGGAGGCCCCCGCCCGAACGGCGGAGGCTGCCATGCCGGCGGGGGCGATTCCCCGGGAAAACAGCGCTGCCGCGGACGCTGGGACAGCGGGAGGCCCCGTCCCGGAGCGGGCGGAACCGGGACAGCCCGGCCCCGTGCCGGAGAGCGCGGAGGGAAAGCCCGCCGCCCCTGTGGCGGTCCAAGAGGAGAAAACCGCGCCGGAGGGCGTTTTGCCGGAAAACGCGGCTCCCGCCCCGGAGGCGGAGGCCGGGGAGGAGCCCTGGGTGGTCCGGGGGGAGCTGTTCCATACCTACGTGATGGTGGAGCAGGGGGACAAGGTACTGCTCATCGACAAGCACGCCGCCCACGAGCGGGCCAACTTCGACCGGCTCAAGGCGGCGGACTACCAGCCTATGGTGCAGGAGCTGCTCACCCCCGTCACCTTCTCCCCCCCGCCGGAGGAGCTGGAGATTCTGCTCAGCCAGGGGGAGCTGCTGGCCCGGTTCGGCTTTGAGGTGGAGCAGTTCGGCGGGAACGCCCTGGCGGTGCGCTCCGCGCCGGATTACCTGGACGCCGGGGAGATCGAGGGGGCGCTGTGCGAGCTGGCCCGGCGGCTGCGGCTGACGGGGTGCTCCGACCCGGCGTCCGCCCGGGACGAGCTGCTGCACACCATGGCCTGCAAGGCGGCCATCAAGGGGGGCTGGCACAGCGGCCGGGAGGAGCTGGAGGAGGTGGCCCGGCTGGTGATGAGCGGGGCGGTGAAGTACTGCCCCCACGGCAGGCCGGTGGCCATTGAGCTGACGAAAAAGCAGCTGGAAAAGCAGTTTCGCCGGGCTTAGGAGGTTGGCATGGACGAGATGAGATACGTCCCCCTGACGGCGGAAAACTTCGGCCCCCATTCGCTGGACAAATTCATCCGCCGCCAGCACGTGAAGGAGTGCTGGCGGCGGGTGGACGGGGTGCTGGTCCTGCGCCCGGTGGAGTACATTGAAGACTGGACCCTGGAGGAGCGCCGGGATGCGGCGGCCCAGGTCCTGGGCGCGGTGGAGGGCGGCGGCGCGGCCTTCGGGGCGTTTTCCGGCGGGGAGACCGCGGGCTTTGCCGCCCTGGCCGGGGGACGGCTGGGGAGCCGGGGGCAGTACGCCGACCTGGCCCTGTTTTACGTGTCGGAACCGTGCCGGGGCCGGGGGATCGGCGGAAGGCTGTTCCGCCTGGCCTGCTCCGCCGCCCGGGAGATGGGGGCGGAGAAGCTCTACATCTCCGCCCACTCGGCAAGGGAGGTCATGGCCGCCTATTGGGCCCTGGGCTGCGTGGAGGCGGAGGAGATCGACCCCCGCCACGCGGCGGCGGAGCCCTGCGACGTGCAGTTGGAGTTCCGGCTGTGAAGGGCGGGGCCTTCGGCATGCTCCGCTGTGAGTACAGGTCCTGACTTTTTATGAGGAGGCGCCGCCATGGCGTACAAACTTTCCGACATCAACGCCGCCGTGCGGCGGGACCCGGTGGGGTTCATGGAGGAGTGCGACCAGGGCTACCAGGAGAAAATCGCCCGGGCCGCCGAAAAGATCTGCGGGAACATGAAGAGAAGCCCGGTGGTGCTGCTGTCCGGGCCCTCCGGGTCGGGCAAGACCACCACGGCGGAAAAGCTCAGCCAGGAGCTGGAGCGCCGGGGGGTGCGCACCCACGCGGTGTCCATGGACGACTACTTTCTGTGCCCCGATGGGGAGGGCGTGCCCCGCACCCCCGACGGCGGGATCGACTACGAGTCCCCGGAGATGATGGACTTAAAGCTGCTGGACGAGCACTTCGCCAAGCTGACAAAGGGCGAGTGGATTCTGGTGCCCAAGTTCGAGTTCGCCCGGCAGATGCGCAACGACAGCCGGGGCAGGCCGCTGAAGCTGGGGGCGGACGAGGTGGCCATCTTCGAGGGCATCCACGCCCTGAACACCCAGCTCACCAGCCGCCACCCCGAGGCCACCCGGCTGTATGTCTCCGCCCGGAGCGACATCAAGGGGGAGGACGGCAGGGTGATGTTCAAGCGCACCTGGCTGCGCCTCACCCGGCGGGCGGTGCGGGACTACAACTTCCGGGGCACCGACGTGAGCGGCACCCTGGACATGTGGGCCAACGTGCGCCGGGGGGAGAAGCTGTACATCTCCCCCTACAAGGACACCGCCCACATCAAGTTCGACACCGCCCTGGCCTACGAGGTCCCGGTGATGGCGGGCTACGCCAAGCCCATCATGGCGGCGGTGCCCGGAGAAAACCAACGCCGCGGGGAGCTTTTGCAGCTGGTGGCCGCCCTGGACCGCTTCGAGCCCATCAATCCCGGGCTGGTGCCGCCGGAATCCCTCCTCCACGAGTTCATCGGGTGACAAGGCGCCGGAGGGCCGGGGCCGGCAAGCGGGTTATCCCGGCAAAGAAAGGCAGCCGCATGACGCCGGAGCGCCATGCGGCTGTTTTTTATCCCACCGAATACCGCCATGCGTTAAACAGGCTGATGCCGATGATAACCACCATCAGGGCCACAAACAGGCCCTCTACCGCCGCCCCGCTCATCCGCCGGTTCAGCCTTCTGCCAAGGACGCCGCCGCCCAGTCCGCCCGCGGCCATCAAAACCAGCACCGGCCAGCGGAAATCCGGGACGCCGCCCGTGAAAAGGGTGGCCAGCAGATTGCACAGCTGACTGAAAAAAATGATGTAGAGGCTGTTGGCCGCGGCGGTTTTGGTGTCCATGCTGAAAAAGAAATACAGCACCACCAGGTTGATGGGCCCGCCGCCGATTCCCAGAAAGCTGGACATGCAGCCCAGCGCCAGTCCGATTGCAGCGCAGGCCCCCTTGTTCCGGGTTTTGCGGGTGGGGATGCGGGACTTGTTCAGCGTGTACAGAAGGGTCCCCGCCGTGACGGCGGCCAGGCAGGCGGCCTGGACGGCGCCCACCCGGTCGGGGGCGTCCGCCATCCGGCGCACCAGCGCAAACAGCCGGCTGCCCAGCAGCCCCCCGGCCGCCGCGCCGGCGGCCAGCGGCGTGCCGGTGCTCAGGGAGACGCTTTTTTCCCCGGCAAGCAGGGACCTGCCCACCGAATAGCAGCTCATGGACAGCACCGTGCAGCCGGACAAAAAGCTGATGGCGGACACCGACTCCAGGCGGAGCAAGTCCAGAACGGGTTTAATAATCACGCCGCCGCCGATCCCGCAAACCGCGCCCACGGCGCTGGCCCCCAAGGCCACAAAGAAGAATACCAGCATTCGGTCACCTCGCCCTCAGCAGATCTCTTGCCCGGCGCAGCCGCGGAAGGGCATAGTCAAAAAATCCGGCGTAGGCCCGGCAGTAGTAATTGCGCCCCAGCCCGCCGGCCTCTGCCAGGCGGTCCCGGCGGCAGCCGTTGCGGCACAGGGGGTACCAGCGGCAGCTTTGGCATTCCTCCGGGATTCGCTCGGACGCCGCGATAAAGCCCAGCTCCTCCCTGGCCCGGTCCAGCTGCGCCCAGGAATTTTGAAGGATGTTCCCCAGCCGGTATTCGTCCAGGCCGTAGAAATCGCAGGGGTAGACGCCGCCGTCCGCCTCAACCAGATACTGCAGGCCGCAGCATCCCCGCATGGAGCACTGCTCCGGGGGGCGCCCGTCCAGCATCCACACCAGATTGTCAAAATAGCGCACGGACCAGTACCGGCCCTGCTCCAGCTCTCGGAACCACAGGTCAAAGAGCTTTTTCAAAAACGCCTCGTACTGCGCCGGGGACAGGGAATAGCTCCGCCCTCCCCTGTGTTCCTCCAGGGGGTCCAGGCAGGGGATATACTGCTGAAAGCGGAAGCCTTCCCGGCACAGGGCCCCAAACACGCTCTGAATATGCTTGGCCAGGGGGCCGGTCACAACCGTGAGGACGTTATACTCCGCCCCGGCCCGCTCCAGCAGCCGCGCCGCCCGCAGCACCCGGTCATAGGTGCCCTTCCCTGCCGCGTCCCGGCGGAAACGGTCATGGCACTCCCGGCTGCCGTCCAGGGAGAGGCCCACCAGGAAGCGGTTTTCTTTGAAAAAGCGGCACCAATCCTCGTCCAGCAGCGTCCCGTTGGTCTGGATGGCGTAATGGACCGCCAGCCCCCGGGGAAGCGCCTGCCCCACCCGGGCGGTGAAATCCCGGTAAAACTCCAGCCCGGCCAGGGTGGGTTCGCCTCCCTGGAACAAAAAGGAGACGCTGCCCTCCGCCACCTCCATCGCCTTTTCAATCAGGGCATGGCTCACCTGCGGGGACATCATGCCGTAATTGGGAACGGTGCGCAGGCTGGCCTCGTCGGCGTAAAAGCAGTAGGAGCAGCGCAGGTTGCAGGAGCTGGAGGCGGGTTTTATCAAAATGCTCAGGGGCGGCACGGCGGTTCCCTCCCTTGTGCGGTCAAGATTTTGCAGGCGGCGCCAACGGCCGGCGCGCGCCAGGGGCTATTGGTTCGGCTTTTTAGCCGCCCGGGCGGGGCCCACGGTTCTGCCCGGGTAAATCTCCGGGGCCAGGACGTACGTGTAGCCCAGATCGTCGCAGTCCCTGTTCCGGATCATCCGCATCAGGCGCAAGGCCACCTCCTGGCCGATGCGGTAGCCCTGATGGATGGAGCAGGTGATGCCCTGCTCCTCCCAGTCGTCGTTGGAGTAGTCAAAGCAAACCAGCGAGCAGTCCTGGGGCACCCGCCGCCCCTGCTTTTCCAGCACCTGACGCACCAGGCGGAAGATCATGTAATTGCAGCAGACCACCGCCGTGCACTGGGGCAGCCGCTTCAGAAAATGGTCGATGGAACGGGCAAACCGGGCGTCGTGGGCCTCGTCGGAGACGCACCATTTGATATAGTCATCCTGGTACTCCACCCCGTTTTTCTGCAGGGCGGCGGCCATCCCCTGGAATTTTTCAATGCTCTGGTAGTTGTCGGAGACAAATACCCCGGCGATGTTCCGGTGGCCCTGGCGGATGAGCAGGCCGATCAGCTCCTCGGCGCACCGCAGGTCGTTGACCACCACCCGGGGGCATTTCAGATTTTTGTAGTAGTTGTTGTAAAAGATGACGGGGATGCGCTTTTGATAGATCCGCCGGTAACAGTCCAGGTTGGGATTGAGGAGGCTGGCCTTCACCCCGTCCACGATGAAGCCCTGAAAGCCCTGGTCCACCACCGCGTTGAGGCACCGGCGCTCGTTGGCGAATTTGTTGTCCGTGAGGAAGGTGCGCAGGTCCACCTGGTCGGGGGACAACACGCTGCGGATGCCGTCCATCAGGCTGGAGTTGGCGTTTCTGTCCTGCCCCTGGAGGATCAGGCCGATTTTGATTCGCCCGCCGCTGCCCCCCAGCTCCCAGGAGAGGGCGGCCTCCTTGTCGATGTAGGTGCCGCTCCCCCGCACCCGGCGCAGGAGCCCCTCCTCCGTCAGCCGGTCCAGAGCCCGGCGCACCGTCTCCCGGCTGACGGACAGCCTCCGGCTCAGGGCGTTTTCCGAGGGGATTTTTAAGCTGCTGGAGAATTTGTTCTCCTCAATGTAGGCCCGCACCCAAAGGTACACCAGCTCCGATTTCCGGTCCGCTGCGCCCATTGCCCTCCCCTTTCCCCGGCATAAGCGCAAGGGCGGCAAAGCGCCGCCCCTGCGTCACAGGTTCTAATCCGTAATGACGGGCCGTGTCCCCTCCGCCCGCTCAATCCAGTCCAGCAGGCGCTCCCGCAGCGACTCCTTCACCTGGGCGTAGGCCGGGTCGGCCACCACGTTGTTGAGCTGGTGGGGGTCCCGCCTCATGTCGTACAGGAAGTCGTCGGCGTACACGTCCGCCGCGGCCGCCCCGCCGCCGTCGGCGCCGGGGGCGTAGACGGAGTACAGGTAGTCCGCCGTGCGCAGGCACCGGCCCACCCGGCTCTCCGAAATCTGGGCGAACGCCTCGTTGGGTCTATTATGGTCCTTTTCCTTCACCACGTCAAGGAGATTTTCCCCGATCATGGCGTCCCCCACGTCCACCCCGGCCAGGGCCAGGATGGTCTTGGGCAGGCTGGCGGTGCTCACCACGTCCTTCACCGCCGCGCCGCCCCTGAAGGGGCCGCCGGCGATGACCAGGGGCACGTGGAGGGCCGAATCGTGGCAGGTGCGCTTGTAATCGTCGTAGCCGTTGAGGTGGCTGTCCCGGTTGCGGGTCATGAAGTGGGAGCCGTGGTCGGAGGCGAAAATGATCACCGTGTTCTCATACAGCCCCTCGTCCTTCAGCCGCTTCACCAGGCGGCCCAGGTTCTCGTCCAGGCTGGCGCACTGGCCCAGGTAGTCCGGGTATTCCTCGGCGGCGTTCCCGCCCAGCGCCTTCAGGTCCTCCGGCAGCACAAAGTCCTTGAACCGCTCCTTGGAGCCGTGGGGGCCCTCATAGTGCTTTCGGTCGTTCTGATGGTGGGGCTCGATCTGGGAGATGGTCATGAAGAAGGGCTTCTTCCTGTCGTAGGTGTCGAAGAACTCCAGGGCCAGGTCGTTGATGCAGTCCGCCCGGTAGCCCTTGAAGTCCACCCGGCTGTTGTTCTCGTCAAACACAAAGCCGTCATAGCCGTGGGAGGTGAATTCCAGCACGTCCGCCGCCCGCCAGTAGCCGGTATAGCCCCCCCGCAGCTCAAGGGGGATGGCGGTGACGGTGTGGTCGATGACGGGGGGCTTTTCCAGCTCGCCGTCGCTGGCCAGGTGCCATTTGCCGATATAGGCGGTCTCGTAGCCCGCCTCCTCAATATAGCTGCCCAGGGTCTTGACGCCCGCCGGGAGCATGATGTTGTTGCGGAAGCAGCCCGTCTCGGTGGGCCATTTGCCGGTCTGGAACAGGGCGCGGCAGGGGCCGCACACCGGCTGGGGAGAGAAGGCGTTGTCGAACTTGACCCCCTCCCGGGCCAGCTGATCCAGGTTGGGCGTGATGTCCAGGGGCTGGCCGAAGCAGCCGCAGGTGTCCCAGCGCTGCTGGTCCGTGAAGTAGAAGATGATGTTGTTTGGCATGAATCAGAGCTCCTTCCCGGCGGCCTGGGCCGCCTTGCGTTCGTTCAGCTTGCCGCGCACGATGGTGCCCACCGCCACAACAATCAGGACGAGGAAAATGATGCAGTAGACGCTGCTGAAAAAGATGGCGGGGCTGCCGTTGGAGATGAGCAGGGCCCGGCGGAAGTTGGTCTCCGTCATGTTGCCCAGCACCATGCCCAGCAGGATGGGGACGGCGGGCATATCCAGCTTGCGCAGCACCCAGGCGGCGACGGCGAACACCAGGGCAACCGCCACATCAAAATAGTTCTTGTTCACCGAATAGGCCCCGGCGAAGCAGAAGATCACGATGACGGGGGTGAGGATCTCCTGGGGGATGGACACCACCTTGGCAAACAGCCGGGTGAGGAATTTGCCCTGGAACAGCATGAACAGGTTCACCAGGATCAGCCCCAGCATGATGGCGTACATAATATCCCCGTCGGTGGTGAACAGGCTCAGGCCGGGATTCAGGCCGTTGATCATCAGGGCGGACAGCATGATGGCCACCGTGCCGTCCCCCGGTATGCCCAGGGTGAGCAGGGGGATCAGGGTGGCGCCGGTGACGGCGTTGTTGGCGGATTCGGCGGCGGCGATGCCCTCCACCGAGCCGTGACCGAACTCCTCCGGGTGCTTGGACATGTTTTTCGCGGTGTTATAGCTGAACCAGGACGCCTCGGAGGCCCCGGTGCCGGGGATGATGCCCACCAGGGAGCCGATGAGGGAGGACAGCAGCACCGGCCGGGCCATGCGCTTGTACTCCTCTTTGGTAATCACGCCGCTGTCCTCCATTTTTTTGGCGTCCAGATGGAGCGCGTCCGGCTTCAGCTCCGCCTTGGCCAGGATCTCCACCAGGGCGAACAGGCCGATGAGGCACACCGCCAGGTCCAGCCCCAGGTACAGCCGCCCGACCCCGAAGGTGAGCCGGTCGTAGCCCGTCATGGGGTCCGCGCCGATGCAGGAGATCAGCAGGCCGACGCAGGCGGAGATGATACCCTTGACCATGCTCCTGCCGGACACCCCGGCGATGATGGTCAGGCCGAACAGGCACACCATGAAGTACTCGGCGGTGCCCAGCTGGGCGGCCACCCGGGCCACCTGGGGGCCGAGGAACAGCAGCATCAGCGCGGAGAACATCCCGCCGAAGGTGGAGGCGTACAGGGCGATCTTCAGCGCCGCCTTGGTGCGCCCCTGCTTGCTCAGGGGGTGGCCGTCCAGCATGGTGGCGGCGGCGTGGGGCGTGCCGGGGGTGTTGATGAGGATGGCGGATACGCTGCCGCCGTAGCCCCCGGCGCAGTAGATGCCCAGCAGGAACATCATGCCGGGGATGGCGGTCATCTGATAGGTGAAGGGCAGGAACAGGATAACGCACAAAATCACCGTCAATCCCGGGATGGCGGCGAACACCGAACCGATGAACACGCCGATGTTGATCCACAGGATGTTCTCCAGGGTGAACAGCAGCCTGCTGGCCGGGCCGATAAATTCCAGCATCGTCTCCCCTCCCCCCCTAGAACCGAACGCCCAGGCCGAAGCGGAAGGCGCACCAGATGCCCGCTGCCAGCGCCAGGGTGATGGCGTAATAGCTCCACTTCCTGCATCGGAAAAACACCAGGAAGCCCAGCGCGCAGAACACCGCCCCGATGACGAACAGCCCGGTGTACTTGCACAGGAGGTAGGTGACCAGCAGGATGGCCAGGATTACCAGGGCCTTTACCTCCACCAGGAGGTTGACGGTCTTCCAGGCGATGGGCTGCTTCCGGGCCAGCTTCACCAGCTCCTTGCCGATAAGGGCGGCGCAGCCGGCCAGCATGACCCCCATCAGCAGCGTGGGGAAGGCGCGGCCGTCCACCACGTCTCCCCCGGTGACGGTGACCTGGCCGGGCAGGGCCAGCAGCATGACGATGCCGGCCAGGGCGAACACGATCCCTGCGGTCAGATCGGACGGGAAGCGGAACTCCCGCCCCTTCAGCGCCTCGCCCCAGGCGTCCAGGCGGGCGTCCACGCGGTCAATCAGCTGTTTCAACAGGATCTCCCTCCATTCATCTGTTTGGAACATTCCCGGGGAACGGGGGCGGTCCCCCGTCCCCCGGGCGGCTGGCAGGGATCAGCCGGCAACGATGTCCTTATACTCGTTGACGATGTTCTGCACGTTCTCGATGTGGGCCTCCACGTCCTCCTGGCTCATGGTGTCCACCTCCAGCAGCATGGTGTCCTGAAGCCACTCGGCCACCTCCGCATCGGCCAGGATCTTGCCGTAGAGGTCCTTCAGCGCGGCCACCTTGTCCGCGTCGGTACCCGCGCGGGCCATGATGAAGCAGCGGTTGCGGAAGAAGGGATAACCGTGCTTGCCCACGCCTTCGACCCCCGCGAAGGGGCCGGCATCGATGTCGTCCTGGTCAAAGGCGCACACGATGGTCACGCCGCCCTGCTGGAAGGTCTCCAGAATCTGGGACTGGTGGGAGACGGCAAAGTTGGTCTCGCCCTTGGCCACGGCCTGGGCGGCCTCGGCGGCGGACTGATAGGGGGTGAGCTTGAGCTTGCCGCCCGCGCCCATGGAGCCGAACAGGGCGGCGGCCAGGAACGCCTCGGAGCCAACCGCGCCGTTGACGGCCACGCTGATCTCGCTGCCGCCCTGGGCGTAGGCCTCCAGGTCGGCCACGCTCTGGATGTTCAGCTTGGCGTCGGCGGACAGGACGAACACGGAGGAGTACAGGTTCTCTACGTACGCGAAGTCCTCATAGCCGAACTGCAGCTTGGCGGGGTCCAGGATGGAGGTGATGGACAGCAGGCCCTCGCCCACAAAGACCAGCTCGGTGTCGTTGGCCTTGGTGTCCATGACCCAGGTGTTGACGGTGGCGGCGTCGCCCTTGATGGCCTCGGCCACCAGGGTGATGTCCTTGGAATAGTCGGCGGACTTGGCGGCGGCCTTCTGGCTGACCATGGCGGCCACGCCGGAGGGAGCCCAGGGGCAGGTGACCTTCCAGGTGGCGCTCTTGCTGCCGCAGCCGGCCAGCAGCGCCGTCATCATGGCCAGAACCAGGCTGATGCTCAAGATCCTCTTTTTCATTGCGATTGCTCCTTTTCTGTGTTTTGCCAGGCGCGGCCTGCGCCGTGTTCGCCGCGCCTGTAATAGCGTTACTGTAGCACAGAAAACGGAAGCCGTTCAACATCTTGGAGAGTTAAACGCATAAAGTTGTCTGGTTTTTGTCGCCGTTGTAAAAACTTGTCTGCGCATCCCGGTATTTCCCTGCGTTTTATACAAATCTGCGCAGCCGCCGGACGCCGGTCCCTGCCGCTCACGCCTGAATCATGATCTCCCGGCAGGCCTGGCTGACCACGCCCTTGGCCACGACCCTGGCCCCCGTATACCGCTCCAGCAGCCCGGCCAGCTCGTCCAGCGCGGCCTTCAGCTCGTCCATCCGCGCCGGATCAACGCACTCCATGGCGATGAACTCGCTGGTGGTGGAGTCTTTCACGGCGGTACGCCTGCCGTCCCGCCAGTTCCAGCAGCGGCACACCGCGCCGGCGGCGTCATAGTAGGCCAGCTCCCCGGGCCGGGGAGGATCGGGCTCATCCGCGCCGATGGGCAGAAAGTCCTCTCCGCCCGCCATCACGCCCAGATGGAGGTCGCCGTCAAAGGCGTCCATATCCTCCGCGCCGATGGGCAGGGCATATTTGAGGGAGACGGCGTTGGTGATGTCCACCGTGGGGGCGATGGAGCCCACCGGCTCCCCCTTGGACACCCGCTTGAGCAGCGCCTCAATGGAGCAGCGGGCCCCTTTCTTGGTGGGGAATTTCTGATATGCCTCCCGCCACACCGCCACCGGCCGGTACTGGGACAGGGCCGCGCCCTGGTCCAGGCCGGCCAGGGCGGCGGCGTTGGCGCTTTTCAGCAGCGCCTCCACCTCGGCGGACTGCTCCGGGGACAGGCGGGCGGCCTTGTTGACGCCCTCCACGGCGAGCACGCCGATGGCGGCGCCGGGAAACAGCGCCCAAAAAGAGGGGTCGGCAACAAACTTTTTCATGACAGCATCCTCCTTAAAATTTTCTGCTCCGGTTCGGGGAACACATCCCGCCCTGCCGGTAAAAATATAACGCCAGCCCTCTATCTTCTGCGGCCTAACGATAGAAGGTCTGGCGCGTTCCTCTTTACCCGGCGGCAAAGAGCTCCCCATTCATTTTTATGAATTTTTATGTATCATATCACGGGCCGGGTGAAAAGTCAACCGGGATTTGGCCCGCCCTGCGGCCCGCCCGGATGTGGGCGGAGAGCGGGGCGGAGGCGGGCCCGGACGCGGCATGACAGCCGGGCCGGCTGATATTTTATTTCAAAACAAGGGTTGATAAGTTGGGGAAGGAATGGTAAAATCAATTCTGAAAATGGGAGGGGTTTGCCTGACGGCTCCTCCCGATATGTAAGAGAGGTGAAGAACTATGTCTTTAGAGGCCATCCAAAAGGTCACCGAGGCGGAACAGGCCGCGAGAGAGCGGCGGGCCGAGGCGGCGGAGGAGGCCAAGCGCATCGTAGCCGACGCGGAGAGGGCGGGCAGGCAGCTTGTGCAGGATCAGCGCGCCCGCGCGGAACAGGAGGCGAGGGCCATGCTGGCCGACGCCGAGGCCCAGGCGGAAAAGAAAGCGGAGCAGACGCTGGCGGACCACGCCGCCCGGTGCGAGGCGCTGAAGCAGGACGCCCGCAAGCGTCTGGACAAGGCAGCGGCTCTCATCGTCGGAAGGGTAGGGAACAGCTGATGGCCATTGTCAAAATGAAACGGCTGCGGCTGCTGGCCCTGCGCCCCGACCGGGAGGAGCTGCTGCGACGGCTCCAGAGCCTGGGGTGCGTGGAGATCCGCGAGCCGGACATCGACCTGAGCGAGCCGGAGTGGGCGGGCCTGGGCAAGCCGGACCTGTCCGCCCTGGAGACGGCCCGGGAGCAGAGCCTGCTGCTGAGCGGCGCGCTGGACACCCTTCGCCGGTACGCCCCGGCCAAGGACGGCCTGTTCGCCCGGCGGCCCGAGGTCACCGAGGGGGAGCTGTTCGATGAGGCGGTCTACGCCCAGGGGCTGGACGCCGCCCGCCAGGTGATGGAAAAGGAGCAGAATCTGGCCGCCAAGGGGGCGGAGCGCGCCAAGCTCCAGACCCAGAAGGCCTCGCTGGAGCCCTGGTCCTGCCTGGACGCGGCGCTGGACGAGGAGGGGACGGCCACGGTGCCCGTCCACTTCTGCTCGGTGCCCGTCAAGACCGACTTCGCCGCCCTGGAGGCGGCGGTGGACGGGGAGGCCGGGCTGGCCCAGCTGGTCCGGGCGGGCTGCGACCGGGAGCTGCAGTACTTCCTGCTCATCTGCCACCACTCCGCCCTCAGCGCGTGCTATGAGGCCATGCGGCCCTTCGGCGCCTCACGGGTCACCCTGCGGGGCTGGACGGGGACGGCGGCGGAAAACATTGCCCTGCTGGACAACCGCATCGCCGCCCTGGAGCGGGAGGAGGCCGAGTGCAAGGCCGCCCTGGCCGCCCTGGGAGAGAAGCGGGACGTGCTGCGCCGCTGCGCGGACCGGGCGGCCCAGGAGATCAGCCGGGGAGAGAACCGTGCCCGGCTCATCGACACCGACGCGGCCTTTGTGATGGACGGCTGGCTTCCGGCTGAGAACGTGGGAGATGTGGAAAAGCTGCTGGGCGGCTTTTCCTGCGCCTGGGAGATGGCCGACCCCGCGCCGGAGGAGTACCCCCAGGTGCCCATCAAGCTGAAAAACAATCCCGTCACCGCGCCCTTTACCGCCATCACCGAGATGTACGCCATGCCGGCCTACGACACGGTGGACCCCAACCCGCTGATGGCCCCGTTCTTCATTCTGTTCTTCGGCTTCATGATGAACGACATCGGCTACGGTGTGCTCATGGCGCTGGGCACCGCCTTTTTCCTGGCCAAGGCCAAGCCCAGGGGCGGCATGAAAAACATGATGTCTATGTTCTTCATGTGCGGCATCAGCTCCATCTTCTGGGGCTGCCTCACCGGCAGCTTTTTCGGCGACTTCCTGTCCAAGCTCTTTGACCTGACGGGGGCCGCCGCCGGTGTGCCGGGCTACCATGACGCCGCCGGGTCCTTCATCTGGTTCTGGAAGCCCCTGTTCACCCCCATCAACGACACCATCACCGTCATGATCGGCTCCATGATCCTGGGCGTCATCCAGGTGTTCGTGGGCATGGCCGTCAGCGTGGAGGAGAAGTTCCGCCACGGCAGCCCGCTGGACGCCGTCACCCAGGAGATCGCATGGTACTGCATCCTCATCGGCGCGGCCCTGGCCATCGGCGGTCCCATGATCCCGGGCGCACCCGCCGTGCTGGGCACCGTGGGGCTCGTGGTGCTGGTGCTGGGCGTGGTGCTGCTGCCAACGGGCAGCGTCATCCGCTCCAAGAGCCCCCTGGGCGCCGTCACCTGGATCTGGGACGCCTACCAGGGCATCTCCGGCTACTTCAGCGACATCCTGTCCTACCTGCGCCTCATGGCCCTGATGATGGCCGGCTCCATCATCGCCTCGGTGTTCAACACCCTGGGCTCGGTGTTTGGGCTGGTCCCCTTCATCATCGTGGCCATCATCGGCAACACCCTGAACCTAGTGCTCAACCTGCTGGGCTGCTATGTCCACACCATGCGTTTGCAGTGCCTGGAGTTCTTCGGGCGCTTTTATCAGGACGGCGGCAAGGCCTTCCGTCCCCTGGCAGTGGAAACCAAATATGTAGATATTAAGGAGGAAATTTAAAATGGTTGCTTTTTTTGAAATGGTAGGCGGTCAGGCTCTGGCCTTCATCGGCTTCGCCCTGGCAGTTGGCCTGTGCTGCATCGGCTCCGCCAAGGGCACCGGCATGGTGGGCGAGGCCGCCACCGGCGTCCTGTCCGAGACCCCCGAGCACTTCACCAAGTGCATGATCCTCCAGGCCCTCCCCGGCACCCAGGGCCTGTACGGCCTGGCCGCCGGCTTCTTCGGCCTGTTCACCCTGGGCTTCTTCTCCGGCAATCCCGCCCAGCTGAGCGTGGGCGACGGTATGGCCATCCTGTTTGCCTGCGTGCCCATCATGCTGGGCGGCCTGCTCTCCGCCATCGCCCAGGGCCGTGTGGCCGCCGCCTCCGTCAGCGCCATCGTGGCCAAGAAGCCGGACGATTACATGAAGGGCGTCATTATGTGCGGTATCGTGGAGTTCTACGCCATCCTGTCCCTGGTGGGCACCATCCTGATGCTGATGTACGCGCTGTAAGCGGACCATTGATTTTCAGAAAGGCGGTAAGCCAAATAAATGAACGGAATTGAAAAGATTACCGCGCGCATCGAGGAGGACGGCAAGGCGGAAAACGAGGCCCTGCTGGGCCAGGCCCGGGCCGAGGCGGCGGACATCGCCGCCAGGTACCAGGCCGAGGCCAAGGCCGCGGCGGAGGAGATCCTGGCCCAGGGCCGCCGCGCGGCGGAGGAGCGGGCTCGCCACCTGGACTCCATGACCCAGATGGAGTGCCGCAAGGCGGTGCTCACCGCCAAGCAGGACGTGATCGAGGAGGCCTTCCAGGCGGCCCACAAGCAGCTGCTGGACCTGCCCCGGGAGCAGTATGTGGCCCTGCTGGCCAAGCTGGCCGTGCAGGCGTCGGCCACCGGGCGGGAGAAGCTCATCTTCTCCGCCAAGGACCACATCGAGGTGGGCAAGGCCGTGGTGGCGGCGGCCAACGAGCAGCTTGCCAGGGCCGCGGCGCCCAAGCTGCCCGAGGAGGTCGCCGGGTCCAAGGCCGGGGCCATCCTGGACAAGGTGGTGACCGGCGCGTCCGCCATCCTGAGCGGCGCCGCCATGCTCACCCTGGCCGAGGAGACCCGGCCCATGGACGGCGGCTTCATCCTCTCCGACGGCGCGGTGGAGGTCAACTGCACCTTTGACACCCTGATCCGGCTCCAGCGCGGCGCGCTGGCCGGCGAGGTGGCCAAAGTGCTGTTTGACTGATGGAACCCTTTCAATTGCATGTGAAAGGGGGAGAAAACTTGTCAAAAAAGGTAAAAAAGCTGAAGGAAAACGACTTTCTGTCCATCTCCGCCCGCATCCGGGTGCTGGAGACACGCCTGCTCACCGCCGAGCGGATGGAGCGGATGATCGACGCCAAGGACGTGAACGACGCGGCCAAGGTGCTGGTGGAGTGCGGCTACCCCGAGCTGAACGAGGTGACCAATACCGCGCTGGACGCCATGCTGGCCCAGGCCCAGGCGGCCCTGTTCGCCGACATGGGCAAGGCGGTGGGCAACGAGGCGCTGATGGACGTGTTCCGGGTGAAGTACGACTACCACAACGCCAAGACCCTGGTGAAGGCGGAGGCGCTGAAGCTGAACCAGGACCGGCTGCTGCTGAGCGGCGGGCGGTACGATCCCGCCGTCCTGGCCGAGGACTACCGCCGGGAGGACCTGGGGGCGTGCACCGAGACCTTCCGGGAGGCCGTGGGCCAAGCCCGGGAGGTGCTGGGATCCTCCGGCGATCCCCAGCAGGCGGATTTCATCCTGGACCGGGCCTATTTTGAGGAGCTGTCCGCCCTGGCCCGCCAGTCCGGGAGCAAGTTCCTGGAGGGCTATGTGGCAACCCTCATCGACGGGGCCAACCTGCGCGCCGCCGTCCGGGCCGCCCGCCTGGACAAGGCGGGGGAGTTCCTCCGGGCCGTGCTGGCGCCGGGGGGAGTTGTCGCCACGGGGGCCATCGCGGCGGTGAAGGGCCCGGAGCTGGCCAAGGTGTTCAAGAACACCGGGTTTGCCGCCGCCGCCGAGGCGGGGGCCGCTGTGGCCGTCCCCAACGGCGGGCCACTCACCGAGTTTGAGCGCATGTGCGACGACGCGGTGATGGCCTACCTGGCAAAGGCGCGGATGATCCCCTTCGGGGAGCAGCCCGTCGTCGCGTACCTCTACGCCCGGGAGGCGGAGGCCACCGCCATCCGCATCATCCTCACCGGGCGCATGGCGGGCATCGACGGCGTCACCATCCGGCAGCGCCTGCGCCGGGCCTACTGTTAAGGAAGGGGGAGACTTATGGCAAACAGCTATCAGATCGCCGTGCTGGGCGACAAGGACAGCGTCATGGGCTTCAAGGCCCTGGGGCTGACGGTCTTCCCCGTGGACGACGTGGAGCAGGCCCGCCACACCCTCCACCGGCTGGCCCGGGAGGACTACGCGGTGGTCTACCTCACCGAGCAGTTCGCCGCCCAGATGGAGGCTGACATCGCCCGGTACAAGGACGAGCTGACCCCCGCCGTCATCCTCATCCCCGGCAAGGAGGGCAGCCTGGGCCTGGGCATGGCCAACATCAAGAAGTCGGTGGAGCGGGCTGTGGGCGCGGATATCCTGTAAGGAGGGCGTCATGCTGTATCTCATTGCCGGACTGGCACTGATTGCCGCGGGTATCGCGATGCTGATAAAACCGCGTTTGGTTTTTGAGCTGACGGAGAGCTGGAAGCACGACGGCGGAACTGAGCCGTCCAATCTGTTTCTGTTCTCCACGCGGTTTGGCGGCGTGATGTGTACGCTGGCCGGTCTGTGCAGCGTGATCGTCCCATTCATTTCGTAAACGCGGTAAAACAATGAAATCAACCCAGAAAGAAGGTTTTGAAAGCCTATGGGAAAAGTAGTTAAGGTCTCCGGCCCCCTGGTGGTGGCCACCGGCATGGCGGACGCCAACATGTCCGACGTGGTCCGCGTGGGCCCCGAGCGCCTCATCGGTGAGATCCTCACCATGAACGGCGACTCCGCCTCCATCCAGGTCTACGAGGAGACCTCCGGCCTGGGCCCGGGCACCGAGGTGGTGACCACCGGCTCCCCCATGAGCGTGGAGCTTGGCCCTGGCATGATTGAGAACATCTATGACGGCATCCAGCGCCCGCTGGAGAAGATCATGGAGAAGGTCCACGGCAACAACCTGCCCCGCGGCGTGGAGGTGCCCCCCATCGACCCCGAAAAGCTGTGGGACTTCACCCCTGTCGCGAAAGTGGGCGATAAGGTGGTGGGCGGCGACATCATCGGCACCGTCCCCGAGACGCCGGTGGTGCTCCACAAGATCATGGTCCCCCCCAACCTGAAGGGCACGCTGAAGAGCGTGGTTCCCGCCGGGGGGTATAACGTCCACCAGACGGTGGCGGTCCTGACGAAGGAGGACGGCACCGACGTGGAGCTGTCCATGAGCCAGCGCTGGCCCGTCCGTGTGGGCCGCCCCTACAAGCACAAGTACCCCCCCATCAAGCCCCTGTCCTCCGGGCAGCGGATTGTGGACACCTTCTTCCCCGTGGCCAAGGGCGGCACCGCGGCCATCCCCGGCCCCTTCGGCTCCGGCAAGACCGTCATGCAGCACGCCCTGGCCAAGTGGTCCGACGTGGACATCGTGGTCTACATCGGCTGCGGCGAGCGCGGCAACGAGATGACCGACGTGCTGCGGGAGTTCCCCGAGCTGGTGGACCCCCGTACCGGCGAGACGCTGATGAAGCGTACCGTCCTGATTGCGAACACCTCCGACATGCCGGTGGCCGCCCGTGAGGCGTCCATCTACACCGGCATCACCATCGCCGAGTACTTCCGGGACATGGGCTACGACGTGGCCGTCATCGCCGACTCCACCTCCCGCTGGGCCGAGGCCCTGCGCGAGATGTCCGGCCGTCTGGAGGAGATGCCCGGCGAGGAGGGCTACCCCGCCTACCTGGCCTCCCGTCTGGCCCAGTTCTACGAGCGGGCGGGCTCCGTGTCCTGCCTGGGGTCCGAGGAGGACCGCCGGGGCAGCCTCACCGCCGTGGGCGCCGTGTCCCCCCCGGGCGGCGATTTGGCCGAGCCCGTCAGCCAGGGCACCATGCGTATCGTCAAGGTGTTCTGGGCCCTGGACGCGTCTCTCGCCTACAAGCGCCACTTCCCCGCCATTAACTGGCTCACCTCCCACTCCCTGTACCTGGACTCCCTGAAGCCCTGGTTTGACGAGAACCTGGGCAAGGAGTTCCTCCAGAACCGGGAGCAGGCCATGGGCGTCCTCCAGCAGGAGTCCAGCCTGAACGAGATCGTCCAGCTGGTGGGCAAGGACTCCCTGTCCCCCGCCGACCAGCTCACCCTGGAGACCGCCCGTATGATCCGCGAGGACTTCCTCCAGCAAAACTCCTTCGTGGACATCGACTCCTTCTCCACCTACGACCGGCAGGAGAAGCTGCTGGCCATGATCCTGGACTACGACAAGCTGTGCCGCACCGCCATCACCAAGGGCGCCCCCACGGCCAAGCTGTTTGAGATTCCCGCCCGTGAGCGCATCGGCCGCGCCAAGAGCGTGCCCGCCGACGAGTACGCCCAGGTGTACGCCGACATCTCCTCCTCCATGGAGAAGGAGATCGACGAGGTCGTCAGAAAGGCAGGTGAGGAGCTGTGATCCGAGAGTATAAAACCATCCAGGAGATCGCGTCCCCGCTGATGATGGTCAAAATGGTGGAAAACGTCACCTACGACGAGCTGGCCGAGGTGGAGCTGCCCGACGGCTCCATCCGCCGGGGCCAGGTGCTGGAGGTCAACGGCGACACCGCCGTGGTCCAGCTCTTTGAGTCCGCCGCCGGCATCAACCTGGCCCAGTCCAAGGTGCGCTTCCTGGGCCATCCCCTCCAGCTGGGGGTGTCCGGCGACATGCTGGGCCGGGTGTTCAACGGCATGGGCGTGCCCATCGACGGCGGCCCCGCCATCCTGGCCGAGGAGTACCGGGACATCAACGGCCTGCCCATGAACCCCGCCGCCCGGGACTACCCCAACGAGTTCATCCAGACGGGCATCTCCACCATCGACGGCCTGAACACCCTGGTGCGCGGCCAGAAGCTGCCCATTTTCTCCGGCTCCGGCCTGCCCCACGCCAACCTGGCGGCCCAGATCGCCCGCCAGGCCAAGGTGCTGGGGGATGAGAGCGCCAATTTCGCCGTGGTGTTTGCCGCCATCGGCATCACCTTCGAGGAGTCCGAGTTCTTCGTCCAGGAGTTCAAGCGCACCGGCGCCATCGACCGCACGGTGCTGTTCACCAACCTGGCCGACGACCCCGCCGTGGAGCGTATCGCCACCCCGCGCATGGCCCTCACCGCCGCCGAGTACCTGGCCTTTGAGAAGGACATGCACGTGCTGGTCATCCTCACCGACATCACCAACTACGCCGAGGCCCTGCGTGAGGTGTCCGCCGCCAAGAAGGAGGTCCCGGGTCGCCGCGGCTTCCCCGGCTACCTGTACACCAACCTGGCCACCATCTACGAGCGCGCCGGTCGCCAGCTGGGCAAGGCGGGGTCCATCACCATGATCCCCATCCTCACCATGCCCGAGGACGACAAGACCCACCCCATCCCCGACCTGACCGGCTATATCACCGAGGGCCAGATCATCCTGTCCCGGTCCCTGTACCGCCAGGGCATCAATCCCCCGGTGGACGTGCTGCCCTCCCTGTCCCGTCTGAAGGACAAGGGCATCGGCGTGGGCAAGACCCGGGAGGATCACGCCAACACCATGAACCAGCTGTTCGCGGCCTACTCCACCGGCAAGGACAACAAGGAGCTGATGTCCATCCTGGGCGAGGCGGCCCTGACCCCCACCGACCTGCTGTACGCCAAGTTCGCCGACGAGTTCGAGCGGCGCTACGTCAACCAGGGCTATGAGGAGAACCGCTCCATCGAGGAGACGCTGGCGCTGGGCTGGGAGCTGCTGTCCATTCTGCCCACCGCGGAGCTCAAGCGCATCAAGCAGGAGTATATTGACAAATACCTGCCCAAGAAAGAGCAGTAAGCGGCTCTTTCTTGGGGGCCCATGGGGCCATTTGAATCCTCGGGCGAAGTGAATTCGCCCTGCGGCAAGGTTTTTGCCTTTGGCAAAAACGCTTGAACGGCGCACTTGCGCCGTCCCGCTGTCGCGGGTCCCTATTATGCCGCAAACGAAAGTAGGTGATTCCCTATGGCAAACACCGTGGTAAACCCCACCCGAATGGAGCTCACCCGCCTCAAGGGCAAGCTGAAGACCGCCCAGCGGGGCCACAAGCTGCTCAAGGACAAGCGGGACGAGCTGATGAAGCAGTTCCTGGACACCGTGCGGGAGCTTCGCGCCCTGCGCTCCCAGGTGGAGCGGGACCTGATGCGGGTGCACGGCTCCTTCACCGTGGCCTCTGCGCTGATGAGCGCCCAGGCCATGGAGCAGGCGCTGATGTATCCCAAGCAGTCGGTCGAGCTGACCATGACCTTCAAAAACGTCATGTCGGTGAACGTGCCGGAGTACCACTATCAGACCCGCACCGAGGACACCGGGGACATCTTCCCCTATGGCTTTGCCGCCACCAGCGGCGAGCTGGACGGAGCGGTGGCCGCTCTGGGCGAGGTGTTCCAGAACATGCTGAAGCTGGCCCAGACCGAGAAGGCCGCCCAGCTGATGGCGGAGGAGATCGAAAAGACCCGCCGGCGCGTCAACGCCCTGGAGTACGTGGTCATCCCCGAGACTCAGGAGAATATCCGCTATATCACCATGAAGCTGGACGAGAACGACCGGTCCACCACCACCCGGCTGATGAAGGTGAAGGACATGCTTCTGGCCGAAGCGCTGGAGGAGCGGAGGGCCGAAACCGAAAGAGCCGTAAGGACTTTCGGAAAATCGGACGAGGGAGCGGCGGAGGTTTAGAGGTAGCCGTACCGCCGATTTACCGCTTCTACGATGGGACTAAAAAGGAAAAGATGGTACTGCCTGGGAGAAATCCCGGGCAGTACCATCTTTTGTCATGTCATATTCTTCTATTGATTTTGTCCGTTTAAGTTAGTGTTTAAAAGAGTATCATATTTGAGCTTCGAACCAACAACCGTTTCAATAATTTTATCAATTATTTGAGAGTTGCTCTCTTTGCTTCCGATAGGGATACTATAATATCTAGCAATTGTTTTTAAAATAGGTTTTTTAAAACTATTTTTTTCGAATAATTCTTGTGCAATTTCTCTGGAAGGGCAATTCTCTAGTTGGACATAAAACTTATCTGAAAATTCAGGAGATATATTAAATTCTTTTTTAACAGTAGAAAACTCAAGCCTTAAATGGGCCCTTTTTTCTAAAATTGCGGATAACTGTTCCTCCGTAAGGTCATCCAGCATATCAACAACAATTTTTATTAATTTAATTTCATTTTTCATCATATTCCAGCCTTTGCTATAAACTCCGTAGTTAAACGCTCAAGTTCATCGACTATATTGTCATAAGTTGTCCCCGAAGAAAAGCTGTGCATGACAACCGGTATACCATATTGTGGCGCAGAAGCATATACAGTATTATTTACTCTTATCATACTTTCAAATACAGGAATTTGACTACGTGATAATTCTTCAACATAAACTTTTTGAGCAGCTATAGGCTCACCATTTCTAACAGTAATCATTGTTGCGATGACCCCTAAGAATTGTGGATTGACTTTATCTTCATCTTTTTCTACATATGTATTGTAGTCTTTTACTAACCGATTAACATGGTTCCTCAAATAATTGATTCCAAGGGTTGATAAATAGTCCATTTTTGCAGGTACAATATAGTAATCACTTGATATTAACGCGTTTTTAGTAACAATACCAAAGTTAGGGGGACAATCAAAAAGAACTATATCATATGCCTTGCTAAGTTTTTGAAGTTCGTTTTTAATATATGAATATGTACGTATATAGTTTATGCGGTGTTGACGTTCAGTACCAGATGAAAGGCCCGCCGCGAGTTCAATATCTACATCAATAAGCCCTAGATGTGAGCAAATAATATCAATTTTATCTTTAGACACTATAAGGTTGTTAAAAGATGGAATGTTACTTCCGTCAATTATAGAATCAAACCAAAACTTTATAGTTTTGTCTTTTTCATATTTTTTTGACCATTCATCAACTTTAAAAAAGGAAAAAGTTAAGTTTGTTTGAGGATCCAAATCAATAACTAATACTTTCTTTCCTCTGTAGGCCATTTCTGCCGCTAAATTTGCAGTAATAGTTGTTTTTCCAACTCCACCCTTATAATTGATAACAGATACAATTTTCATGTCTACCCTCCTGCTACTATATTTAAGTTATTGTATCATAGTTGTTA
Organism: uncultured Oscillospiraceae bacterium; assembly: GCA_910584835.1. Taxonomy (GTDB): domain Bacteria; phylum Bacillota; class Clostridia; order Oscillospirales; family Oscillospiraceae; genus Enterenecus. The sequence continues at coordinate 52,965 of CAJUEG010000002.1, read as the reverse complement.
AAAGAAAACAAGTATAGATTATTCAATGCTATTGTATCAAAGAAAAAATCGACTGGGAAAAATAATGTATGGGTGCCTATCAAAAAATGGTACTGCCTGGGATAAGTCCCGGGCAGTACCATCTTTTTCTGCATTTTTTATAAACGTTTCAACTTATATATGGGACGTGCTTACCAGGGTTCTTTATGAAACGATAGTTGACAGCACGAGAGAAATTGGCTATAATGAAAATACAAGGGGCGCTGTTGATTTGACGGTCAGCCCTCGGGGTTAGTCAACTTATGTTGACCGTCCGGGTAGTGGCCGGGCGGTCAACGTGCTTTTGGGGATATGTAGATCATCAGCAAAAGCGTGATGATAAAACATACCAAGAAACGCAGGACTTTCGTCCAACGTCCGTCTCCCATCGCTTCACCCCCTTTCATCAAGGGAGTGGCCGACCGCCATATACAACAGCGCCCGACCTTAGGATACCATACATCGGGGGGATTGTAAAGCCTTGGATTCGACAGGAGTTTACCGGGTTTTTGCCGCTTCTGGAGTGGAAATAGAGGGGCTTTGAATGTAGGGAAAACTTATGGGCCGAGGGGGAAAGGGCCTGTTTTAGGCTACCGTATCTTTACCGCTTCCAGGCTGGGATTAGGTGTGAAATGCTGGGACTGCTTGGGAAAACGAGGGCCGGAAAACGTTGACAGATGGGACTAAATGTGGTATGTTAGCACTATCTAATAGTGTGACCCCATAAAGGTGAAGGACATGCTGCTGGAGCAGGCGCTGGAACAGCGCCGGGCGGCGGACGCCAAAGCCATCCAGGCATTTGGTGGGAACGCGGGACAGCAGGTGTGATTCCAACCGCAGCACAAAAAATTTCCCGCCCATCCGGGCGGGAAATTTTTACGCTTCCATCATAAAAGGCGGCATCCGTGGAAACGGGAAGTTCCCCGGCGCAAGCCGGGGAACTTCCCATTCTTATACTTCCATGATAACAGGGAGTATCATCGGATTCCGTTTCGTCTTTTTGTATAGATATCCGGACAGCGCGCCCTTCATCTCCGACTTGATGGACGACCAATCCCGCACCCGGCGCTGCTCACAGGCGTCCAGCGCGTCCACCGCCACCTGGCGCAGCTCATCCATCAGCTCCTCCGACTCCTTGACGTACACGAAGCCCCGGGTGATGATGTCCGGCCCGGAGATCACCGTGCCGTCCTCCCCGGACATGGACACCACCACGACCACCATGCCGTCCTGGGCCAGGTGCTGGCGGTCCCGGAGGACCACCGCCCCCACGTCGCCCACGCCGTAGCCGTCCACAAACACCTTGCCCGCCGGCACCGTGCCGTTGAGCTTAATGCTGCCCGGGGTGAGCTCGATCACCCGCCCCACGTCGCTGATGACGATATCTCTGGGGTCCATGCCCATCTCCCGGGCCAGGCGGGCATGGGTCTTGAGATGGCGCTGCTCCCCGTGGAGGGGGATGAAAAACTTGGGCCGCACCAGGGCATGCATGATTTTCAGCTCCTCCTGGCAGGCGTGGCCGGACACGTGGAGGGGCAGCTCCCGCTCATTGACCACCTCGGCCTCCCGGCGGTAGAGCTCGTTGATGACGTTGCCGATGGAATCCTCATTTCCGGGGATGGCGGAGGCGGAGATGATGACCCGGTCCCCCGGCTGAATGTCCACCTGCCGGTGGGTGTTGAAGGCCATCCGGGTGAGGGCGGACATGGTCTCTCCCTGGCTGCCGGTGGTGATAATGCACACCTTGGAGGGGGGGAGGGTTTTGATGTGGGCCACATCCACCACCGTGCCGGCGGGTATGTGCATATAGCCCAGCTCGGTGGACACCCGCATGGCGTTTTCCATGCTCCGGCCGGTGACCGCCACCTTGCGCCCATACTTGGCCGCCACGTTGATGATCTGCTGGATGCGGTCGATGTTGGAGGCGAAGGTGGTGACGATGATGCGCTGCTCACAGCCGCGGAACAGCGCGTCGAAGGACGCCCCCACGCTGCGCTCACTCTTGCTGAAGCCGGGGCGCTCCACGTTGGTGGAGTCGCACAGCAGCGCCAGCACCCCCTCGTTGCCCAGCTCGCCCAGCCGCGTCAGGTCGGCCATGCCTCCCTGGATGGGGGTGGGGTCGATCTTGAAGTCGCCGGTGTGGAGGCACACCCCGATGGGGGTGCGGATGGCGAAGGCCACCGCGTCGGCGATGGAGTGGTTGATGTGGATAAACTCCACGCTGAATTTGCCCGCCTTGACGGTCTCCCCCGCCTCGCAGGTGATGAGCTTCACCTTGTCGGACAGGCGGTGCTCGTCCAGCTTCAGCTTAATGAGGCCCGCCGACATCCTGGTGGCGTAGATGGGGGCGTTCACGTCCCGCATGAGGTAGGGGATGGCCCCGATGTGGTCCTCATGGCCGTGGGTGATGAAGATGGCCCGGATGCGGTCCCGGTTCTGGATCAGGTAGGTGAAATCCGGGATGACCACGTCGATGCCGTACATGTCGTTGTCCGGGAAGCCCATGCCCACGTCCACCAGGATGATGTCGTTTCCATACTCATAGACAGTGAGGTTCTTGCCGATCTCGTTGAGACCGCCAAGGGAAATGATTTTCAGTTTTTCTGCCATAATAACTCCTTTTTTCTGTTGAAATAATTGAATGCGCAAAGAAACCGGGCCGGACCCTGGACGGCCCTGCCTGCTGTTCCTATGTAGACGGCAGAGAACGCCGGACACGACAAAATACGCGGCGTCCTTCCCCCGCGCACGCTGCGCGGACCAGCCGTCCGTCCGCCCGGCCCTGTCTCGCCGGTGGGGCGGGGCTGTCCCCCAGCCGATGCCGTCCTGTGTCCTGCCTATCAAAAAGCGCCCCGTCAGGCGCTTTACGCCATATGAAAGAGGCTCGACGCCCCCGGGGGAGCGGAACCTGTTTGAAGGAGTATACCACACACGGATGAAAAAGTACAGCTTTTTTTGACGAAACGAAAAAAGGACCGGGGAGCGCCAGACCGCGGGAACGGAAAATATGAACTTATGGCAAGTTCAAACCAAACTGATAATCAGTTTTATCCGTTATCATAGAATCAAAGCATCTGCGGGAAAGGACATGACAGGAATGAGACGGGAAAAGCATATCGGTTTCCGCATCGACAACGAGCTCAAACAAAAAATGAGCTACATCGCCGAGTACGAGGGCCGTTCCCTGACCTGGCAGATGGTTCACCTCATGCAGGACTGCGTACGCAGGTTTGAGAAAGAGCACGGACGTATTGACACGATTGAAGAACACGACGAATAGTCAAAAATTTTGTGACATAAATTTAACTAGATATTGACTAAAAATTACTTGGATAGGGTATGGTAGGTCTACCACAGAGGAGGGGTAGACCGATGAAGGACAAAGCGTATCTCAGCATTCGGATGAACAAGCAGCTTCATGACAAATTCCAGTCTGCGGCAGCCTATGAAGGCCGCTCTATGAGCGGACAGATTTTATACCTGGTCAACCAATACGTCAGGCAGTTTGAAAAGGAGCACGGCCCCATTGACTTGCTGGAGCAAGAGCAATGAGGCCGCTGCTCTTTTTTCTGAACCTTCTTTATCCGCCCAAATGCCCCTTCTGCGGTCGGGTTTTGGAGCGGGGCGAGGAGGGCTGGTGCGCCTCCTGTCAGGAGGACCTGCCCTGGACCGAGCCGGGGGAGGGCAAAGCCGTGGAGGAGTGCGACGCCTGCCTGTCGCCCCTGTGGTACCGGGACGGCGTGCGGGACGGGGTGCACCGCTACAAATTCGGCGGCGGACGGAGCCACGCCCGGCTCTTAGGCGAACTCATGGCCCAGTGCCTGCAAGACCGCTGGACGGGGCGGCTGGACTTGATCACCTGGGCGCCCCTCCACCCAAAGCGGAAGAAGAAGCGGGGGTACGACCAGGCGGAGCTGCTGGCCCGCCGGGTGGGGGAGCTGACGGGCTTGCCGGTGGAGGACACCCTGGAAAAAGTCCGCGTCACCGCCGTCCAGTCCCAGGCGGGGGAGGACGGGGTCAGAAGGGCCAACGTCCGGGGGGCCTACGGCGCCGCGCCGGGGCTGGAGCTGACGGGGAAACGGGTGGTGCTCATTGACGACGTGGCCACCAGCGGCGCCACCCTGGCGGAGTGCGCCGCCGTGCTGCGCCGGGCGGGCGCGGAATCCGTGGTGGGCCTGACGCTTGCGCGGGCGCGGTGAAGCCGCCGGAGGCAGGTATAAAACCTGGAATATTTGCCCAAACTTGGCATAGAGTTTCGTGAGGAAGATCACGACACATCAATGCGAAGGGAAGGTGAACCCTATGGCAGAAGCGGTTCGGTCCAGCCGCAAGCGGGCGGCGGAGCGGGAGGAGGAGCGCCGTCAGCTCATGGAGGGCATGAAGCAGACCCGGGACCAGCTCAACTACGCCTACGCCCAGTTCAACATCTACAGCGACCCCGACCTGGTGGACGCCTGCGTCTACGAGATCAACGCCCTGCAAAGCCGCTATTCCTACTACGTGCGCCAGGTGAAGGCGCTGGAGGCCGCCCGGGAGGGGACGGCTTGAGCGGCTGGGGCTGGTGGGCGGCGGCGGTGGCGGCGGTGCTGGCGCTGGCGCTGTGCCGCCGCCCTCTGGCCGCCCTGGGCCGCTTCGGAGTCCGGTCAGGGCTGGGGCTGGTGTTCCTCTGGCTCTTCCGGGGCATAGGGACGCTGCTGGGGGTGGAGCTGGGGGTGAACCTGCTCAACGGCCTGGTGCTGGGCGCCCTGGGGCTGCCAGGCTTCGCTTTGCTGCTCATGGCCCAGTGGGTTGGGAGATGAGGACCGTCCGGCGTGGCCGGACGGTCTCTTTTTGCCCGATTTTTTCCCGGCTATTTTACAAAAACCAGCATTTTGCTGTTGGATTTCCCAGGGGCTTTGTGTTATAATACCATCACAGTTATGTCATTTTTTTATCAAGCCCCATCTTGTCCCCGCCGGGCGGCGGGATGGAGGCAGGCCAACGGGAAAAACCAGCGCGGCCCGGGCCGCGGCCAGGAGGGAACCTTGATATGGGACGGAAAAACCAGTACGGATATCAGGAATACCGAGGCCGGGGCGGAGGCCGGGGCCGGGCGGTACTGCTGTTCATCATTGCGCTGCTGGCGGTGCTGCTGGCGGCGGGGACGGCGTTCTATCTGCTGGTGGATATTGAGTACACCCCCAACGGCATGGTGATCCACTGGCCCTGGGCGCAGGAGAGCGAGGCCCCTCCGCCCCCGCCCACCCAGCCGCCTGAGCTGCCCAGCGTGGCGGTGGAGGTGGTGGAGCCCAGCCCGTCGGCGGAGCCCACCCCCACGCCCACCCCGGAGCCCGTCTATGAGCCCATCGCCGCGGTGACGGTGACCACGGCTCAGCTGCGGGACGGCTCCGCCGCCCAGGCGGTGGCCGCCGCCGGGGGGAACGCCCTGGTGGTGGAGATGAAGGGAGTAAAAGGGCGGCTGGCATGGCAGTCCCAGGCGGAGCTGGCCGCCGCGCTGTGGGCCAACGCCGCCGACGACCTGACCGCTCAGGCGGTGCGCGAGCTGGCCGCAAACACGGATCTGTATCTGGTGGCCCGCGTCCAGTGCTTCCGGGACCCGCTGATGTCCAGCGGCTGGGTGGGGTCGCTCATGACCCGGGGGGGAAACCTCTGGCACGACGCGCAGGGGGTTGGCTGGTCCAGCCCCGCCAGCCGGGAGGCGGCGGACTACCTGTCCCAGCTGTGCCTGGAGCTGGCGGAGATGGGATTTGACGAGATTCTGCTGGACAGCGCGGGCTACCCCGATTCCGGCGAGGTAAACGTGCTGGCCGTGAATGACAACCGCCCGGAGGACCGCACCGTCCCCGTGGCCGCCTTCTGGGCGCGGCTGTCGGAGGAGCTGAAGGAGAAGGGCGCGGCCCTGTCCGTCCAGACCACGGAGGACGCCCTGCGGGGGGACAACGCCTTCAGCGGGGTCACCACCGCCAGCCTGGCTCAGTACGCCGCCCGGGTGTGGCTGCCCGCCCCGGTGAAGGGGAGCGACTACGCCGCCATCCTGGAGGGCGCGGGGCTGGACAACACCGCCGCCCGGGTGGTGGTGAAGAACGCCGTATCCGGCAGCTGGTACAAGTAGGAAATTCAATGGATGGAGTGAAGAAAGGAGTGCCCATGCCCCAGGAACTGCGCCCGCGCAAGGCGGTGCCCGCCTATGAGGGAACGCTGCGAAGCCACATGATTATGATCCCAACCTGCATCTCCGAGTGCTCGGGCATCCGGGTGTTCGGACGGCGCATCAAATCGCTGGCCTTTACCACCGATGTGGCCATCATCCGCAACATCAACGCCGACGCCATCATCGCCGTCTACCCCTTCACCCCCCAGCCCGCCATCCACCGGGCGGTGATGCAGGCGGCGGACATGCCGGTATTCACCGGGGTGGGGGGCGGGGTCACCCGGGGGGCGCGGGTAATCAACCTGGCCAACGACGCGGAGCACGAGGGGGCCTTCGGCGTGGTGGTCAACGCCCCCACCGACAACAGGGTGGTGCGCGCGCTCAAGCGCGTGCTGGACATCCCGGTGGTGGTCACCGTAGTGTCGGACAAGACGGATGTGCGCGCCCGGATTGCGGCCGGGGCGGATATCCTCAACGTGTCCGGGGCGGGCAAGACCCCGGCCATTGTCCGCTCCATCCGGGAGCGGTTCCCCGACGTGCCCATCATCGCCACCGGCGGGCCCACCGACGAGACCATTTTGGAGACCATCCACGCCGGGGCCAACGCCATTACATATACGCCGCCCTCCAACGGCGAGCTGTTCGCCCAGTCCATGGCCCGCTACCGCCGGGAGCTGGACCAGGAGGAGAATTAAAAAAGCCCGGCCCCCGCGGGGGCCGGGCTTTTGCGCGTCTTGTCACACAATCAGGAAGAACTTGACGAGGAACAGCGCGGAAATCACGTAGGTGAGGACGGACACGTCCTTGGCCTTGCCAGAGAACACCTTGATGACGGTGTAGGAGATGAGGCCGATGCCGATGGCGTGGCCGATGGAGCTGGAGATGGGCATGGCGATGAGCATCAGCGCCACGGGCACCATCTGGTCCATATCGTCGAAGTTGACGTTCTTCAGGCCCTGGAGCATCAGCACGCCCACGTAGATCAGGGCGGCGGAGGTGGCGGCGGCGGGGATGATGGCCGCGATGGGGGCGATGAAGATGCAGGCCAGGAACAGCACGCCGCAGGTCAGGGCGGTCAGGCCGGTGCGGCCGCCGGCCTCCACGCCGGAGGCGGACTCCACGAAGGTGGTGACGGTGGAGGTGCCGGTGCAGGCGCCGGCCACGGTGCCGACGGCGTCGGCCAGCAGGGCCTCCTTCATGTTGGGCATGCGGCCCTGCTTGTCCACCATGCCCGCCCGGGAGGCGGTGCCCACCAGGGTGCCGATGGTGTCGAACATGTCGATCATGCAGAAGGTGATGACCAGGGTGACGATGGTGAACCAGCTGATGTCCATAAAGCCCTGGAAGTTGAACTTAAACAGGGTGGTGGCGGCCATGTCGGCGAAGGGGGGCAGGAAGGAGGCGGTGGCCAGGGAGGCGAAGGGGTTGGCGCCCAGGAAGGCGAAGGAGCCGATCCAGTAGATGACGGAGGCGGCCAGCATGCCGATGAGCACCGCGCCCTTCACGCCGTTCTTGGCCAGCAGCACAATGACGAACAGCCCCACGAACATGGTGACCACCTGGAGCACCATCTGGCTGTAGCCGGAGCCCATGCTGTCCCGGGCGGCGGTGGCGGTGAGGGCGCCGAAGAAGTCCCGCATGACGAAGAAGGGGCCGCCCTTGTCGGAGTACACGCCCGCGTTGGAGCCCAGGCCGATGTTCATCAGCATCAGGCCGATGGCGGGGGCGATGCCCAGGCGCACGCCCAGAGGGATGGCCTCCACAATCTTCTCGCGGACGTTGAGCACGGACAGCACCAGGAACACAATGCCCTCGATGAGGATGATAATCAGCGCCGCCTGGAAGCTGGCCACGTAGCTCATGCCGGTGATGCCCGCGATGTTGGCCACCACGACGGCAAAGAAGCTGTTCAGGCCCATGCCGGGGGCCAGGCAGAAGGGCTTGTTGGCCAGGAAGGCCATGACGAACATGGCCAGGGCGGAGGCCAGGCAGGTGGCCAGGAACACGCCGTTCCACAATGCGGAGCCCACGTCAAAGCCGGTGAGCAGGTTGGGGTTCAGGGCGATGATGTAGGCCATCGTCATGAACGTGGTCAGGCCGGCCACGATCTCGGTGCGCACCGTGGTCCCGTTTTCCTTGAGTTTGAAGATTTTCTCCATAAAAAACTCCCTCTCCAGAATTTCCTTCGGAACCATCGGAGCGGGAAAACAAAATCAGCCCGGAAAGCAGATTGAACTTCCGGACCTGTTCTGTTGATCGGTAGCCGCCTGAATCGGTCAGGCCGTAGAGACTCGGAACCCATCCTGTTCCGATTATACCGAAGGATATGAAATTGACAATATTAGCATATCACATCTCCTGCCAAGATTCTACAGTTTTTTTCCTTTCGCCAAAACTTCATTACATTTTGACAAGATAGGACAGGGATAGTATAATGGGGATGTAATAAATTACAACTGGAGATGAGCGGTTATGACCTATGAAATGCACGTGGCGGGCCTCACGCGCCGGCTCCCCCTGTGCCCCATCAGCGACAAGCTGATGATCGGGGCCTTCGTGATCTTCGGCGACGTGGAACTCACCTGCGCCTGCGCCCGGGAGCTTTTGAAGATTGCCCCGGAGTTCGACTACATGGTGGCCCCGGAGGCCAAGGCCATCCCCCTGGTCCACGAGATGGCCCGGCAGAGCGGCCGCAACGAGTACTTCCTGGTGCGCAAGTCCCCCAAGCTGTACATGGACGGGGTGTTCGAGGCGGTGGACCGCTCCATCACCACCGCCGGGGAGCAGAAGCTGTACATGGACGGGGCGGATGCGAAAAAAATGCGGGGCAGGCGCATCCTGATCCTGGACGACGTGATTTCCACCGGCGGGTCGCTGTCGGCGGTGGAGAGCCTGGTGGACCAGGCGGGGGGCATCGTGGCGGGCCGGATGGCCATTTTGGCCGAGGGGGACGCCGCGGGCCGGGAGGACATCCTCTTCCTGGAGAAGCTGCCCCTGTTTGACGCTGAGGGGAAGCCGCTGGGATAACAGGGGAAGCGCCGGGGAAACCCGGCGCTTTTGCCTGCCGTCCGGCGCAACCTGTAGTCGTGCCGCGAAGCCTCCGCGACGCGCGGGCGATTAGTCTCCTTGTCACGCTCGGATTGGCCGCGCGGCCGGGTCGCTGTCTCGCCTTCGGCTCGGTCGGCGTTGGACGTGTGCCACCGGCACACAACGCCCCTCCGACTCGGGCAAAACCAGCCGCCGCTTCGCTGCGGCTGGGCTTTTGCCTTCGCTTCAGTCCAAGCCCCCCTGCGCGGCTATCCTCGCGCTTCCCATCCGCAACCTGCGGTTGATTCAAGTGGAAAACCGGATCATTGCGCCCCGGCGGCAATTCGGGTATGATAAGGGTACGCTCGAGTGAATGATCTGACCGGAGGAACATGATATGGAATTGGGAAATCAAATCAAAGCGCTGCGCGTGCAGCGGGGGGTCACCCAGGAGGCGCTGGCCCAGCATCTGAACGTCAGCCCCCAGGCGGTGAGCAAGTGGGAGCGGGAGGCGGCGCTGCCCGACGTGCAGCTGCTGCCCGCCATCTCCGCCTATTTCGGCGTCACCATCGACGCGCTGTTCGCCCTGTCCGACGACACCCGGATGGAGCGCATCCAGAACATGCTGTGGGACGAGCAGGTGCTGGACCCCGCCGTGGTGGAGGGGGACCGGGCGTTCCTGCTGGAAAAGGCCCGGAGGGAGCCGGACAACGGCCGCCCCCACGAGCTGCTGGCCGACATGGAAAACCACCTGGCGGACGAGCACCGGGCCCGGGCGGCGCAGTACGCCATGGAGTCCCTGACCCGGGACCCCATGTGCAAGGACGCCCACGACGAGCTGGTCCACGCCATGGGGGGAAAGCTGGCCGACTGGTGCTACACCAACCACCGGGAGCTCATCCGCTGGTACGAGGCGTTTTTGGAGAAAAACCCGGACTGCCGGAGCGGCTATATGTGGCTGCTGGACCAGCTCATCGACGACGGGCGGCTGGACGAGGCCCGCGCCTGGCTTGGGCGGATGGAGCCGGTGGACGGCACCTTCCGCACGCCGCTGTACCGGGGCCTCATCGCCCAGGCCGCGGGGGACCGGGAGGGGGCCATGGCCGTCTGGGAGCAGATGTGCCGGGACTGGCGGTCGGAGTGGAGCGTCTGGTGGTCCATGGGGGATGTGATGGCCCGCGCCGGGCGGTATGATGAGGCGAAGGAGAATTACCGCCGGGCCTTCGACCTCCAGCCCGCGCCCAAGTATGTGGACAGCCTGGAGTCCATCGCCCAGGTGTGCGAGCTGGACGGGGATATCCCCGGGGCGGTGGCCGCCCTGGAGGAGGAGATCGCCGTGCTGGCGGAGCAGTGGGACACCCGCACCGGCGAGACGGCTGACAAGGTGCGCCGGGAGATCGCCCGGCTGAAGGCGCTGTGAACACAGGCCCCAAGAAAAGAGCCGCGCGGGGGTACCTGCGCGGCTTTTTTCTTGCCTTTCCACCACTGGTATGGTAGAATACTTCTATCCCAACACAGAAAGGAGAGCGTATCACATTATGAAAAAGAACACCGCGCGCGGCTGGAGGGCCTGCGTCAGATAAAACCCGCCCTCCAAATTTATTTTGGAGGAAATTTTCAAGCATGGAACTCAAGTACCACAACATCATCCTGCGGGACATGCGGGAGAGCGACATCGACGACGAGATCCGCTGGAACACCGTCCAGACCGAGTGGGCTCTGTGGGACGCCCCCTGGGAGACGGAGGAGGAGCTCAGGACCTTCGACCCGGAGGCCCACCGCAAAAAGGAGCTGGAGTGGCTGGCCAAGCCCAGGCCGGACCACCGCCGCTGCCTGGAGCTGGACACCTGGGACGGCGTCCATCTGGGCGCGGTAAACTGCTACTGCATCGACGGGGACTGCAATTGGCTGGAGAAGGCCCCGGAGACGGAGGAGGAGCGGCAAAAGGCCCGCTGGGCGGTGGGGCTGGACATCCACGACCCCGCCTATTGGAACGGCGGCTGGGGGGCCCAGGCCCTGGCGGCTTTCATCCGCTACCACCTGGAGGGCGGGTATACCGACCTGTACACCCAGACCTGGTCGGGCAACGCCCGGATGATTGCCCTGGCGGAAAAGCTGGGCTTCCGGGAGTGCCGGCGCAAGGAGGGCATCCGGCAGGTGCGGGGCGGGACCTATGACGGGCTCACCTTCCGGCTGGACCGGGCGGCCTTCGAGGAGTACTGCGCCCGGCCGGGGGCGGCGGTGTGCGTCCGCCCGGTGGACGGCCCGGAGGAGAGGGAGGCCGCCGCCGCGTCGGTGCTGGCGGACTTACCCGATTGGTTCGGCCTGCCGGACAGCACGGCGGAGTACGTCCGGGTCAGCCGGGGGCTGCCCTTCTGGGCGGCGGTGGAGGACGGAAAGGCCGTGGGCTTTGCCGCGCTGAAAGAGACCGCACCCAAGGCGGGGGAGATATACGTCATGGGCGTCCGGCCCGGGCTGCACCGGGCTGGGGTGGGCCGGCGGCTGTTTGGGGCGCTTTACCGCTGCGCTAAGGAGCGGGGGTACGCCTTTCTCCAGGTCAAGACCGTCCAGGAGGGCCGCTACCCCGAGTACGACCGCACCAACGCCTTTTACCGGGCGGTGGGCTTTACCGAGCTGGAGTGCTTCCCCACCCTGTGGGACGCGTGGAACCCCTGCCAGGTGCTGGTGATGGCGGTGAAGTAAACGCATGCCCCCTCCCCCGTGTGGACGGGGGAGGGGGCCGTGCACCAAACGGTTTGTGAATCTTGCCAAAAAAGGCCGGGCAAACTTTGTGCGCTTCGTCCAATTTTACGGAGAAATGCGGAAAAACATTGATTGCTTATCCGAAATGTGGTAAATTAAGACCAACAAAAAGGGGTTCCGGCGGCCTTTCCATGGCCCGCCAAAGGCGGGACAAACTGAATACCATGAACCTTTGAGAGGAGCGTGCAGCGTTGAGACAGTGGGAAGCCGCTGTTTTACAGGGTGCGCTTATTTCTTTTTCGGTTTTCACACGGCCGGGAGCCCATAAGGAGGGACATGCTTATGGCAAAGTATGTGATGGCGCTGGACGCGGGCACCACCAGCAACCGCTGTATTCTGTTCAATGAGCGGGGCGAGATGTGCAGCGTGGCCCAGAAGGAGTTCACCCAGTTTTTCCCCAAGCCCGGCTGGGTGGAGCACGACGCGGAGGAGATCTGGTCCACCCAGCTGGAGGTGGCCCAGGAGGCCATGAAGAACCTGAACGTCACCGCCGCTGACATCGCCGCCATCGGCATCACCAATCAGCGGGAGACCACCATCGTCTGGGATAAGCACACCGGCGAGCCCATCCACCGGGCCATCGTCTGGCAGTGCCGCCGCACCGCCGAGTACTGCGATTCCCTGAAGGGGAAGGGACTGGTGGACACCGTCCGGGACAAGACGGGGCTGGTCATCGACGCCTATTTCTCCGGCACCAAGCTGCGCTGGCTGCTGGAAAACGTCCCCGGGGCCCGGGAGCGGGCGGAGCGGGGCGAGCTGCTCTTCGGCACGGTGGAGACCTGGCTGATCTGGAAGCTGACCCACGGCCGGGTGCACGTCACCGACTACTCCAACGCCGCCCGCACCATGATGTTCAACATCAACACCCTGGAGTGGGACGAGGATATTCTCAGGGAGCTGGATATCCCCCGCTCCATGCTGCCGGAGGCAAAACCCTCCAGCTGCCTGTACGGCGAGGCGGACCCCCAGTTCTTCGGCGGGCCCATCCCCATTGCCGGCGCGGCGGGGGACCAGCAGGCCGCCCTCTTCGGCCAGACCTGCTTCACCCCCGGGGAGGCCAAGAACACCTACGGCACCGGCTGTTTTCTGCTGATGAACACCGGGGAGAAGCCGGTGTTTTCCGGCAACGGCCTGGTGACCACCATCGCCTGGGGGCTGGACGGCAAGGTCACCTACGCCCTGGAGGGGTCCATCTTTGTGGCGGGGGCGTCCATCCAGTGGCTGCGGGACGAGATGCGCATGATCGACAGCTCCCCCGATTCCGAGTACATGGCCCGCAAGGTGAAGGACACCAACGGCTGCTACGTGGTGCCCGCCTTCACCGGCCTGGGCGCCCCCCACTGGGACCAGTACGCCCGGGGGGCCATTGTGGGCATCACCCGAGGGGTGAACAAATACCACATCATCCGCGCCACCCTGGAGTCCATGGCCTACCAGGTGAACGACGTGCTCCAGGCCATGCGGGTGGATTCCGGCATCGAGCTGTCCGCCCTGAAGGTGGACGGCGGGGCCAGCGCCAACAACCTGCTTATGCAGATGCAGGCCGACATCAGCGGCGCGCCGGTCAACCGCCCCATGTGTGTGGAGACCACCGCCATGGGCGCGGCCTACCTGGCCGGGCTGGCGGTGGGCTATTGGTCCGGCAAGGAGGACGTCATCAAGAACTGGGCCATTGACCGCACCTTCGAGCCCGCCATCTCGGAGGAGGAGCGGGCAAAGCGCTGCAGGGGCTGGAGCCGCGCGGTGACGCGGGCCTATGGCTGGGCCAAGGAGGACTGAGGGCCGCTGCGGGAGCGGCAAAAACGCCTGCCAACCGGGGATCCGGTTTTTGGAAGAAAAGTATTAGAGGAGGAGTGAACTTGCATGGTTGATATCGTCATCATCGGCGCGGGAGTGTCCGGCTGCGCCATCGCCCGGGAGGTGTCCCGCTGCAAGGCGGACGTGCTGGTGCTGGAGCGGGAGGAGGACGTGTGCTGCGGCACCTCCAAGGCCAACAGCGCCATCGTCCACGCGGGGTACGACGCCGCCAACGGCTCGCTGATGGCAAAGCTGAACGTGGAGGGCAGCCGCCTGATGCCCGCGCTGTCCAAGGAGCTGGACTTCCCCTACGAGAACAACGGAAGCCTTGTGGTCATGGTCAGCGAGGACGACCGCCCCGCCCTGAACAAGCTGTATGAGAACGGCGTGGCCAACGGGGTGGAGGGCCTGCGCATTGTGGAGCGGGACGAGCTGGTCAGGATGGAGCCCAACATCAGCGACCAGGCGGTGGCCGCCCTGTACGCCCCCACCGGGGCCATTGTGTGCCCCTTCGGGCTCACCTTCGCGCTGGCGGAGAACGCCGCCCACAACGGCGTGAGGTTCCAATTCGACACCGAGGTCACCGGCGTTGAGAAGATCGACGGGGGCTGGAAGCTGTCCACCTCCCGGGGGGATGTGGAGGCCAGGGTGGTGGTCAACGCCGCCGGGGTGTACGCCGACAAGCTGCACAACATGGTGTCCGACGACCCCATGACCATCACCCCCCGCCGGGGCGACTATTTCCTGCTGGACCACTCGGCCCAGGGCCACGTGAGCCACACCATTTTCCAGCTCCCCGGCAAGTTCGGCAAGGGCGTGCTGGTGGCCCCCACCGTCCACGGCAATATCATCGTGGGCCCCACCGCCATCGACATCGAGGACAAGGAGGGGGTGGCCACCACCCAGGCCGGACTGGACGAGGTGCGCGCCAAGTGCGGCCTGGCGGTGAAGGACGTGCCCCTGCGCCAGACCATCACCAGCTTCGCCGGCCTGCGGGCCCATGAAGCCCGCCACGAGTTCTTCATCGGCGAGGCTGCGCCCGGCTTTGTGGACTGCGCGGGCATCGAGTCTCCCGGCCTGTCCTCCGCCCCCGCCATCGGCGTGATGGTGAGCGGCATTGTCAGGGACATCCTCAAGCTGGAGGAGAACCCGGCCTTCGACCCCAAGCGGAAGGGCATCCTGGACCCCAAGGGGCTGGACGACCAGGCCCACGCCGCCCTCATCAAGGAGAACCCCGCCTACGGCACCGTCATCTGCCGCTGCGAGACGGTCACCGAGGGCGAGATCATCGACGCCATCCACCGCGTGCCGGGAGCCCGGAGCGTGGACGGGGTGAAGCGCCGCGTCCGGGCCGGCATGGGCCGGTGCCAGGGCGGCTTCTGCTCCCCCAGGGTCATGGAGATCCTGGCCCGGGAGCTGGGCGTGGACCAGAGCGCCATCACCAAGGCGGGCGCGGGGTCCGAGCTGATCGTGGGCGTCAACAAGGACGCCATCTAAGGGAGGGGCTGAGACCATGAGAGAATACGAACTTGTTATCATCGGCGGCGGCCCCGCGGGGCTGGCCGCGGCGGTCGCCGCCCACGAGGCGGGCGTGCGCGACATCCTCATCCTGGAGCGGGACAACGAGCTGGGCGGCATCCTCAACCAGTGCATCCATAACGGCTTCGGCCTGCACACCTTCAAGGAGGAGCTCACCGGCCCCGAGTACGCCGGGCGCTTCATCGAGCAGGTGAAGAAGCTGGACATCCCCTATAAGCTGAACACCATGGTGCTGGACCTGGCGGCGGACAAGACCGTCACCGCCATGAACCGGGAGGACGGGCTGTTCCAGCTCCACCCCAAGGCGGTCATCCTGGCCATGGGCTGCCGGGAGCGGCCCCGGGGCGCGCTGAGCATTCCCGGCTGCCGTCCGGCGGGCATCTACACCGCGGGCACGGCCCAGCGGCTGGTGAACATGGAGGGCTATATGCCCGGCCGCAAGGTGGTCATCCTGGGCTCCGGCGACATCGGCCTCATCATGGCCCGCCGCATGACCCTGGAGGGGGCCAAGGTCCAGGTGGTGGCCGAGCTGATGCCCTACTCCGGCGGCCTGAAGCGGAACATCGTCCAGTGCCTGGACGACTACGGCATCCCCCTGAAGCTGAGCCACACGGTGGTGGACATCGAGGGCAAGAAGCGCGTCGAGGCCATCACCATCGCCCAGGTGGACGAGCGCAGCCGGCCCATCCCCGGCACCGAGGAGCGCTATGAGTGCGACACCCTTCTGCTGTCCTGCGGCCTCATTCCCGAAAACGAGCTGAGCCGGTCCGCCGGGGTGGAGCTCAACCCCATCACCAACGGCCCCACCGTCAACGAGAGCCTGGAGACCAGCATCCCCGGCGTGTTCGCCGCGGGCAACGTGCTCCACGTCCACGACCTGGTGGACTACGTGTCCGAGGAGGCGGGGGCCGCCGGCCGCCACGCCGCCGATTACATCGCCTCCGGATGCAAGACCGAGGAGGATTATAAGGCCCTGCCCATCAAGTGCGAGAACGGCGTGCGCTATACCGTGCCCGTGGCCATCCGGCCCGAGGCGGCGGGTGACACCGTCACCCTGCGTTTCCGGGTGGGCAATGTCTATAAGAATAAGAAGGTGGCGGTGTATGCGGGGGACGCCTGCGTGTTCAGCCGCAAGCGCCCCGTACTGGCCCCCGGCGAGATGGAGACCGTGATCCTCAAGACCAAGGATTTGAAGGACCATCCCGAGGCGGGCGGCATCACCGTGACTCTGGAGGAGGCGTAAGACGATGGAAGAGAAGAATCTGATCTGCATCAACTGCCCGCTGGGCTGCCCGCTCACCGTCACCCTGGAGAACGGCGAGGTCAAGACCGTCACCGGGAATACCTGTCCCCGGGGCGACGCCTACGCCCGCAAGGAGCTGACCAACCCCACCCGCATCGTCACCAGCACGGTGAAGGTACAGGGGGGCACGCTGGCCATGGCTTCCGTCAAGACCGCCAGCGACATCCCCAAGGGCAAGATTTTCGACTGCGTGAAGGCCATCCAGGACATTGAGCTGGAGGCCCCCGTGGCCATCGGCCAGGTGGTGCTGGCCGACGTGTGCGGCACCGGGGTGGACATTGTGGCCACCAAGAACGTGCCCGCCAAGGGCTGAGAGGGAGGGAAAGACCCATGAAGGACCAGAACTGCGGCTACTGCATGCGGGGGGAGCTGCTGGACGCCTTCGGCATCCCCATCTGCGAGCTGACGGTGAGCACCCTCATCCTGTTCCGGGAGCAGAGCCACCCCGGGCGGTGCATCGTGGCCTACAAGGACCATGTGAGCGAGCTGACCGACATCAGCGACGAGGACCGCAGCGCCTTTTTTGCCGACGTGGCCCGGGCGTCCAGGGCCATCCACGCCGCCTTTCACCCGGACAAGGTGAACTACGGCGCCTATGGCGACACCGGCTGCCACCTCCACTTCCACCTGGTGCCCAAGTACAGGGACGGGTACGAGTGGGGCGGGGTGTTCGAGATGAACCCCGGCAGGGTGAAGCTGTCCGAGGAAGAGTACGCCGCCATGATTGAGAAGATCAAGGCAAACCTGTAAACGGGAAAAGGCCCGGCGCGAAAGCGCCGGGCCTTTTGTTGTATTCACGCTCTGTCTGGGCGCATAGCCGGGTCGCTTTCTCTCCGTCTCGGGCAAAAACCGTGCCGCTGCGCGGCACTGGGATTTCACCCTCGCTGCGGTCCAAGCTCCCCTATGCGCCTATCATCGCGCTATGGCCTCCATCTCGTCCAGCAGCTTGCCGAACAGGTCCAGGGCGTCCTGAATGGGCTTGGGGCTGGCCATATCCACCCCGGCGCCCTTGAGCAGGTCGATGGGGTCCTTGGAGGAGCCGCCGGACAGGAACTCCAAATAGTCCTTCACGGCGGGGGCGCCCTCCTTCAGGATGCGGCGGGACAGGGCGATGGCGGCGGAGTAGCCGGTGGAGTACTGGTAGACGTAGTAGTTGTAATAGAAGTGGGGGATGCGGGCCCACTCCAGGGCGATGCGGTCGTCGGTCACCATGTCGGGGCCGAAATACTTGGCGTTGAGGGCCTTGTACTCCGCGCTCAGCCGCTGGGCGGTGAGGGGGACCCCCTGGGCGTTGAGCTCGCCCAGGCGCAGCTCGAACTCGGCGAACATGGTCTGGCGGTACAGCGTGCCCTTGAACTGCTCCAGGAAGTGGTTGATGAGCCAGGCCCGCTCCCGCTTGTCCTGGGTCTTGCCCAGCAGGTACTCCATCAGCAGGGCCTCGTTGCAGGTGGAGGCCACCTCGGCCACGAAGATCACGTAGTCCCGGTACACCGTGGGCTGGGTTTTGTTGGACAGGTAGGAGTGCACCGCGTGGCCCATCTCGTGGGCCATGGTGAACATGCTGTCCAGGTTGTCCTTCTGGTTGAGCAGCACGAAGGGGTGGACCACCACGCCGTTCATATAGGCGCCGGAGCGTTTGCCCACGTTCTCGTACACGTCCATCCAGCGGTTGTCGAAGCCCTCCTTGATGATGGCGCGGTACTCCTCGCCCATGGGGGCCAGGGCGTCGTACACGGTGGCCTTGGCCTCGTCAAAGGGGATCACCTTGTCCGCGCCGGACACCATGGGGGCGTAGATGTCGTACATGTGCAGCTCGTCCACACCCAGCAGCTTCTTGCGCAGGGTAACGTAGCGGTGGAGCTTGTCCAGGTTGGCGTTCACCGTGTCCACCAGGTTGTGGTAGACCTCGGGGGGCACCCGGGTGGAGCTGACGGCGGCGGCCAGGGGGGAGTCGTACTTCCGGGCGGCGGCGAAGAACTGGCGCTGCTTCACCTCGGAGCACAGGATGGCCGCGGCGGTGTTCTGGAAGTGGCCGTAGGTGTCGTAGTACTGCTCATAGGCGGCGCGGCGCAGCTCCCGGTCCTCGCTCATCTCGTAGGGGACGAAGGTGGCGTCGGACAGGGGGAGGGAATTGCCGTCCTTGTCCACCACGTCGGGGAAGGTGAGGTCGGCGTTGGTGAACTTGGAGTAGATGTCGTCGGGGGCCTGGGCCATCTCGCCGGCGGCGGCCAGCAGCTTCTCCTCCGCGTCGGACAGGGTATGCTCCTTCTTGTCCTGGATGATGGTGAAGTACCGGCGGTAAAGCTCCAGCGCCGGCTCATCCCTGTAGAACTGCTCCAGGGCCTCCGGGGACAGCTTGAGCAGCTCGGGGGTGACGAAGGCGGTGGCGGCCTGGGCCTCCACCAGCAGGCTCATGGCCTTGCCCGCCATGGCCTGGTACTGGGGCACCCGGGTGTCCTCGTCCTGGCGCAGGGACGCGTAACGGTACAGATTGGCCAGCTTGTCGTCCGCCTGCATGGACAGGGTGAGGAACTCGTAAAGGGTCTTGGCGCTCTCGCCCAGCCGCCCGGCGTACTGGGGGAGGGTGCGCACCAGGGCCTGGGTCTCGTCGAATTCCTTCTCCCACGCCTCGTCGGTAGGGTAGATGACGCTGGTGTCCCAGGTGTGCTCCACGGGGATTTCGGAGCGCTGGGGGATCTTCTTTTGGTCAGCCATAGGGAAACAGCCTCCTATTTTTTTGAAGTACTTTGACTATATCACAGCCGTGGGGATTTTACAAGGGAAGGGAAAGAGAAAAAACCGCCCAACCGGAGGAGGAAGGCTCCGGTCAGGCGGTTTTGTGCCGGTCCCTTGTCGGCACAGGCTGCGCTCACTCGCCTCCCCCTGGGGGAAGGCTCATCTGCTCCGCTGTGCCTCCGCTCCCCGCAAAGCCGAAGGACGGCTTTGCGGGGGCCCCGGTGTGCTGCGCGCGGCGGCTGGGCTTTTTGCCCTCGCTCCGGTCCAGGCTCCCTGCTCCCGGGCATTCAGCACTCTTTGGGCATAATCAGGGCGGCGATGATATACACCCACAGGGACAGGCCCGCGAAGGCCACCAGCAGGACGGTGGCCACGCGCACCACTGTGGGATCGACACCAAAGTAACGGGCGATGCCTCCGCACACGCCGCACAAAACGGCGTCGGAGCCTGTGGTACGGTAAAGACGCTTCATGACAAACACTCCTTTCAATTCACAGACGGCCTAGGAGCAGCCGGTCAAGCCCAGCCCGGCTGATGTCGGGATACAGGGCGAAGGGGGCGCCGGGTTGGCAGTAGTAGCACATGCCCCTGCCCCCCCGGCGGGCGGAGCAGCCCGCTCCGCCCGGACAATCAGGATAGCGAAATCGGCTCATGACAATCCCTCCTCTGAGATCAATAGCGCTCCAGCGACAGGTCGCCGCTGACGGTGGTCATGGAATAGCAGGGGCCGGAGCCGTCGCCGTAGACGGCAATGCTGCCCTGATAGCGGAAGGGGAAGGCGAAATCCACCTCGCCGCTGACGGTCTTGTAGCGCAGGGTGAAGGGCCCCGCGTCCGGGATGCGGGCCTCGCAGTCTCCCGATTTGGTGGACAGCTCCATCACCTGGGGCAGCTGGGAGGTCTCCACGTGGAAGTCGCCGCTCATGGAGCTGCCCAGGAAGCGGCCCACCGCGCCGTCGGTCTCGATATCGCCGCTGGCGGTCTTGACCATGGCGTCGGTGATCTGGCCGTGGAGGGTGATATCGCCGCTCATGGTGTCGGCGTGGAGGCTGGCGCAGGCGCCGAACAGCTCCAGGTCGCCGCTGGCGGAGTGGAAGCGCAGCTCCCCGCAGGAGCGCAGGTGGCAGTCGAGGTTGCCGCTGGCGGTTTTGACGGTAAGCTGGGCCAGGTCCATCTCGTCGCCGTACAGCTCCACGTCCCCGCTGGAGGTGGTGATTTCCAGCAGATCCCAGGCCCGGCAGGGGAGATAGAGCTCCACATCGGCGGAGCCGAAGCCCCGGCGGGAGAAGAAGGAGGAGGAGGCGGTGCGGCCCTCCCGGATGGTGAGCACCCCGTCGGCGGAGCAGGTCACGTCCAGGTCGTCCACGTCGCCGTCGATGACCACCCCGGCGTCGGGGGCCTGGTTGGCGTGGATGGTCACGTCCCCGGCCACGGTCTGCACCACGATGCCCCGCAGGTCCTTCAGCGCGCCCACAGAATAGGAGCCGTCCTCATTGCCCTGCATGGAGGCGTCCTGCCCCTGGAAGCGGGGGCCGGAGCCCGGCTGGGGGCCGCCCTTCCACTCGCCCCACTGGGTGAAGAAGCCGCCCTTGGCCTTGTCGTAGCCAAAGCCGTAGATGATGTCACGCTGCCGCTTGGGCCCCGCCCCGGCGAAGAACCGGCCCTGGTCGGTGTCCACCTCGGCCTCAAACTCCCAGCCGGAGGCCGGCTCGGGCGGCGTGGGAGGCTCGGGCGGCATGGGGGGCTCGGGCGGCGTGGGAGCGTCGGGGGTGGTGTCGAAGCGCACCTCCACATGGCCGTCGCCCTTTTCCACGGTGGTGCGGCGCTGGATGGCGTCTTTGGCCTGCTGGATGGCGATTTTCGCCTGGTCGATGGCCGCGTTGCACACCTCCTGGACGCCCGCCAGAATGGAGTCAAGATCGCTCTGGGGGGCCTGGCCGCGCCCGTCCGTCCGGGCCCTTTCTTCGTCCTCCCTGGCCCGCTCCTCGTCCGCTTTGGCCCTTTCTTCATCCGCTTTGGCCCGCTCCGCATCCGCAGCCGGGTCCCCGGCGCTGATGGTGATGGGTGTGCCGTCCCCGCTGTTGATGGTGATGGGCTGGCTGTCCCCGTGGTTGATGACCACGGTGCGGCCGTCCGGGCGCTCAATGCGGGTCTGTCCGCCCTTGGTGGTGATGGTGGTGCCGTCCTTGACGGGGTCCACGCCCAGGTAGGCCAGCAGCTCGTCCACGTCCCCCAGGTCGTCCATGGAGCGGGTAAAGGCGGTCTCGTCGTCCATGCCCGCGCCGGTCATGTCCAGGAAGCGGTGGTACAGGTTGTCGGCCAGCTCCTCCACCAGCTCGTCCTTTTCGGCGGACTGGGGGGCGTCGGCCAGCCGGGCGGCCACCGTATCCATAAATCTGCGCTTGATGTCTTTCATAATTCAGTCCTCCTCTGCTGATGTGAGCGCGTCGAGCAGCGCGCGGGTGTTTTCCCATTCCTGGCGGCCCTCGGCCCAGCGTTTGCGGCCCTCGTCGGTGATGGCGTAGTAGCGGCGGCGGGCCCCGGGTCCGTCGTCCCCCCAGTAAGAGGCGATGAAGCCGCTCTGCTCCAGGCGCTTGAAGGCGGTGTATAGGGTGGCCTCCTTGAAGCCATACTCCCCTTGGGTGCACTCCGAGATGTTTTTATTGATCTCATAACCGTAGTTGTCCCCGCGCATCAATTGTGCTAAAATAATGATGTCCGTGTGACCGCGCAGGGTGTCCGCTGAAATCGACATGGCGTCCTCCTTTCTTGTTCGTGGGGCGTTGCTGACTGGCGAGATACCCGGTGTGCCTAGGTACCTCATTAGGTGAAGTAACTCTGTGTGCTTAATATAGCACGAGATACCTCGCCTGTCAAGGTATTTTTTGAAAAAATTTTTGCCCCCTATTTTATGCGGGGCAAGGCAAGGAGATGTTGCAACATGAGCGAGTGCACCCATGACTGCTCCTCCTGCGGCGAGAGCTGCGGGGAGCGCACCCAGCCCCAGGACCTGCGCAAGCCGGCCAACGCCCACTCCCACATCAAAAAGGTGATCGCCGTGGCCAGCGGCAAGGGGGGCGTGGGCAAGTCCGCCGTGGCCTGCACCCTGGCCGCCGCCATGGCAGCCCGAGGGAAGAAGGTGGGCATTCTGGACGCGGACATCACCGGCCCCTCGGTGCCCCAGGCGTTCAACATCCACCGGCGGGCGCTGGGGGATGAGGACGGCATTCTGCCCGCCGTCACCGCGGGGGGCATCAAGCTGATGAGCCTGAACCTGCTCATCGAGCACGAGACCGACCCGGTGGTGTGGCGGGGGCCCGTCATCGCCGGGGCGGTGGAGCAGTTCTGGACCGACGTGGTGTGGGGCGAGCTGGACTACCTGTTCGTGGACATGCCCCCCGGAACGGGGGACGTGCCGCTGACGGTGTTCCAGTCCCTGCCGGTGGACGGGGTGGTCATCGTCACCGCCCCCCAGGCCCTGGTGGGCATGATCGTCACCAAGGCGGTCCACATGGCGGAGATGCTGGATGTGCCCGTGCTGGGCATTGTGGAGAACTACTCCTTCTTCCGCTGCCCGGACTGCGGCGGGGAGCACCCCGTGTTCGGCCCCAGCACCATCGACGCGCTGGCGGCGGAGCTGGGCCTGCCGGTGCTGGCCAAGCTGCCCATTGACCCGGAACTGGCGAAGGCGGTGGACGAGGGCCGGGCGGAGGAGTATTCCCCCAACCCCATGGCCGGGGTGGCCCAGGCGCTGGATCAGATGTAAAAACGAAGCCGCCCGGAGCTTCCCGCTCCGGGCGGCATTTTTAGGAAGGACTGATTCAATCGGCAAGAGCAGATTGCGCAGAAGTTTTGCGCCAGAATGCGGCGCGATTTCGCCGGAATAATTGTATTTATTTCAAGAAATCGCAACAAAATTATGGCGCAAAATTTCCGCAAGATGCCGCAGACGCATTGAATCAGTGCTTCCTCTATTCAGTCCAGCGCCAGCGAGGCGTCCAGGAGCTTTTTGGTGTAGGGGTGCTTCGGGTGGTCGTAGATCTGGTCCGCGTCTCCCTCCTCCACGATCTCGCCCCCCGTCATCACCGCCACCCGGGAGCAGAGCTGGTAGACCACCGCCAAATCGTGGGAGATGAACAGGTAGGACAGCCCCAGCCGCTCCTTCAGATCGGCCAGCAGCCGCAGAATCTGGGCCTGGAGGGTCACGTCCAGGGCGGACACCGGCTCGTCCAGCACGATGAGCTTGCTGCCCTGGATGAGGGCGGCGGCGATGGCCACCCGCTGCCGCTGCCCGCCGGACAGCTGGGCGGGCCTGCGCCCCAGGTGCTCCTTCTCCAGTCCCACCAGGGGGAGGAAGTCCAGCACCCGGCTCCGGCGCGATCCCCGGTCCCGCACCCCGGCGGCCCGGAGGGGTTCCTCCAGAATCCAGCCCACCGTCTTGGCCGGGTTGAGGGAGCCGTAGGGGTCCTGGAACACCATCTGGGGCCGGGGGCTGTTCACCTCCAGCGTTCCGGTGATGTCGGCGACCATCCCCAGCACGCACTTGGCCAGGGTGGACTTGCCCGACCCGGACTCCCCCACCACGCCCAGCGCCTGGCCGGGGGCCAGCTCCAGCGACACGTCCCGCAGCACCTGTTTTCGGTCCTTTCCCCTGCCGTACCAGCTGTTAAGATGAGAGATGCGCACGATGGGCTCAGCCATCCTCCCCACCCCCTATCAGCTTTTTCCGGGCGGGCCGGGAGGAGATGAGCAGCTTGGTGTACTCCTCCCGGGGGTGGCGGAACACCTGGTCCGCCGGCCCGGACTCCACGATCCTGCCCTGCTTCATCACCACCACCCGGCCGCACAGGGCCTTCACCACCCCCAGGTCGTGGGAGATGAACAGGATGGCGGTGCCCTCCCTGCGGTTGATGTCCTTTAAAGTTTCCAGAATCTGGGCCTGGATGGTGACGTCCAGGGCGGTGGTGGGCTCGTCGGCGATGAGCAGCCGGGGCCGCAGCACCAGGGCGGAGGCAATCATCACCCGCTGGCGCATTCCCCCGGACAGCTGGTGGGGGTACTGGCGGTACAGCCCCTCTGGGTCGGGCAGGCCCGCCAGCGCCATGGCGTCCAGCGCACGGGCCTTTCGCTCGCCGGCGGACAGCTTTTCGTGGATGCGCAGCGACTCCTCCACCTGCTTTCCGATGCGCATGGTGGGGTTCAGGCTGGTCATGGGCTCCTGGAAGATGATGGACAGGTCCCGGCCCTGATACTGCCGCAGCTCCTCCCGGGACAGGGAGAGCAGGTCGGTCCCCTCAAACAGGGCGGAGCCGCTCACCGTCACCTGGGAGCGGCGGATGAGGCCCATCAGGGCGTGGGCGGTCATGGACTTGCCCGAGCCGGACTCCCCCACCACGCCCACAATCTCCCCCCGGTCCATCTGGAGGGAAAAGCGGTCCACGGCGGTGAAGGGGGCGCCCCGGTCGGCAAACACCACCGACAGGTCCCGGATGTCCAGCATCATGACGCCGCCCCCATTCGATCCCGGATTCCCTCGCCCACCAGGCTGACTCCCAGGATGAGCGCAATGACCGCCGCCGCCGGGAAGGCGGTGCACCAAGGCAGGGTGAACAGCGAGCCCTGGGCGTCCTTGAGCATGTAGCCCAGGCTGGGCTCGGTGGGGGTGACGCCGATGCCCAGATAGCTCATGGAGGCCTCCGCCAGCACTGCGTTGTTGAAGCCGATGGTCAGCCCCGACAGAAGGGTGGGCCAGATGTTGGGCAGAATGTGGACGAAGATAATCCGCAGGTCCCCCACCCCCATGAGCCGGGCGGAGCGGACAAAGTCCCGGTCCCGGTACTTGAGGTACTCCCCCCGGACCAGCCGGGCGAAGCTGGGGATGAACAGCACCCCCAGCGCCCCGATGACGTTATACTTCCCCGGCCCGGTGAGGGCCAGCACCACCAGGGCCAGCAGTACGCTGGGGAAGGCGGCCACCGTGTCACACAGCCGCATGACCAGCGCGTCTGCGGGGCCGCCGTAGTAGCCGCACAGCGCGCCGACGGCCAGCCCGCACGCCGCCCCCACCGCCAGCACCGCCAGGGCAATGGTCAGGGTGGAACCCGCCCCCTCCAGGGTGCGGGAGAGGACGTCCCGCCCGTAGGCGTCGCAGCCGAACGGGTGGGCGGCGGAGGGCGGGGCGTTTCGGTCCGGGGCGCTCATGGCCGAGGGCTCGAAGGGAGTCCAAAAGAGCCCCAGGGCGGTGAAGGCCAGCATGAACGCAGTCAGGACCGCGCCGATGGTGAGATACCAGTTTTTCCGTTTCATAATTCGTGACTCTTTCCAAACGATGTGATCACGCGGCCATTGGACACGCGGCCGGGTCGCTTTCGCTGCGTCTCAAACAAAACCCGGCCCCATCAAATGGGTCTCAGGCTTTTGCTTTCGCTCCGCTCCAAGCTCCCCTGCGTGCCTATCGCCGCGCTACGTCCCTTCGATCCGGGGGTCCATCACCCGGTAGAGCAGGTCGGCCAGGAAGTTGCACCCCACCACCGCCGCGGCCAGCAGCACCACAATGGCCTGGACCACCGGGTAGTCCCGGTTGTTGATGGACGAGATGAGCACCCGACCCAGGCCGGGGACGCCGAACACCTGCTCCACTACGATGGAGCCGGCCATGATATCGCCGATGGCCATGGCCAGGAAGGTGACCACCGGGATCATGGCGTTGCGCAGCACGTGCCGCCGCAGGGCGGAGCCCCGGCTGTTGCCCTTGCTGTAGGCGGTGCGGATGTAGTCCTGGCCCAGCTCCCCCAGGATGGAGCCCCGGAGGAGCTTCACCGTCATGGCGCTCTTGGGCAGGGCCACCGCCAGGGCGGGGAATACCATGAAGCGGAGATGGGGCCACAGCCCCTGCTCCGGGGGGATGTACTCCGGCTGGAACCAGTGGAGCACCAGGGCAAAGAGGTACATCAGCGCGATGCCCATGACGAAGTTGGGCACCGACATGGTGACCTGGGTGAGCACGGTGACCGCCCGGTCCACCAGCCCCCCCGGCCGCCGGGCGGCGATCAGCCCCAGGGGCAGGGAGATGAGCAGGATCAGGGCAAAGGCGATGGCCGCCAGGGTGAGGGTGGCGCCCACCTTGGGGGCAATGAGCTGGCCTACGGTCATATCATACTTATAGGACTGGCCGAAGTCGCCGGCCACAAAGGCGGACAGCCAGCTGAGATACCGCTGCCAGACGGGCAGGTCCAGCCCCTGCCGAGCCCGGAAGGCGGCGATCTGCTCGTCGGTGGCCTCGATGCCCAGCACGGCGCCGGTGGGGTCGCCGGGGATGACGGAAAAGGCCGCGAAGGCCAGTACGCTCACCAGCAGCAGGGTGCCCAGGAGCAGCCCCAGCCGTTTCAGCACCGCTTTTCCCACGGGGACAAGCCCCCCTTTCTTTCCGCATGAAACAGGGCGGGACGGCCGCGGCCATCCCGCCCTGTTGTGGATTATTTGAAGTAGACGGTGGACATGTCGATGACATAGGTGCGGTAGAAGGTGAAGCCGTCCAGCGCCGGGTTGGTCACCGCCAGCTCGCACATGTCCTGAATCCACAGGCTGGCCGCCCGCTCGTTGAGAATCTCCTGCGCCCGCTTGTACAGCGCCGTCTGCTCCCCGTCGTCGGTGGAAGCCATGGCCTTGGCCATCACGTCGTCGTACTCCGGATCGCTGAAGGCGATGAAATTCTTGCGGTTGTCGCTCATGTAGCGCACCAGCATCTCCCGGGCGGTCATGTCGTCGGCGGCGATGCCGCACACCGTGGACTGGTAGTTCCGGCCCCGGTACACGTCGTCCACCCAGGTCTGCCACTCCACGGGAATCAGCTCGGCGGTGATGCCCACCGCCTTCAGCTGCTCGATGAGCACCTGGGCGGTGTCCATGTGCTGGGCGTAGTTGGAGGGGGCGGTGATGGTCATGGAGAACCCGTCGGGGTAGCCCGCCTGGGCCAGGAGCTCCTTGGCCCTGTCCACGTCCTGCTTGTAGTTTTCCGCCAGCTCGGGCATAAAGTATTTTGCCTGGGCGGGGTACATGCTGGTGCCGGTGGCCACCCCTGCGCCGTTGCACACGAAGTCGATGATCTCGTCCACATTGACGGCGTAGTACATGGCCTGGCGGACCAGCTCGTTGTCAAAGGGCTCCACGGCGTTGTTCAGGTACAGCGCCTGGACCAGGTTCATAGTGTTCTGGTGGACGGTGAAGTCCTTCTCCACCTCGGGCAGCAGGGTGTTGGGCAGGTGGACCACCATGTCCAGCGTCCCCCCCTTCAGGCCGATGACCAGGGAGTTCACGTCGGGGATGATTTTGAAGGTCACCTTATCCAGCTTGGCGGCCTTTTCCTGGTTCCAGTAGCCGCCGTACTTCTCCACCACCAGGCTGTCCTGGGGGGTGTAGGAGACGAATTGGAAGGGGCCGGTGCCCACCATGGTCTGGGTGATGGTGGGGCCGGAATCCTTGGGGATGATGGGGGAGGTAAGGGCGTTGATGAACTCGGTGCTGGGCTCGGCCAGGGTGATGACCACGCGGCCGCCGCCGTCGGCCTCGATCTTGGAGACATTAGAAAACGCCGAGACCAGAGGCGTTCCATCGTTCTCCGATCCGGCGCAGCGTTCCAGGGAATAGACCACATCCTCGACGGTGACGGCCTCTCCGCTGTGGAACGTCACGCCCTCCCGCAGGGTGAAGGTGTACGTTGTTCCGTCCTCAGAGATCTCATAGTCACTGGCGATGGCCCCGGTGAGGGAGCCGTCGGGGCTGGCTTTCACCAGTCCCTCGAAGATGTTGAACAGTACCTCGCGCACGCCGGCCGTGGCGGCCAGCTGGGGGTCGAGGTTGCTCAAATCCTGTGCGATACCTACCGTGACTGAGTTCCCTTTGGGTAACTCGCCCGATTGTGCAGCGGACGCCTCGCTCCCGCTGTCGCTCACGCCCCCGGGGGGGGTGGGCTGCGTGTCTCCCGTACTGCATCCGTACAGTGAAACCGCCAGCATGGCAAGTGCGGCCAGCAGCAAAAGGGCCCGTTTCCTGAGCTTGGGCATTTTGCTTCTTCCTTTCCTTGACTGCATTTCTCGCAACTGTCTTTATTCAGTTGTCGGGCTTCATTGTAACACACTTGCGTGAAATTGCAAGAGGCAAATTCACGCGGCCCCCGGACCCTGCGGGCGGAGGGGGCCGCGGCGGCGTCAGAACACCGCCTGGACGAGGATCATGTAGAGTATGGTTCCCCCCACGATGGACAGCATATTGTTCTTTTTCCAAACGTGGAGGATAACGACCGCTGAACCGGCAATCAGGCCGGGGGCCCAGCCGCTGGCTTCGGCAAAGCTGGTGCTGCGGTAGCAGTACACGATGAGCATGGCGATCACCGCCGGGGGCAGGAATTTCCCCAGGTAGAGCACCACGCGGGGCGGCTCCCCGCCCCGGCCAAAGAGCAAAAAGGGCAGCGCCCGGGTGAGGAAGGTCACCACGGCCATGACCGCCACCAGGGCGGCAATCTGTATAGTGGTCATGATGCCCCGCCTCCCTTTGTCAGTGCTTCCGACCCCTCCAGCCGGGGGCGCATCAGCAGCAGCCCCGCCACCAAAATGGCCAGCGCCGGGATGAGGAACCGCCCGTTTTCCGGCCCGAAGAGGAGCAGGCAGGCCAGCGTCCCCGCCGCCCCCAGGAACACCGGGTCATGGCGCTTATTGGACTGCCACTGCTCCACGGCGATGACCAGGAACAGGGCGGTCATGGCAAAGTCGATGCCCTCGGTGTTGATGGTGATGAGGGCCCCCGCCACCGCGCCGATGACAGACCCGGCAATCCAGTAAAGGTGGTCCAGCACGGCGATGGTGAAGTAGAAGTCCTTCTCGTCCACGCCCTCCGGGGCCTCCACCCCGGCCAGCAGGGCGTAGGTCTCGTCGGTGAGGGAGAAGATCATGTACAGCTTCCGCCAGCCCATCCCCCGGAACTTCTCCAGCATGGACAGGCCGTATACCAGATGGCGGAAATTGATGATGAGGGTCAAAAAGGCGGCGTCCCCCAAGGGGGAGGCGTTGGCCAGCAGCTCCACCCCCAGGTACTGCCCGCTGCCGGCGTAGATGGTGGACGACATGACGGCCGCCCAGGTGGGAGCGAAGCCCGCCGCCGACAGCATCCAGCCGAACACCACCCCAATGGACAGGTAGCCCATAAGGACGGGCACCGTGTGGGGAAAGGCGGCGGCCAGGGTTTTTCGGTTCATTGGTATCACATCCTTGAAAGAAGCGCGGAGAAGCCGGGAGTAGGAGAATAAGGCCGGAGCGGAGCCAAAATCCGAGGGAGGCGCAAAGCGCCGGATGGATTTTGGCGCAGTCGGAGGGCTTATTCTCCGTCACGGAGGCTTCGCAGCGTGACAGTGAAGAAGCGCGGAGAAGCGAACGAGAGCCCTGGCCGCTTCGCAGCGTGACAACGCCGCCGCAGGCTGCGCATCCCCCGCTTCCGGCTGCGCAAATGGGGCGCAGCGCGGCAAATCTGCAAAAATCATCGCTTTCTACATTATAGCCCCGCTCTCCCGCCAGTTCAAGAGAGTTTTACAGATTGTTCATTGTATTCCCGGAAGGATTTGGGTATAATACTCTCCACTAACATCCGGCCGCCCGGGGCGGGCCGGAGCGAGTGCGGGGTGATTTGCGTGAAAAAATTACTGTACATCTACAACCCTGCCGCCGGGCGCAAGACGGCTAAAGTCAACCTGTCCGACGCGCTGGAGGTGTTTGCCCGCCAGGGCTATGAGATCACCGTCCACCCCACCCAGGCCAGGGGGGACGCCGCCGCCGCGGCCCGGGACCAGGGGCCGGACTTTGACCGGGTGGTTTGCTGCGGCGGGGACGGCACGCTGAACGAGACCGTCCGGGGGGTGCTGGAGCTGCCCCGGGAGCGGCGCCCCGTGCTGGGCTACATCCCGGCGGGCACCACCAACGACTTCTCCCGCACCCTGGAGCTGCCCCGCACCGTGCCGGAGCTGGCGGAGGTGGCGGGGGAAGGGGTGCCCCGGGCCATCGACGTGGGCCTGGCGGAGGGGAACCCGTTCACCTACGTGGCCGCCTTCGGGCTGTTTACCGACGTGTCCTACTCCACCCCCCAGGCGAGCAAAAACCTGCTGGGCCACTTCGCCTATGTGCTGGAGGGGATGGGCAAGCTGTCCAACATCCCCAGCTACCACATGAAGGTGACCGCCGCCGGCGGCCGGGAGGTGGAGGGAGACTTCATCTACGGCATGGTGGGCAACACCGTGTCGGTGGGGGGGCTGGTGAACCTGCCCCGGGACAAGGTGCTGCTGGACGACGGGCGCTTTGAGGTCATCCTGATCCGCCGCCCGGAGAACGGCAGGGACTGGCAGTCCATCCTCACCGCCCTGACCACCCTGGAGCTGGCGGAGGATGGGGCGGTGACAGGGTTTTCCGCCGGCGAGATCACCTTTGAATGCGGCCAGAGCGTGGCCTGGACGGTGGACGGCGAGTTTGGCGGGGAGCAGGCGGTGACCCATGTGAAGAACCTGTCCCAGGCGGTGACGATTGCGTGCGGCCCGGGAAGCGCGGAGAAGCGGCCAGCGAGGGAGCATGGACCGGAGCGAGGCCGAGCGCAGAACGGCGAAGCCGTTCCAGACCAGGCCGAGGCGAAGGGAAAGTGACCGAGCGCCCTGGCCGCTTCGCAGCGTGACAGGAAGGAAGCGCGGAGCCGTCGTGAGCGGCAGAACGGAATACGTATAAAACCGGCCCGGCGGAGAGTGATCCGCCGGGCCGGTTTGCTGTGCTTATTCCTCCGGCGCCTGGATTTTGGCGTAGTAGTCCTCCTGGATGATGAGCTTGGCGTAGTTCACCTTGGCCGCCACCAGGCGGTGGACCCGCTTGACGTAGTCCTCGTCCACCTCCACGCCCTCGTTGGGGGTGAAGGTCTTGGTGGACGCCTCGTAGGTGCCCGCGGCGGTGATCCAGCTGTTCCCCTGGCCCTTGTTGTTGGCGAACACCGCCAGGGGCATGCAGTTGGAGTACTGGTCCGGCTCATAGTTGGTGGCGAACACGTCCCGGCCGGAGTAGAGCCGGGAGTCGTAGGGGAGGGCGAAGAGGTTGCACAGGGTGGGCACGATGTCCACCGAGGTGCAGGGCACGTCCACGTCGATGGGCTCCTCAATGGCCCCCGACCACATCAGCAGGGTGCTGCGGTAGCGGGAGGTGTCCCCCTCCTTGTCCTCAAAGCCCCGCAGCTCGTTGTAATAATCGGTGCCGTCCTCCATCACCATCAGGTAGGGGTAGTGGTCTCCGGTCATGACGATGAGGGTGTCGTCGGCAATGCCCGCCTCCTCCAGCTTGTCCACCAGATACTTAAGCGCCTGGTCCAGCTCCATATTGCAGGCCAGGTACGCCTGGGAGGTCTCGCTCAGATCGGGGTACTTGGCCTCCACCTCCTCCCGGTGCTTGCGGGACATGGCGTTGCCGCCCCAGTTGTAATAGCCGTGGCCGCTGACGGTCATATAGTAGGCGTGGAAGGGCTGGCCGTTTTCCACATAGTCGTTGATATAGCCGTCCACCGTGGCCTGCATCATCTCCAGGTCGGAGTTGGGCCACACGTTGTGGGGCAGCTCCAGGCCGCCGCCCACCCCGGCGTAGTCGTAGCCCATGTTGGGGTGGGTGCGGTCCCGGCCGTAGTAGTCGTAGGTGTGGTCGTGCCAGGCGGGAACGCTGTAGCCCTCCTCCCGGAACTTCCAGCCCAGGGTCTGGGACATGGTGCGCTCCACGCTCATGCTCATGGCGGTGCGCTTGCCGAACCAATTGGGGATGACGCCGGTCATCACCGCGAACTCGCCGCCCACGGTGGACTGGGTCCAGTCGGGCTGGTAGAAGTTGTGGAACACAAAGCCCTCGCGGCTGAGCTTGTACAGGGTGGGGGTGAGCTCCCGGTCGATGGCGGGGGTGGCAAAGCCCTCGGCGGTGATGAGGATGAGGTTTTTGCCCTCGAACATCCCGGTGTACTCGTTCTGCTGGGAGGGGGTGAGAGAGGCCAGGTACTGGTGGATGCTCTTCACGTTTTCGTTTTCCTCAGTCTCCGCCAGCCCCTCGAAATCGATGTCCAGGGTGTTGAAGCCGTACTCCTTGGGGGGCTGGGAGGGCTCGCCGGAGGGCTGCTGGGAGGGCTGGGCGCTGCCGTCCGGGGTGGGGGTGGGGTCCGGGTCGTCCAAAAACTCCCCCAGGGGCGGGGCGGGCGTGCCTGCCACGGCGTACTCCAGCTCCAGCCGCAGGGCGGTGGTCAGGCCGAAGTGGGGGACGGCGGTGTTGGGGGTGAACTCGTAGGTATAGTAGTTCTTCACCCCGCCCAGGGTGGACAGCAGAAAGGCGGTGAGCTGGCAGGCCACCAGGACGGCGGCCATGATGATGCGCACGGGGCTGTCATGGCTCTGCTGGGGGATCACGCCGGTACGCAGAAAGAGGTAGGCGGCCAGGGGGACGAAGGAGAGAAGGATGAAGGGGATGAGGTTGACGATGACCCTCCCCACGGTGGAGCCGAAGTCGCCCACCACGTCCCCGGCCATGGCCCCCATGAAGCCCACGCCGTAGTACAGCCCGAACATGGCCCGGCAGCCCCGCTCCACGCAGAAGAGGACGGCGGCCAGGCCCAGGACTGCCCCTCCGGCGATCCGCGCCGCCCGCCGCCAGGGCAGCAGGTCCAGGATGAGGGCCAGTGCCAGCCCCGCGGCGGCGGAGAAGAGGACGATGCGCAGCAGCGCCAGCTCGAAGAAGGGGACGTCCCGGTCGAAAAGCCGCAGCAGCAGCTCGTGGTAGAGCAGGGCGGCGGGGAAAAACAGAACGGACAGCGCCGGCCCGCCCAGGTTCCGCCGGCCGGTATACCCGGCGCCGCCGGAGAGATAGCGATTCATCAAACGGTCACTTCCTACTGGTATTATGTGACAAAGGACGCGGGAGCGCCCGGTTTTGCCAACGTTCAGCATACCACAGGAATGGGTGAAATGCAATGAATCCGCCGAAATTTAAAAATTTAACTTTGTATTTTGTATGGATGTGCCGGAGGACGGGGCACATATGCCGCGGCAGGGCGTTTCACGTCCCGGCCCGGATCTCCGCCCCGGTGTAGTAGTGGGCCAGGATGTCCCGCCAGCCGCTGCCCGCCTTGGCCATGGCGTTGGCCCCGTACTGGCTCATGCCCACCCCGTGGCCGTAGCCGGTGACGGAGAAGGTGAACACCCCGTCCTTCTCGCTCACGTCGAAGCAGGCCGAGCGCAGGGCGAACAGGCTGCGCGCCGCGCCGCCGGACAGCTCCGCGCCCCCCAGCTCCACGCTGGCCACCCGGCCGGAGGCGGTGCGGGTGAGGTTTGTAAACCATGTGGACGGTTCACCGGACAGGTCGGCCCCCAGCCCGGCCTCCCCCGCCGCCTTCTTCACCTGCTCGGCGGTGAGGGTGACGGTGGAGCGGTAGTTGGGCACCTCGTCCCCCTCGGGGCTGTCCACCGACACCAGGTAGGGCAGGGACTTGCCCCACACCGCCGCCGCGTCCTCGGTGGCGCCGGAGGCGGAGGAGAAAAACACCGCCTGGATGGGCGCCCCGTCATAGGTGAGCACCTGCCCGTCGGTGTCCGCCACGGCGGCGGCAATCTTGGCGGTGTAGGCATCGGCGGTCCCCTCGCCCCAGCGCTGGGCGGCGTCCTCCCGGGACAGGTATGCCTGGCAGCAGGTGGAGTCGGCGCAGATGTCCGCCCCGTCCTCCCCGTGGCTCTTGGCATTCAGCTTCCACAGGGAGTAGGTCCGGGCGCACACCGCCTGGGCCCGGAGGGCCTCCGGCTCAAAGGAGGCGGGCATTTCCGCCGCCACCACCCCCCATAAATAGTCCCCCATGGTCAGCTCGGTCACCTGCCCGTCCCGGCCCAGCAGGCGCACGGTCCGGGCGGCGTCCCGCGCGCCGGGGGAGGGGACGGGCTGGGGGGCCGGGGTGGGGCTGGCCGGGAGGGTGAGCAGGTCGGGCGTGGGCTGCGCGTCCGCCGCGGCGGGGGCGTCCCCCAGGGCGGCCAGGGGCAGCAGCAGCAGGGCCGCCCCCAGCGCCAGCCCGGTGAGGAAGGGGGCGCGCAGCGGCCGCCAGCTCTCTGTGTTTCGCAAGTTAAACACCTCGATTATTCAAAATTCGGGAAAGTAGATGGAAAAACTTCCGATTTGGCAAGAGGGGGTGCGGATAAATTTGCATTGACGGGAGACGGAAATTGCGATATAATATTCTTTACATCCATTGAAAAGAGGACGTGCGGACACCCGAAGGAGGCGGACTATGCTGAACATGAACATTATCGACAATCTGGTTGAGGCGCGAAGAAAGGCAGCGGAGCAGTACAACACCTCGGTGGACTTCATTCAAGGGATATGCGGGGAGTTTGAGCGTTATACCCAGATATCCCCCAAATACTATGAGAAGTACGACGTGAAGCGGGGACTGCGCAATAAGGACGGCACCGGCGTGATGGCCGGGGTCACCCTGATTGGCAACGTGAAGGGCTACATTATGGAGGACGGGGAAAAGGTGCCCGCCCCCGGCCAGCTGTTCTACCGCGGCATCAATGTGGAGGAGCTGATCGACGGCTTTACCAGCGCGGGCCGCTTCGGCTTTGAGGAGACGGCTTACTTGCTGATGTTCGGCGGCCTGCCCACCAAGGAGGAGCTGGAGCAGTTCAAGGATATCCTGTCCTACTACCGGGAGCTGCCCCCCAACTTCACCGAGGATATGATCCTCACCGCCCCCAGCCACGACGTGATGAATAAGCTGGCCCGGTCGGTGCTGGCGCTGTACTCCTACGACCCGGACCCGGACAACAACACCCTGCCCATCGAGATGCTCCAGGCCATCCGGCTCATCGCCCGGTTCCCGGTGATCGTAGCCCACGCCTTCGCCGCCAAGCAGCACTATTTTGACCGGGGGTCCCTGTACCTCCACCGGCCCCAGCCCGAGCTTTCGGTGGCGGAGAACTTCCTCTATTCCGTGCGCCACGACAACCGGTTCACCCCGGAGGAGGCCCACCTGCTGGACCTGTGCCTGGTGCTCCACATGGAGCACGGCGGCGGCAACAACTCCGCTTTCGCCTGCCGGGTGCTGTCCTCCTCCGGCACGGACATCTACTCCGCCATCGCCGCGGCGGTGGGCTCGCTGAAGGGACCCAAGCACGGCGGCGCCAACATGCGGGTGATGAAGATGTTCGACGAGATCGAGGCCAACGTGAAGGACTGGAAGGACACGGACGAGGTGTCCGCCTACCTCACCCGGATTTTGAAAAAGGAGGCGGGGGACGGCTCCGGCCTCATCTACGGCATGGGCCACGCCATCTACACCGTGTCCGACCCCCGGGCGGTGATTTTGAAGAGGTTCGCCAAAAAAATAGCGGCGGACAAGGGGATGCTGGATGAGTTCGAGCTGTTTGAGACGGTGGAGCGGCTCACCCCGGACCTGTTCCACGCGGTCACCGGCCAGGAGAAGGCCATGTGCGCCAACGTGGACATGTACTCCGGACTGGTGTACAAGATGATGGGCATTCCCCCGGAGCTGTATACCCCCCTGTTTGCCATCGCCCGCATCGTGGGCTGGTGCGCCCACCGGGTGGAGGAGGTCTACAACCCCTACGGCCGCATCATCCGCCCGGCGTACAAGGCGGTCATGCCCAAGCGCTCCTTTGTGCCGCTGGAGGAGCGGGGTGAAAATTGAACGGATGTTTCACGTGAAACAGAGAGACCGCCCCGCCCGGAAATCCCGGGCGGGGCGGTCTCTGGCTGTCAAGGGAACGTCTGAGCAAATGTGCCTGCGGCGATTTATTCAGACACGCCTCAATAGACGTGGTCCTCCCAATCGGCGGACAGGGGGAGGAGCCGGAAGCTGCCGGGGACGTACTTCAGCTCCCCGCCTTCGTAGCGGAAGGTCCACTGGACGGCGCCCACCAGCACCACGGGCTCCTGGGCGGATCGTTCCGCGCGCTCCACGCTGCCCTCAATGTAGAGGTCCTGGGAGATGATAACGTCCTGGCCGGTGTAGGGCTCCACCCATCTGCTCCAGTAACCCGGGACGGGAGCGTTCTTTTCCCCGTAGCCCAGTACCAGCTCCCGGTTGGAGCCGGTGAACCGGGTCTGGATGGTCTGCCCCTGGCAGGACGTCTCCAGGGTGAGCACGCCGCCGCTGTCGGTGTAGCGGTAATCCAGGTTCTGGATGAAATCGTCCAAAAGGGGTCCGGGCTGGGTAGTGCAGGTTTTGAGCCGGCCGTCCTCCACGTCGCACACCATAAGGGTGGAGAAGTCGTCGGTGAGGAAGGAGTATTCGTCGTGGCCATCGCCGTCCATGTCGTCGTAAGCGCCGCCGCCCGTGTTGTAGGCCGTGAAGGGCGCGGGGAGCACGTAGGGGAAGCGGTCCACCCGGCAGCGCAGCACCTGACGGCCATTCCACTCGTCGAGAAACACGTAGTCCAAGCCGTGCGCACAGGCGGTCACCCGGGTGGTGTCCGGCGTGGTGCGCAGAATGGGGTTGTGGCTGTCGATAAAGGGGGACTCCAAATCATCGGTTTGGGCGCAGCGGAACTCCTCAAACCGCCAGCCCTCCTCCGTGTTCACCATGCGCAGGGGGAACTCAATGACGTACTCATAGCCCGCCGCGTACCGAGCGGCCCGGGCCGCCTCGTCCTCCCCCTCCAGCAGGCAGGGATTGGAGTAATGGCCCGTCATGGTAAAGGCGAGGGCGGCGTCCGTCTCCTCCGTGGCCCGGAAGGCCTCCGGGAAGTTCCCGTTATAGCCGCCGGAGGCCCGGGACATGGGGTGGTAGTAGGTCCTGCCGTCCACATTGACGAACAGGGGGTACGCCTCGCCGTACCGCTTCCCCTCCCAGCGGTTGCGCTGTTCCCAGAAGCTCGGGGTGAAGACGGACAGCACCGCCGATTCAAAGTCGTCCCACCGGGCGTACAGCCCGGCGGCGGGGACATAGCGCTGGCCGTCCACCTCCACCTCCCCCGCCGGGGGCAGGGGGTCGGCGGCGGGCCAGGCGTCAATCTGGGCCGGATTGCCGCCCAGGATGTGGGTATAGAGGGAATAGGCCCGCTGGTAGAGGCTCTGCTGCGCCCCGGTCATAAATTCCGGAAGCGGCACGCTCCATGCGGCGGCGTCCATGGGGATGGCCGGGGCCATGCGGCGCAGGGCGCCGGCCTCCAGCGCGTACCAGATGGAGTCTGGCTTGGCGCGGTGGGCGGCGACGGCGGCCTCGAACTCCTCCCTTGTGGCCTTTGCGCCGTCCACAAAGTAGTCCTCGTCGCCCTCGCCGTGCAGCTCGCACCAGGTGGTCTCCTCCACGGCGAACCCGTCCCCGTCGAACCGGGCGCGGCCAGTGCCCCAGTTGAAGGCGCTGCTGCTCCAATCAAAGGCGCCGTCCGCCTTCAGATTGCCGACGGAGCGCCAGCCGGGGTCGTAGGCGGCTACCTCCTCCCCCTGCCGGCGGAGGATGAGGTAGCCCACATAGCTGTACAGGTACTGGTCGTCCCCCTCGGGGAAGACCACCAGCTCATTTTCCCCGTCCCGATCCAAGTCGAGGACGGCCACCCTACCCGCCTCCACTGTGATCTGGGGCGGTTCCACGTCCCCGTAGAAGAAGGAGCGGAGCTGGCGGACGGTATAGCCGCGATCCCCGCCCGGGCGGCGGAATTCCCGCTGGCCGGTGAGGACCTCCGCCATCCAGGGATCAAGGATGCCCTCCCCCAGCAGGGGCTGGGCGGCGGACGGCTCCGGCGTCTGGGCGGCCTCCGCGCCGGGGGAGGGGGCCGCGTCCGGGGCCTTGGCGGACACCGGGTCGGTGAGCAGGCACACCGCCGCCATCACCGCCATGATGGCGCTGACCACCACAATCCACAGGGTGGGGCGCTGGTATTTCAGCACGTTTTGGATGCGGCCCTTGGCGTCCCCCTCGTCAAAGGCCAGGGGGCAGGGGGCGGGAATGCGCCCCCCCGTGGCCAGGGAGAGCAGGGTGGCGGAGTAGTCCGCCTTCACCTCCGGCCCCAGCTGGCGGAGGACCGCCTCGTCGCAGGCGGCCTCGATGTCCCGGCCCATGAGGACGAAGGCCAGCCACACCGCCGGGTTGAACCAGTGGACGGCCAGCGCAGCCCAGCAAACCGGCTTGATGATGTGGTCCAGGCGGCGCAGGTGGGCCCGCTCGTGGCACAGGATGAACTGCCGGGGCTGGCCGCGCAGCCCGGCGGGGAGATAGATTTTTGGCCGGAACACCCCCAGGATAAAGGGGGAGGACACGCTGGGGTGCTCCCAGGCCCCGTCGGGGGCCCGGATGGCGTCGTACAGGCGGCGGCGCAGCCGCAGGTAGGACGCCAGGGCGCCGCCCCCCATGGCCAGCGTCCCCGCCAGCCACACCCCGGCCAGGACGGCCTGCCAGGGGAAGGGGGAGGGGGCCTCCGGCGGGGGCGCGGCGGGGGCCGTGCCGCCGGGGGCGGTGAGGACGGGGACGCTGACGCTGCTGGCGTCCCCTTGGGAGACAGGGTCCGCCGCGCCGCCGGTGTGCCCCTGGGCGGGGCCCTGCGCCGGATCATAGCCCTGGGCGGGGTCCTGGCCGGCGGGCTGGAGGGGGGCGGACTGCCCCCCGTCCGCCTCCGGCGGTATGGGCGCCCGCTGCGTGAGCTGCCTCACCTGCCGGGCGTCCGGCACGATGGACACGGGGCTCTCCAGCGGCACGGGGATCAACAGCCGGGCGAACACCACCAGCCACAGCAGGGATAACACGCGCTTGGGGGCCCGTTTCTTTAAAATCAGCCGCAGTACCGCCACCACGGCGGCGGCGTAGGCGGCGGTGAGGCTCATCCCTCCCAGGGTGGGCAGGGCGCGGGACAGGGCGGCGGGCAGGTCAGTCATGGCCCTCTCCCTCCCGGAAGCGGTCGATGACGGCCTTGAGCTCGTCGGCCTCCTGGTCGGAGAGGGTGCGCCCCCCCATAAAGTGGGCCAGGAAGGAGGGCAGCGAGCCGTCGAAGGCCCGGTCCACCACCGCCCGGCTCTCCTCCCGCAGCACGGCCTCCCGGGGGACGGCGGCGGTGACCACCGCGTTCTCATTGCGCAGGATG
Organism: uncultured Oscillospiraceae bacterium; assembly: GCA_910584835.1. Lineage (GTDB taxonomy): Bacteria > Bacillota > Clostridia > Oscillospirales > Oscillospiraceae > Enterenecus. The sequence continues at coordinate 13,506 of CAJUEG010000002.1, read as the reverse complement.
CCCCGGTCCACCAGCTTCTTCAGCACCGTGTAGGTGGTGGACTTCTTCCAGCCCAGCTCCTTCAGGGACAGCTCCACCAGCCTGCCGGAGGGCAGCGGCTCGTTGTCCCATACGATGCGGGCAAAGCGGTACTCGCCCTCGGCCAGTCTCAGATGATTCATAGCGCGGCCTCCTTTTAAAAAGCCCGGAACCCCGCCGCGCGCTTCTGCCGCGGCGCTCCGAGGTCTATGGTGATCGACTACATATTCAGTCTATCAAAATAGACTGAATATGTCAACACAATGCGCCCAATTTTTGTGGGAAATTTTGACGGGGAGGAGGGGGCGGGGGCGGCGTTTGGGCCTTGCGCTGCCGGAGGCTTTCTGCTATAATCAGGGTGGAAAACAAAAATGCGGCAGCTCACGGGTGTTAGGGCACCCGTGAGCCTGCGCAGGTGCATAACCACCTACACAACGGCCTTTTGGCCGCACCGCATGGGGATATTATACGACATTCCGCCCTATGACGCAAGGGGCGGGTTTTGTTGCTGCGCCCCGGTGCCCGTGTGCATGAGAACTTGTTTCTTACGCTGTGTGGGCTTACCCTGCACGGCGTTTTTGTTTTTCACCCGGTCCATGGGGACGTAAGGTCCTGTCTCGGGGGCGCAAGCCCCCGGGGCGGCTGCGGTGGAAGCATACCGGCTGGACGGTTGGGAGAGGAGGTGTGTCATATGGCAATGTACAAGATGCGGATTACCGTATATAAGGATCCCGCGGGCAAGACGATGAAGGGCCCCACGGCGGTGCATTTCCTGGGGGACCTCTGCTCTGCCTTCGGCCTGTTCGGGGTTCTGGGCGCGATTCTCGCGGGCATGGAACACTACGGCGCGGGGGCCGTCGCAGGCGGGATTGTGCTGGCTGTGGCGGGCTTCGGCCTTGCCGTTGTTCTGCACAACCAGGCCAAGCGCAGCGCGGAGCGGAAATTCACGCAGGCGGCGGCCCGGACCGACGGGCAGGACGCGGCGGAAAAACCGTAACCGCAAAGACGGGGATTTGATTTGAAAAGGGGGCTGTCCAAGGAGCGATGCGGCGGCAGAGGCAGAATTGGCATCTGAACGAGGTGCAGACCCAAAACGTCCCCGTCGGCGGGCCGGAGCCGGGGGAGCTGCTCTTCACCGTGGGGCCGGATTGGAGGCGGATCGGGCTGGAGGCGCTGATCCGGCTGGCGGTGTCGGCGTTCGCCCTGGGGCTGGCGGCGTACCAGGGGACGAAAGCGTGGCTGCTGCTGCCCACGGCGGCGGTTCTGCTGGTCTTCGTGCTGTGGCCCCTGCGCCACTGGCGGGACGGGATGGAGCTGCACCGGGGCGGGGTGATCTGCCGGGGAAAGTTTTATCCCGTGGGCGGCAGGGCTGCCTGGGTGGGGGTGAATACCGTATTTCTCAGCTCCACCTTTCTGGACCTGGGAGGAAAGAAACGGATTAACGTGTCCTTCATGAAGGACGCGGAAAAGCTGTTCGCCCGGGCCTATTCCAACGTAGTTTAATGAGGGGGAATTATCATGGAACCAAAGCAGATTATTCTGGTTGCGGCGTTTATCGCCGTAGCGGTGGTCGTTTTTCTCATCAAGGAGGCCATCAACAAGAAAAAGGGGGAGAGCGGCGAGGACCTGGCCAAGGTGCGCCGGGTGGTGGAGAAGCTGCTCCCCGACCACAGCGGCTATACCATTGCCTACGCGTCCTACATGACCGATCAATCCGTGGGCAACCGGATCACCAAGTATTACTACCACTACGCCATCGCCTTCAAGCCGGGGGCCCTTTTTGTGGTGCCCATCAAGTACAACGGCGGGGAGGTAAGCTACCAGGGCAGCGGTGCGCTGCTGACCAAGGACAACCTGGGCCGGCTCAAGACCACAGGCGACTCCTGCGCCTTCTTCGACAAGGACGGCAAGGAGCTGTGCGCCTTCTGCGTCTACGCCAGCAACACCCGCCAGGACAAGTACCAGCCCTTCAACATCCAGCAGAAGGAACAGGCCGAGGCATACAAGGCGTTCCTCAAAGAGTTCATCGGCCAGGTAAACGGCTGACAAAAAACAGGCAGGGCCTCCGCACAGCGCGGGGCCCTGCTTTTTTCCATGTTACACCCGCTTCCAGACCGCGCCGCCGGGCACGTCGGTGACCTCAATCCCCTGGGCCTTCAGCTCGTCCCGGATACGGTCGGCCCCGGCAAAGTCCTTCGCCTTTTTGGCCTGGGCCCTTTGCAGCACCAGGGCGTCGATGGCCGGGTCGCCCTCCCCCTGGATGGTGAAGCCGCCGGGGGCCGCCGCCGCTTTGGCCTGGGCGGCCTCCTTCTCCCGCAGGGCCGCCGCCTTTTCCAGCAGGGACAGGGACAGCACCCGGTCAAAGTCCGCCAGCACCGCCAGCTTGGTGGCGTCGTTCACCGGGGCCTTGAGAACGTCGTACAGGCAGGTGACCCCCATGGAGGTGTTCAGGTCGCTGCCCACCTGGGTGAGGAATTTCTCCTTAAACTGGGCGGCGGCGTTTTCGTCCGCCTGGCCGTCCCCTTCCCTGAGGGCGGCGACGCGCTTGATGAGCTTCTGGTACGCCCCGGCGGCGTTGTCCAGGTTCTCCCAGGAGAACACCAGCCCCTTGCGGTAGTGGCTCTGCAGGCAGAAGAACCGGTAGGCCAGGGGGTCGTACCCCTTCTCCTCCAGCAAAGACACGGTGAGGAACTCCCCCTTGGACTTGGACATCTTGCCGGAATTGGTGTTCAGGTGGTGGACGTGGAACCACTGGCTGCACCAGGGATGGCCCAGGTACGCCTCGGACTGGGCGATCTCGTTGGTGTGGTGGGGGAAGGCGTTGTCCACCCCGCCGCAGTGGAGGTCCAGGTACTCCCCGTTGAACTTCATGGAGATGCACGAGCACTCGATATGCCAGCCGGGGTAGCCCACCCCCCAGGGGGAGTCCCACTTCAGGGCCTGGTCCTCAAACTTGGACTTGGTGAACCAGAGGACGAAGTCATTTTTGTTCCGCTTGTTCTGGTCCTCCTCCACGCCCTCCCGGACGCCCACCGCCAGGTCCTCCTCGTCGTGGTCGTTGAACACGTAGTAGTGGTCCAGTTTGGAGGTGTCGAAGTACACGTTGCCCCCCGCCACATAGGCGTACCCCTTGCCGATGAGGGCGGATACCACCTTGATGAACTCGTCGATGAGGCCGGTGGCGGGCTGCACCACGTCGGGGGTCTTGATGTTCAGCTTGGCGCAGTCGTCAAAGAAGGCGTCGGTATAGAACCTGGCGATGTCCATCACGGACTTGTTCTCCCGTTTGGCCCCCTTGAGCATCTTGTCCTCGCCGGTGTCCGCGTCGGAGGCCAGGTGGCCCACGTCGGTGATGTTCATCACCCGGTTGACGTCGTACCCCTCGTAGCGCAGAAACTTCTCCAGCACGTCCTCCATGATGTAGGAGCGCAGGTTGCCGATGTGGGCGTAGTGGTAGACGGTGGGGCCGCAGGTGTACATCTCCACCCGGCCGGGGGTGTGGGTTTTGAACTCTTCCTTCTTGTGGGTGGCGGAATTGTAAAGATACATGATATTGTCCTCCGTTTTGTAATGTTGTCACGCTGCGCCTGTTCGCGACGCGCGGCTTCGCTCCGATTCGGGCAAAACCCATCCGGGCCTTTGGCCCTCCTTGGGCTTTTACCCTCACTCCGCTCCATCCGCGCTGCTCACGACGGCTCCGCGCTTCTCGTCCAGCAGCTTTTCCAGCGCCTCCACCCGGTCAGACAGGGCGGCCAGCCGCTCCAGGGTGGGGTTTTTCACGCTGGTCTGGTCCACCTCGTCGGCGTAGTGGGTGGCCCGGCCCGCGATGCGCACGATCTGGGCGGGGATGCCCACGGCGGTGGCGTCGGGCGGCACCTCGGAGAGCACCACCGCGTTGGCGGCGATGCGGGAATTGTCCCCCACCCTGAAGGGGCCTAATACTTTGGCCCCCGTGGAGATGAGCACGTTGTTGCCGATGGTGGGGTGGCGCTTGCCCTGGTCCTTGCCGGTGCCCCCCAGGGTGACGCCGTGGTAGATCAGGCAGTCGTCCCCCACCTCGGCGGTCTCGCCGATGACGATGCCCATGCCGTGGTCGATGACCAGCCTGCGGCCGATCTTCGCGCCGGGGTGAATCTCAATGCCCGTCCAGAACCGGCTCCACTGGGACACCAGCCGGGCCAGGAATTTCAGGTGATGGCGGTATAAAAAGTGGGCCAGCCGGTGGTAAAGAATGGCGTGCACCCCGGGGTAGAGTAGAAAAATCTCCAGTTTGCTGCGCGCCGCCGGGTCCCGGGCCTGGTAGGCCCGCAGGGTTTCGCCCAATCGGGTCATAAAAATGGTTCCTCCTTGATGTTGTCACGCTTCGGATTGGCCGCGCGGCTATCCTATGCGCTTCTGATAAAAACAAAACCCCCCATGCCCGATGGCATGAGAGGCGGCGGTACCGCGGTTCCACTCTCGTTTCTCGCTCAAAGGCCGTGACGTGGCCCGCACGGAGGGCTCCCAGGTCCCCCTCGCTCCCGCGCGCATTTCATCCCGGCCCTCCCCGAGGGCCGCTTTCAGCCTGGGCGGCCCCTCTCTGACGGTTCTGAACCGGGCTACTCCCGCGTTCATCGCGCTATTTGGTTTTCATACTGTTTCAGTATATTATCACACCCCCGGGAATGTGTCAAGAGAGGGGGAGATTTTTGCCCCGGGGGCCGCCGGGGTGTGGTACAATGTTCCTGGCTGAACAAGGCCGGTTGCTTTCTTCCGCGGTTTCCTGTATACTGTAACAAGCTAAAGCTGTAAACCGTTTTATAAGGAAGTGAGCAAATGTCCATTTTATCTCAGCTGAACAGCCCGCCCATCTACGCCATCTGCGGCGGCATCGTGGCCTTTGTGGCGGCCATCTGCGTGGTGTTCATGGTCCGGGCCTGGCGGGCGGGGATCGCCCTGGGCATGGACAGGACCAAAATGCGCCGGGTCATCACCGCCAGCGTCACCTTTTCCGCCCTGCCCAGCGTGGGCATCCTGCTGGGCGTCATCGCCCTGTCCGGCAGCCTGGGCACCCCCTGGCCCTGGCTGCGCCTGAGCGTGGTGGGAGCGCTGCACTACGAGACCCAGGTGGCCCAGACCGCCGCGGAGCAGGTGGGCATGTCCTCCCTGTCCGCCGCGGAGATGACCCCCGGGGCCTTTACCACCATCGCGCTGCTGATGAGCGCGTGCATCATGTGGGGGATGGTGCTGTCCATCCTGTTCAGCAAACGGTATCTGGGCAGGCTGAGCGGGGGCGGCGGCCGCGGCGGGGCCGGGGCGGGCTTCGGCGACAGGGCCATGACCGCCATGTTCATCGGGCTGATCTGCGCCTATGTGGGCAGCTATGTGGGCACCTTCGTATCGGGCGGCCGCTTCCCCTTCAACGGCGACTGGTCGCCGCTGGCGGTGGCGGGGCTGTCCGGGCTGGCCATGGCCGGGTGCCTGTACCTGTCGGAGAAAAGGGGCATGGCCTGGCTGGAGAGCTTTGCCATCGCGGGCAGCATGCTGGTGGGCATGGCCGGGGCGGTGCTGCTCCGGCTGTGGGTGTGAGGAGGCGCGGAAATGAACGGACAGGACAAGCAGGCGCTGTTTGAGCGCTACAACAGGCGCACCCACGCCATCGGTCGGGCGGTGAGCGCCGTCACCCTGGTGCTGCTGCTGGGCGCCCCCTTCGCCATGGGTGCGGTGCTGGGGGCCATGCCCGACGTGGGGGCGGTGGCCAAGTGCTTCTTCTCCGTGGGCATCGTATGGATGGTGAGCGGGGTGGCCGAGTACCTCATCTACACCCCCATGCTGGGGGCAGGGGGCGGCTACCTGGCCTTTATCACCGGCAACCTCATCAACATGAAAATCCCCTGCGCCATCAGCGCCCGGGACATGGTGGGGGCCAAGACGGGGACGGCGGAGAACGAGGTGATCTCCACCCTGTCCATCGCCGCCTCCTCCCTGGTGACCATCCTGGTGCTGGCCCTGGGGGTGCTGCTGCTGGTCCCCCTCCAGCCCCTGCTCCAGAGCGAGGCCCTACAGCCCGCCTTTGCCAACGTGGTCCCCGCCCTGTTCGGGGCCATGGCATACAAGTATTTCAGGGGCAATATGCGCATTGCCGCCGCCCCGCTGGCCCTGATGAGCCTGCTGTTTATCCTGGTCCCCGGCCTCACCGGGTCCACCAGCTTTATGATCATCCCCAGCGGCGCCATGGCCATCGCCATCACTTGGATTTTATATCAACGGGAAAGGAAGTCGAGCGGATCATGAGAAGAAAGCACAGGCACGCCATCGCCAGGGCCGCCGCGCTGGGCGCGGGGCGGCGCATCTACGGCGCGGCAAAGCGGCGGAGGAAGGCCCAGCCCCCGGCCCCAAGGCCGGAGGGGCAGAGCTGCCCCTATGCCAAGGCGACGAAGACCGCCTTGATCGGGCTGGGGGCCGGGGCGGGGGCCGCGGTGGGCGCGGCGGTGCTCCACGCCGCCCTCACCCCCAGAAAGAAGTCGGAGTACGTGCCCGCCCCGGACGAGCGGGCCATGGGCTACGCCCAGAAGCTGTCCGCCATGGTGAAGTGCGACACCACCTCCCACGCCAACGCGGCCGAGCCGGAGAAGTTCCTGGCCTTCCACCGGGAGCTGGAGCGGCTGTTCCCCCTGGTCCACCAGCACCTGGAAAAGACCGTCATCGACGGCAACCTGCTCTTCCACTGGCAGGGGAGGACCTCCGACGCGCCCATTGTGCTCATGAGCCACCAGGACGTGGTGCCCGCGGAGGGAGAGTGGAAGCACCCGCCCTTCTCCGGGGCCATCGCGGACGGCAAGGTGTGGGGCCGGGGGGCCTTTGACACCAAGGCGTCCCTCATGGCCTTCTTCCAGGGGGTGGAGGAGCTGCTGGGGGAGGGATACGTCCCGGCGTGCGACGTGTACCTGGCCTCCTCCTGCACCGAGGAGTGGGCCGGGGATGGGGCCCCCAAGCTGGTGGCCGAGCTCCAGCGGCGGGGGGTGCGCCCCTTCCTGGTCATCGACGAGGGGGGCGGCGTCATCACCGACCCCATCGGGGGCATCAAGGGGAATTTTGCCATGGTGGGGGTGTTTGAGAAGGGCAAGGCGGACGTGCGCTTCACCGCCCGCAGCTCCGGCGGCCACGCCAGCGCCCCCGGCAAACACACCCCCATCGCCCGGCTGGCCGCCTTTGTCAACGAGGTGGAGACCAAGCCCCCCTTCCGGCGGAAGTTCCTGCCGGAGGTGAAGGCCATGTTCCGGCGGCTGGCCCCTTACGCCCCCTTCCACCTGCGGCTGGTGATGGGAAACCTGTGGCTGTTCGGCCCGGTGATGAAAAAGGTCATGCCCGCCATTTCCGCCCAGGCGGCGGCCATGCTCCAGACCACCGCGGCGTTCACCATGCAGTCCGGCTCCGACGCCTGCAACGTGCTGCCCCAGGAGGCCAGCGTCAGCGCCAACCTGCGCTTTATTCCCCACCAGGGGGAGGCGGAGAGCCTGGAGATCCTGCGGGAGCTGGCCGGCAAGTACGATCTGGAGATGGAGATCCTCCACTCCAGCGACTACACCCCGCCGGTGGACATCAAGGGCGGCGCCTTCCGCCAGGTGGAGCGGGTGATCGGGGACACCTTCCCCGGCCTGCCGGTATGCCCCTACGTGATGACCGGGGCCACCGACGCCAGCTTCTACCAGGCCATCTGCGACAGCTGCGTCCGCTTTGCCCCGGTGGTGGCCGGGCCGGAGCAGATGGCGGGGATGCACGGGCTCAACGAGACCATGGGGGTGGACTGCCTGCCCGGGGCGGTGGACTTCTACAAAAACCTGATCCGCGCCCAGGAGGGGCGCTGAAGGCGGAACGGGATTAATCGGAAAGAACCGCAAAAAAGGACACGGGACCGCCCGGAGCCGAAAGGCTCCGGACGGTCCCGTGTTTCCGGCCCTTGCCAAGAGGGGGGAAGTCTGCTACAATAGAGAGAACCAATCGACGGAGTTCGACAAAATTCGACAGAAGCGGAAGCCATTCCCAGGAGAGGCCGGGGCAAATCTGCATAGCATAATACAGACGGAAAGGCTGAGCGCCGCAGGGCGCGGAAAGGGGGCGGTTCAGGATGGAGCGGCAGGAGCTGGACCAGGGGGCCGCCCGGACGGCGGCGGAGCTGCGCTTGCAGCTGGCCCAGCTGACGGCGGCCAGCCAGCTGCTGGAGCGCACCGCCCGGGACGAGAAGAGCCGGGGCTATCTGGCGGCGATGAACCAGGGCATCTGCCGGATGCTGCGCATTGTGGGCCGCCTGGAGCTCACCGCCCGGCTGGGGGAGAGCGATCCCGGGCTGGAGCGGTCCCCCACCGACCTGAGCCGGCTTACCCAGGAGCTGGGGGAGCGGCTGGCGGAGCTTTTGGAGTGCACGGGAGTCAAGCTGGAGGTGAGCGCCCCGGAGGGGCTGCGGGCCTGGGTGGACGGGGAGCTGATCCGGCAGCTGCTGATGGAGCTGACGGCCAACGCCGCCGCGGCGGGCAAGCGGGTGAAGCTCACCCTGGAGCGGCTGGGGGAGAACGCCGTGTTTACCGTGGAGGACGACGGGCCGGGGGTGGACCCGGAGAAGCTGCGATACCTGTTTGACAGCGGGGCCCAGGCCGTGCCCGACTGGCGGCGCGGCGGCGTGGGGGTGGCCGTGGCCCGGCGGGCGGCGCAGCTCCACGGCGGGACCGTGATTGCCGGCTGCGCCCCGGGTCAGGGACTGCGGGTGGTGGCCTCCATCCCGCTGGGAGAGCCGGGGCAGGGGCTGCTGCGGGAGCCGGGCGCGGCCTGGGACCGCGGGGGCTTTGACGACGAGCTGGTGGCGCTGAGCAAGCTGCTGCCCGCCTGGGTCTTCGGGCCGGAGCCCGGCGGAGATGGGTATTTGAACTGAATTCCGAGAGGCGCGCCACAGGCGCGCCTCTTTTCTCGTTTGCGTCTTAGGCGGAGAAGCCCGCAAGAAGGGGGCTCCGCAAAGCCGGCATGTGGCTTAGTGGGGAGAGGAAAGGCGGCGGAACGAGCGAGAAATGGGGCCCCGCCGGAGCCCGGCGAAGCGGGTCCGGTGGGGAGAGGAGGCACAGCGGAGCAGACGAGCTTTCCACGAAAGGGGGAAGCGAGTGGGCGCAGCTTGTGCCGACGACATTAGGCGGAGGTGAGGGATGTGGAGCCCGCAAGAAGGGGGCCCCGCAAAGCCGACATGTGGCTTTGTGGGGAGAGGAAAGGCGGCGGAACGAGCGAGCCTTCGCCTCTAGGCGGAGGTGAGGGATGTGGAGCCCGCCTTGACGACGTCGGCCACCGCCGCCAGCACCTCCCCGTGGGTCTGGTCGAACAGGTGAGTGTAGATGCGCTGGGTGATGCCCGGGTTGGCGTGGCCCATGGCGCGGCTGATCTGGTACATGGGCACCCGGGCGCTGTTGGCCATGCTGGCAAAGGTGTGGCGCAGGCCGTGGAAGGTGATGGGGGGCAGGCGGCGCTCCTTCACGAAGGCGGCCAGCGAGGCGGACAGGGCGCTGGGACGGATGGGATGGCCGTCGGCCGCCAGCAGCAGAAAATCGTCGGGAGAACAGGGGGCGCCTTCCCGGGAGCGCTGCGCCCGCAGGCCGCGCAGAAGCTCCGCCAGCTCGTCCAGGGCGGCGATGGACAGGGTGCGGCAGCTGCCCGAGGTCTTGGGGGGCTTTTCCACCACACGGGCGCCGGCGGCGGTGCGCACCCAGCGCACGGAGAGTCGGCCGGACTGGAGATCCACGTCCCGCCAGCGAAGGCCCAGGATCTCGCTCCGGCGCAGGCCCAAAAAGCAGGCCAGGCGGACGGGCACATCCAGGGGAGTTTCCTTGACCGCCTGGAGAAGCTGGACCAGGCGGGCGGGGGTGTAGTAGACCGCCTCCGTCTCCACGGGCCGGGGCGGGGCGGCCCGCTGGATGGGGTTGACGGGAATGACCCCCTGCCGGAAGGCGGACTTCAGCGCGGTGTGGAGCAGAACGTGGTGCTTGCGGATGGTGTTGGGGGACAGCCCCTTTGCCTCCGAAAGCCACTGGTAATAGCCGTTGATGAGCTCGGGGGACAGGGCGGACAGCCGCACCCGGCCCAGGGCCGGGACGATGTGGTTGCGGATGATGTTGCGGTAGCCGCTGACGGTGGTGTCCTCCCGGCAGGGTTCGATCTCCCGCTCCATCCACAGCTCCAGCCAGTGCGCCAGGGTGACGCCGGCGCGGACGGGGGGATCGGACGGGGGCAGCGGAAAGCCTATGGCGGGGGAAGCGGGAATGGGGCGCAGAGCCACGCGGACGCTGCGTGGGTTGGATTGTGACATGATAACAGCTCCTTTTCTCTGTTCTGCGGCGGGGCCGCAGGGGCCCTGAATGACGCCGCGCTGTGGTGAGGTCGTCTGATTATAGAACGCGGGGGAGGGAAAGAAAAAGGGGGAACAGGCTTCCCCTCTTGACTTTTCCTCCGTTTGGCAATACAATATGTGCACCTGTTTTAGGATGTGGAGAAATCCTCATTTTTAATATATTAAAGGATGGAAGAGATATGGCACAGGACAAAAACAAGCAGGTCACCCAGATCACCGACATGGACGTGGACTTTGCCCAGTGGTACACCGACGTGTGCAAAAAGGCGGAGCTGATCGACTACTCCAGCATCAAGGGCATGTTCATCTACCGCCCCTACGGCTACGCCATCTGGGAGAATTTCCAGCGCATCCTGGACGGGATGTTCAAGGAGACGGGGCATGAGAACGTCTACCTGCCCATGCTGATCCCCGAGTCCCTGCTCCAGAAGGAGAAGGACCACGTGGAGGGCTTCGCGCCCGAGTGCGCCTGGGTCACCTGCGGCGGCAGCGAGAAGCTGGAGGAGCGCTACGCCATCCACCCCACCTCCGAGACCCTGTTCTGCGAGCACTATAAAAACGTCATCCACTCCCACCGGGACCTGCCCAAGCTGTATAACCAGTGGACCTCCGTGCTGCGCTGGGAGAAAACCTCCCGCCCCTTCCTGCGCCACCGGGAGTTCCTGTGGCAGGAGGGCCACACCATGCACGCCACCGCCGAGGAGGCCGTGGCCGAGACGGAGCGGATGCTGAACATCTACGCCGACTTCTGCGAGAACTACCTGGCCATGCCGGTGGTGAAGGGCCGCAAGACGGAGAAGGAGAAGTTCTCCGGCGCCGAGGCCACCTACGCCGTGGAGTGCATGATGCACGACAAAAAGGCCCTCCAGGCGGGCACCTCCCACTACTTCGGCGACGGCTTCGCCCGGGCCTTCGACATCACCTTCGCGGGGAAGGACAACCTGCCCCACCACCCCTTCCAGACCTCCTGGGGGGTGTCCACCCGGCTGATCGGCGGGGTCATTATGACCCACGGCGACAACAATGGCCTGGTGCTGCCCCCCAAGGTGGCCCCCGTCCAGGTCATCGTCATCCCCGTGGCCCAGCACAAGGAGGGGGTCGTGGAGGCCAACGAGGCCGTGGCGGACCGGCTCAAGAAGGCGGGCTTCCGGGTGAAGATGGACGCCTCCGACAACTCCCCCGGCTGGAAATTCGCCGAGTACGAGATGAAGGGCGTGCCCCTGCGTCTGGAGCTGGGCCCCAAGGACATGGAGAAAAACCAGTGCGTGCTGGTGCGCCGGGACAGCGGGGAGAAGTCCTTCGTCTCCCTGGACGGCATCGAGGACACCGTGGCCCGGATGCTGGACGACATCCACGCGGCGCTGTACGCCAAGGCGAAGAAGAACCTGGAGGACAACACCTACCCCTGCGCCACGCTGGAGGAGGTCAAGGAGAAGATGGCCGCCCAGGGCGGATTCGCCAAGACCATGTGGTGCGGCGATCTGGAGTGCGAGCTGAAAATGAAGGAGGAGGCCGGGGTCTCCTCCCGGTGCATCCCCTTCCAGCAGGAGAAGCTGGGCGACGTGTGCGCCTGCTGCGGCAAGCCCGCCAAGCACATGGTCTGCTGGGGCGTGGCGTATTAAAGGAAAACAGTTCCCCGGCGGGGTTCCGCCGGGGAACTGCTTTGAGAAGCGCGTGGCTAAGGCTGCCGCGTGAATGGAGGGAACCGGCGTGGAAGAGCTGGAATCGGCAATTAAAACGGTGAGGGAGCGGGTGGTGGACATCCTTGGGGGCTGCGCCGCGTCCATTTACCTGTACGGCTCCCTGACGCTGGGCGATTTCAGGCCCGGCTGGAGCGATATCGACATTCTGGTCCTCACCGAAAAGAAGATTGCCGAGGGGCAGGCGGGGCGGCTGGTGAACCTGCGCCAGGCCATGCTGGAGGAGCGGCCCGGTAATGCCTATTACCGCCGCTTTGAGGGCGGTATGCTGAGCCTGGACGCGTTCCGGCTGAAAGAAAAGGATCGGGTCGTATACTGGGGGACAAGCGGCGAGAGGATCACGGACAGCTATAGCTTTGATTCCTTTTCCATGTGCGAACTGCTTGAGAGCGGAATTTTGATCTGGGGAAGGGATGTGAGGGACCGGCTGTCCCGCCCGGCGTTTGACGAGCTGAGGGCGGACGTGCGCAGGCACTATGAAGGGATGCGCAAATACGCGCGGGAGACGGAGCGGAGCCTTTACTCCTTCGGCTGGCTTCTGGACATTTCAAGATGCCTCTACACACTGCGCACGGGGAAGATCACCGCGAAAACCGCGGCGGGCGAGTGGGCGCTGAAAGAAAATCTCTGCCCGTGCGCCGGTGTGCTCGCCCGTGCGGTGGAGATCAGAAAGGAGCCGGCCAAATATCTCCGGGACGAAGGGGTTTTGGATGAGGCACAGGCGCTTGGCCGCAGCGTTCAGAGCTATGCGGACGTGCTGGAGCGGGAGCTGACGGGCTGAGCTTTTGCGATATGTCCGCGCGGCCTGTCCGCGGCGGAGGCGCTTCTTCGTGAAGTTGCACAGAGCGGTTTCCCCTGAACAGCCCAAAACCGTGAAAAAACTTTGAAAAACAGGCAAAAAAGCGCTTGACTTCCGGGGCGCACCTGTTGTACAATAGTCAAGCGCCTGTAAAGGGCGCACTGCGATGATGCGGGAGATTGCTCGCCCGGCGAGGTAACTTCCGCGGAGTATGTCCGTAAGATCGGGCGGCTGAGAGGCTCATTCCACGGCGTATATCGCCCTGGGTGGGTAGAACCGGCCTGCTTTGCGCCGGTTTTATTCATGCCGGGGAGTGATACGCACGGAAACGTGGACTGAATCGCTCACCGTACGAAGCAAGGAGCGTCCGAGCCGTCGGCTCCCAAAAACCGAACGGAAGCCCAGCGAAGCGGGTTTCGTTCGGAGAGGAGGAGCAAGGGAGCACAGCGCAGCTTTCGCCGCAGGCGGAAGCAAAGCGGAGCGTACTTTGCGACGACGTGGCGAGGCGTGACCAGAGGACGAAGCTCGAAACGTCACTTCGTATGTTTAAGGAGGAAACACAATGGCAGCAAAAGAAATGATCCGCATCCGGCTGAAGGCCTATGACCACCAGCTCATCGACCAGG
>CAJUEG010000001.1 GCA_910584835.1 uncultured Oscillospiraceae bacterium | reverse complement strand
CCCGCATCAGCTCCGGGGTGAGCTGGTCCAGGGTCTTGCCCACAAAGGCGGTGTTGAGCAATGTGGTGAGCAGCTGCAGCTGGGGCTCGGACAGCTCCGCGGGAAGGCGGAACAGCTTGTTCTTGACCACGCTGCTGTCCGTCATCACCACGGCGATGAAGGAGGCGGCGTCCACCAGGATCAAATCAAACCGCTTGATGGTGAGCCGCCGCGCCCCCTCGGTGAGGGCGAAAGCGGGATAGTTGGTGAGCTGGGACACCATGCGTCCCGCCTGGTCGATCACCTTGTCCAGCTCCCGCATTTTCAGGTGCAGCGCCTCGTTGATCTGCTTTGTCTCCTCCAGGCTCAGCCGCTGCTCCTCCATCAGCTCGTTGACATACAGCCGGTAGCCCTTGGGAGAGGGCACCCGCCCGGCGGAGGTGTGGGGCTGCTCCAGGTAGCCCTGCTCCGTCAGGTCGGCCAGCTCGTTGCGGATGGTGGCGGAGGAGACTTTCAGGCCCGCCAGCTCCGCCAGCGCCTTGGAGCCCACCGGCTCCGCCGTCTGGATGTAGCTTTCCACCACGGCGCGCAAAATTTTCTTCTTTCGCTCGGACAGCTCCAAGAGGCCGCCTCCTTCCCAGAGGTTTAGCACTCATCATTCTTGAGTGCTAAAGATAATCTACCACCACCCCCTCAAAATGTCAATAGCCCAGATGTAAATTAAATGTGAATCTCAGCGCTTGCCGGGCCAATGCCAAAACCTCGTTTTATTTTCGCACATCCCGCCCCGGATTGCTAAGCCGCTGTGGCACGGCTGCGTGCAAAGGCAAAAAAGGGGCTTCCTTTTTCCCGGCCTTCGTAGTATCATAATCAATGCACTGGCATTCTTGCCGGTCTTAACCAATGAGCCGCGCACAGGCGCGTCTGAATAGGAGGCCCCGATGATTCACACACTGGCATTAACCGCTTCCGCCTCGCCCGCGCCGGAGGAGAGCGCGCCGCCCGCCCTCCGGGAGGCCTGGGACGCGGTGGTATACGGCGTCACCTGGTTTTTCACCAATCTGTCCCCCGCCTTTGCCTGGGCGGTTATCGGCATCGCCCTGTGCGCCGCCTTTTTCGTCTACTACTGGCACTGCCTGCGCCCCCGGCCCCACAGCCTGGAGTGGATCGCCATGGCGGAGGAGCGCTCCAAGCCCCGCCGCCTGACCCTCACCATCCCCCGCCACCCCATGGAGCGGCGGGATATTCTGCCCATGCTGCTGCTCACGGCGGTGTACGCCTTCACCGCCTTTTTCCGGCTGGGGGACGTTGCCGTCCCCCAGAATCCGGCCAAGCTCCAGCAGGGGGAGCGCGTGGAGTTCTCCTACGACCAGCCGGTGACGGTGGACACCCTCTCCTTCTACACCTCCCTTGGCACCGGGTGCTACACCCTGGAGTGGGAGGACGAAAACGGGGACTGGCAGGGCGTCAAGCTGGACCAGCCCTATAACGCCCTGTTCAAGTGGCGGGTGCTGAACCTGTCCCAGGTGGACCGGGATGGCTTGGTCATCAGCGCGGAGAACAAAAACCTGGGCAAGGACCCGGTGGGGATCATCCGCACCTCCCGCTTCCGCCTCACCGCCTCCAGCGCCCCCCGGGAGGAGGGGCTGTGGCTGTCCGAGCTGGCGCTCTGGTGCGGGAGCTACATCACAGTGGACGAATCCGGCGAAACCCGGGGCGACCCCTATCCCGTGCGCGTCCCGGACCACGTGGACGAAAACGGCGCCCCCCTGTTTGACGAATCGGAGCTGTGGTCGGCCAAGGCCACCTATATGAACTCCTCCTATTTCGACGAGATCTACCACCCCCGCACCGCCCTGGAGCACCTGAACAACGTCTACCCCTACGAGGTGTCCCACCCGCCCCTGGGCAAGCTGATTTTGTCCCTGGGCGTCATGATCTTCGGCATGGTCCCCTTCGGCTGGCGGTTTATGGCGACGCTGTTCGGCGTGCTGATGGTGCCGGTGCTGTACGTGTTTTTGAAAAACCTGTTCGGCAAGACCCCGGTGGCCCTGTGCGGCACGGCTCTGTTCACCTTTGACTTCATGCACCTGGTGCAGACACGCATCGCCACCATCGACACCTACGGCGTGTTCTTCATCCTGGTTTCCTACTACTTCATGTACCGCTGGCTGTCCGTCCCCGCGGGGAAAAAGCTGCGGCACTATATCCTGCCCCTGTTCCTCAGCGGCCTGTTCTGGGGCATCGGCTGCGCCTCCAAGTGGACGGTGGTGTACGCCGGGGCCGGCCTGGCCCTGCTGTGGCTGCTGGGCATGATCTTCAAGGCCGGGGACTGGCGGGAGGCGGAGTACCGCGCCCGCGTCCAGCCCGCGCCCCCCGAGGTGCGCCAGGAGGTGGCGGAAGCCCTCTTCAAGGAGGAGACGCCCCCCTGGCAGCCCCCCCGTGTGCCCTCCTTCGCCATCCATGTGTGGGGCACCATCGGCCTGTCCGTGGTGTTTTTCGTCCTCATCCCGGTGTGTATCTACACCGCCTCCTACTTCCCCTACGCCCTGGCCCGGGGCAATGAGGCGGGCTTCTGGGGCATGGCCGGGCAGTCGGTGAGCTGGCTGTGGGACACCCTGCCCGCCCATCTGGAAAAGCTCCCGGAGCAGATGGAGCGGCTGACCCGGACCATGGCGGCTGAGGGCGCCGTCCCCGGCCTGCTGGACCGGATCGGCTGCTTCTTCCAGGCCATCCCCGGCGACAGCGCCCACCCGGTGGACATCATGCTGAAAAACCAGCATTTCATGCTCACCTACCACCAGGGCGTCCACACCCCCCACCCCTACGAGTCCTACTGGTACCAGTGGATCTTCGACGGACGGCCCATTTTGTACTACCGGGACCTGGACGTGCCCGGCATGAAGAGCCTGTTCGCCTCCTTCAACAACCCCCTGGTGTCCTGGACGGGGCTGGCGGCCTTCTTTGCCGTGGCCGTCCAGACGGTGCGGCGCAAATGCGGCCGGGGGCTGTTCATCCTCATCGCCATCCTGTCCCAGTTTGTGCCCTGGCTGCCCATCGGGCGCATCCTGTTCGCCTACCACTACTTCCCCACGGTGCTGTTCCTGTGCTTTGCCATCGCCTACCTCATGGACGATATGATGTCCCGCCGCCGGGAGGGGTACCGGCTGGCGGTATATGGCTTCACCGCCTGCGCGGCGGGGCTGTACGCGGTGTTCTACCCGGAGCTCATCGGGCTGTACGTGCCCACGTGGTACGCCCAGTACTTTCTGCGGTGGCTGCCAAGCTGGCCCTTGTAGCCTCCCTGCGGGGGTGTTGCTTTCTGCTCGTGCAGAAAGTAACCAAAGACACGCTTAGGGGGCATCCCGCCCCCGTCGCGCTTCGCGCTCCAGGCGGGCTGTCTCGCCTTCGGCTCGGTCGGCACTTGACGATCCTCACCGGGGATCAGCGCCCCCTGAGAACCCCCTGTTTACGGGGGAGCCCGATCCGGAAGGCTTTGGCCATCCTTCCGGCGCGTGCGGCCTTCCACGCGGGGCGCCCTATTGGCGCTGCCGCTTGTGCCTGGGCACTGAAAAGCGTTGGCGGCCCACAGGGCCGCGCCTAAGCGGGCGCGCCGTTTTGTCCGGCCTGCCGGACCGCCCGGGCGCTAGACCAGCGCGCCTCAATTTCAACTGTAAGGTGATCCGAAATGTATCTGTGCGACATCCACAGCCACTCCAAAATTTCCCCCGACTGCGACATCCCCCTGGAGGACATGGTCCGGGCGGCCATATCCGCCGGGCTCCGGGAATACTGCGTCACCGACCACCACGACCTGCTGGATTACGACGGCTTCCCCGCGCCCCCCTTCGACTGGCCCGCCGCCAAGGCGCAGTACCGCTCGGTAAAAGCGGAGCTGGGGGACAAGCTCACTCTGCGCCTGGGGCTGGAGCTGGGCTCCGCCCCCTATGACCCCCAGGCCGCCCGGGAGGCCCTGGCCCAGGGCGGGGAGGAGCTGGACTATGTGCTGGGCTCCCTCCACAACTGGATCGGGTTTCACAACAACGACCTGCTGGACATGACCAGCTACCGGGGGGACGAGCCCCTGGCCCGCCGGGCCATGGAGTCCACCCTGGACCACACCTGGACCCTGGTCACCCGGCTGGCCGACTGTTACGACAGTCTGGCCCACATCAGCTACCCCCTGCGCTACATCCGCAAGGACGGCATCGACCTGTCCATGGCGGACTATGAGGAGCGGGTGCGGGCCATCTTCACCGAGATCGCCCGGACAGACCACGCTTTGGAGGTCAATGTCTGGGCAGGCAGAGACCTGGCCTCCTGGCCCCCCCTGCTCCGCTGGTTCAAGGAATGCGGCGGAAAGCTGGTCACCGTGGGGGCGGACGCCCACCGGCCCCAGGACGTGGCGCGGGGCATCCCCCAGGCCCTGGACATGATCAAGGCGGCGGGCTTTGGCTGCGTGGCCACCTTCCAGCGGCGCAGGCCCATCCTTCACAGACTGTAAAAAGGAGCAGATAACATGAAAATTTCCATCGCCTGCGACCACGGGGCCTTTGACCTCAAGGAGCGGCTGAAGGCCCACCTTCTGGAGCAGGGGCACCAGGTCACCGACTGCGGCGCCCACAGCACGGAAAGCTGCGACTACCCGGACTTTGCCGCCGCCGCCGCCCGGCTGGTGGCGGACGGCATCTGTGAGCGGGGGGTGGTGCTGTGCACCACCGGCATCGGCATGTCCATCGCCGCCAACAAGGTAAAGGGCGTGCGGTGCGCCTTGTGCCACGAGCCCCTGTCCGCCGAGATGACCCGCCGCCACAACGACGCCAACATGCTGGCCATGGGGGCGGGGGTCACCGGGGGAAACCTGGCGGAGCGGATTTTGGACGTGTTCCTCGCCACCCGGTTCGAGGGCGGACGCCACCAGCGCCGGATAGACAAGGTGATGGAGCTGGAGCGATGAGGGCAAAAGAGGTCGTCTCCCGACGGGAGACGACCTCTTTATCTATCCTTGAGCAGGCTGTCCAGCTCGTCCGGGGTGTAAAGCGCGTTGAGCGCCGCCAGCAGAGCCTTGGCGCTCATGTGCTCGGGCAGGTCCAGCCGCCTCAAAAGCTCCGCCCGCCGCGCCGCCGCGTCCGGCACCCCGGACAGCCCCAGCGCGAACAGGTCCGCCGGCGTCAGGTCCCCCGCCGGGCGTTCCGGGGCGGTGCCGTCCAGCACCGTGGCCCCCGCCCGGAGCAGGGCGTCGCGCAGCACCTGGGCCGGCATCCCCTCCACTCCCAGCTTGCCCTCCCGGCCGGGGGCGCGCTTGCGCCGTTCCTTGCCCGCCACGTCGGGGATATAGGCGTGCTTGACCCGCTCTTTGGGGATGGCCCCCTTGAGGTAGTTGCGGATGACAAAACCCGCGCCGTCGGAGTCGGTGAGTACGATGAGCCCCCGTTTTTCGGCCAGCCTGCGCAGCAATGCCAGCCGCTCGGCGTCCTTGAACACGCCAAAACCCGCCGTCTCCAAAATCAGGGTGTCCGCCACCGCGGACACCGCGGCCTTGTCGTACCGGCCTTCTACTACAATAGCTTCTTGGATTCTCATAGTAATCCCCCAGATACAAAACAGTTCCGCCGCCGGCCAGAAATAGAACGATCACAGCTCTGCCGGTAACGGGCTTAAAGTTCTTTTTGGTTACTTTTTCTTTCAAGAAAAAGCAGCAGCCGCCCTCCGGCCCGAGGCCAGCTCCATCAGCAGCCCGGTGAGCAGTTCCTTCTCCTGCCCGTAGGAGGATTTCAGCTCGATATCCGCCTGGGCGCACCGGCCCACGGCGTACCGGCACCAGGGCAGGGAGAACCGCCGGGCGGCGTCCATCAGCTTATCCGCCTGGTAGGCGGATTTCATCCCCCACAGCTCCATGAATTCGCCTTTGCCCTTCCCGCAATCCAAGTACAGCCGGGCGGTGTACAGCTGCCGGAAGTATTTGCCCATGGCGGCCAGGATCATGATGGGGGGCTGCTGGCTGTGGAGCAGGTCGGCCAGCACCGAGGCCGCTTTGTCGAAATCCTTGCGGGCCATGGCGTCGGTCATCTGGAACACCACCGCGTCGATCTGGGGGATGGCCACCGCGTCCATGTCCGCCCGGGTCACCCGGGGGTGGGGGGAGTAGGCGGCGATCTTCCCGATCTCCGCCGACAGCGTGTTCATCAGATCGCCGCACAGGAAGATGAGGTAGCGGGCATCCTCGGTGTCCACGCCCTTGCCCGCCTTTTTAAACTGGCGGCAGATCCAGTCGGTCAGGTCCCCCTGGCTCTGCCGCTGGAACTCCACCACCGCCCCCTCCCGCTTCAGCAGCCCCGCCAGCTTGGACCGCCCGTCCGCCTTATAGGGAATCAGGTCGTACACAAACACCATGCAGCAGTAGTCCGGCAGCTCCTCCAGCACCTTCACCAGCCGCTCCCGGGGCTTCTCCCCCAGGCCGTACAGGTCAAAATCGGTGACGATGACCAGGGTGCGCTCGCTCATCATGGGCAGGCAGTCCGCCGCCTGCTCGATCCAGTCCACCGAGCAGTCTTTCCCCTGGGCGGTGTGCAGGTTGAACTCCTCCAGCCCGGCGGGCAGCAGGGCTTCCTTGAGCCGGGCCAGGTAGTAGTCCCGCAAAAACGCCTCCTCCCCGTGGAAGAGGTAGAGCTTTTTGGGCGCGCCCTCCTTGATGGCCCGCTTCAGCTCCCGCATGGCGGTGTTGTCCGTCTTATCCCGCTTCGGCGGCATGGAGACCGCCCCCTTTCGTCGTGTAGATTCCCATCCGCCCGCCCCGCACCCGGACGGTGACGGAGCCCGCCTCATCGGTGCGGCAGACCTGCGCCCCCACCGCCTCCAGACGGTCCAGCGCCTCCTGGGCCGGGTGGCCGTAGGAGTTGTTGGCCCCGGCGGAGACAAGGGCCAGCTCGGGCGACACCGCCCGGAGAAACGCCTCGCAGCTGGAGCTTTTAGAGCCGTGGTGGCCCGCCACCAGCACCTCGATGTCCGGAATGGGCCGGTACTTCACCAGCATTTTCTCCACAAAGGCGTCGGCGTCCCCGGTGATGAGCACGTCGAAGTCCCCATGGGTGCAAAGGGCAAACAGCCCCGACTCGTTGGAGGTCCCCCCGCCCAGGGGCGGGAACAGGGTCAGCGACGCCTCCCCCAGGGAGAAGGTTCTGGTCTCGTCCACCAAAATCACCTCCGCCCCCTCCGCCCGGGTCAGCGACCGCAGGCGGGCCAGGCCGTCCGGGTCCGTATCCCCCGCCGGAACCGCCACCCTGTCCACCCTCATGCGGTAAAAGAGCTGTTCCACCCCATTGAAATGGTCCGCGTCAAAGTGGGTGAGGACCAGCACATCCAGACGGGTGCGGCCCATGGCGGCGAAGTAGTCCGCCGCCCTGTCCCCGGCGCTGCGGGGGCCGTCCCCGCCGCAGTCCACCAGCGCCGCCCTTCCCCCGGACATCAGCGCGGTGGACGATCCCTGGCCCACGTCCAGGGCGGTGATTGTCAAATCGGCGCGCTCCGCCTCCAGCCGGCCCAGCCCGACGGCGGCGCACAGCAGCAGAACCAGCGCCCCCGCGCAGGCCAGGGGCCGGCGGGGCCGTTCCTTTCCCAGGACTGCCGCCAGCAGCGCCAGGTACACCCCCGCCAGCCAGATCAGGCAGTATGGATTGTCCGCCGACAGCGAGGCAAAGGGGAACCGCCCCAGCAGCAGCGCCATCCACCGGGCGTAGTGCCCCGGCAGGCTGGCCGCCGCCCCCAGCGCCGCGGCCGGGCCGGGGAAAAGCACCGCCAGCGTCCCCAGAACCAGAGCGCACGCCATCATCAGGGACAGCGCCCACAGCGCCAGCACGTTGGACAGGGGCGACAAAACCAGGATCTGCCCGAAATACAGCGCGATGAGGGGGACGGTGAACAGCATGGCCCCCAGGGAGGTCGCCGCGCTGGCCAGCGCCGCCCGCCCTGCCCTCCACAGCAGCGCCGGGAGCATCCTCTCCTTGGGCGGACGCCTCCCTTTCAGCGGGCGGTACATCCGGCTGAACAGCGGCTCCGTCACAAGAAGTATGCCCGCCACCGAGGCAAAGGACAGCTGCAATCCCACGCTGGCGGCTGCAAAGGGATTTTGAAGGAGCAGCACCAGCAGCGCCGCGCCCAGCGCCGACGGCCCGTCCCCCTCCCTCCCCGCCAGGGGCGCCGCCAGCAGGGCGCACTGCATGATAACCGCCCGGAGCGCCGACGGCGTGCCTCCCGCCATCAGCGCGTAAAACAGCAGCATGGGGACCATGGCCAGGGCGGTTTTCCGGTTGTTCCCGCACAGCAGGAGCCCCAGCCCCACCAGGAAGGAGATGTGAAAGCCGGACACCGCCGCGGCGTGCATCAGCCCCGCCCGGTTGAGGGCGGAGTGCAGCGTCTCCTCCAGCCCGCCCCTGTCCCCCAGGGTGACCGCCGCCGCGATGGGGGCGGCGGTGCCGTCAAAGGCGGCGTAAATCCCCTCCTTGAGCTTGTGGGCGCACAGGGCGGGCCAGTGCCGGAGGGGGACCCGCCGGGCGGCCTCAACCTCCGCCTCTCCCCTGCAGTAGGCCAGCAGGTACACCCCTTTGGCGGTGTAGTAGGTGGTCTCGTCGCCGTAGGCGCGGGCGGAGGGCCGCACCCGGGCGTTACAGGAAATCCTGTCCCCCGGCTTCAGCCCGCCCCAGTCCTCCGGGCCGTAGGCCAGGGCGTCCGGCGCGAAAAAGCCGCCGTCCAGGCGGACGGTCACCGACCACCCGCCGATGGAGGTGGGCACGGGATAGGAGGACACCTGGCCGGAAATCGCGGCGTCCTCTCCCACCAGGTCCTCCGCCGGAGCCCGGAACAGGGCAAAGTATGCCCAGGCCCATCCCAGCGCCGCCACCCCGCCCAGGCACAGCGCCGCCGCCCGCCGGGAAATCTGATAGCGCGCATGCCGGGACAGCGGCCCTTTGTCCTTGGGCCTGCGCAGCAGGATGGGGTGCTCGTTCCGCCCGGGCCGGGCGGCCAGCCACACCGCCAGCGCCAACCCAAGCAGGGCGGCGGAGACGAGGACAGCCGCCGCCCCGGTCTCAAAATAACACGCCCACAGGCAGGCGGCCCCGAAGCCCGCAGAAAACCAGGCCAGTTTCCGCACACCGCCGCCCCCTTCCCAAACGCTGCTTTCTATTTTATCCGCAAAGAGTGGACAAGTCAACGCGGCGGAGGAAATTTGTGGCGGGGCTTGTCAAAACAGCCCCGGTCTGATATGCTGAGAGAACTGACTAAGGAGCTGATCTGATGTACATATTTGATC
Source organism: uncultured Oscillospiraceae bacterium (assembly GCA_910584835.1). Classification (GTDB taxonomy): domain Bacteria; phylum Bacillota; class Clostridia; order Oscillospirales; family Oscillospiraceae; genus Enterenecus. The sequence goes on along the minus strand of CAJUEG010000001.1, from coordinate 108,160 downwards.
TGGACGGCACCATCACCGACACCAACGGTATCTGGCTGGACGTGGACCGGGAATTCCTGGCCCGCCGGGGCCTGCCCCATACCCAGGAATACCAGCGGGTGGTGGAGCGGTCCATTCTCCCCCTCGCCGCCCAATTCACCAAGGATTATTACCATCTGCCCGAGTCCCCGGAGGATATCATGGCGGAGTGGACCGCCATGGCGGACCGTCATTACCGGGAGCAGGTCCAGCTCAAGCCGGGAGTTGAGGCGTTTTTGCGCCAGTGCAGCGCCCAAGGCCTCCCCATGGCCGTGTTCACCGCCTGCCGTCCCGCCCTGTGCCGGGCGGCGCTGGAACGGTTCCAGCTGACGCAGCTGTTCGACCGTATCGTCTTTGCCGAGGAGATCGGCCTGGAAAAACGCGACCCCCGGTGCTTTGTGGAGCTGAGCGGCCTGCTGGGCGTCCCCTTGAAGGACTGCGTCCTCTTTGACGACAGCCCGGACAACTGCACCACCGCCGCCCGGGCGGGCATGACCGCCGTAGGGGTGTACGACGCCTATTACGCGGGCCGCCAGGAGGAGCTGAAGGCGGTGTGCGCCCGCTATATCCGCTCCTTTGAGGAGGTCCTCTCCCGATAGATTGGCAAAGCCCTCCCTTCCCACATAGAATGTGGGGCAAAGGAGGTGTTTTACCACATGGAAGACATGATTCCATGCGCACTGAAAGATCAGGAGGTGTTCCAGCGGGTGTGGCAGCGGGTGATGGCGGGGAGGTCGGAGGACAGCAGCCCCATCCAGCCCGGCCCCGTCGGCGGTGGAGACGTATCCTGTGAGTGTTTGAAGGACCTGCTGCGCCAGGACGGGGGCGGCCTGCCCCAGTCCTGCCGGCCCGGCGGGGACGCCGTCCCCCCGGTCCAGCCGCCGTCCCCCCCGGAAGCCCCCCCGATGGAGGAGGCTCCCGCCCCGGAGCCCCCCACCAAGACCTGCCCGCCCACCCAGGGCCTGCCGCCCCAGAACGGCGGCAATTGGGGCGGCGACCTGCCCCCCCTCTGGGAGGAGCCCCAGGGCGGCGACGACCGGGCCGCCCGCCTGCGCCGCCACGTGATGGACGCGCTGGAGGGCTGGCAGTTCTACCGCCACCTGGCCCGCCGGGCCCGGGGGACGGACGCCAGGGCGCTGAACAGCCTGGCCGGGGAGCTGCACAGCCACGCCCGGAAGCTGTCGGCGGCCTATTTTCTGCTCACCGGGCTGCGCTACTGGCCCACCGAGATGCTGGGCGCGCCTGCCATCCCGTCCTACTGGGGGGCGCTGCGCAGCCGCCACCAGGCGGAACAGCGCCAGGAGACCGCCTTCCGGCTGGCCGCCGACGACTGGGAGGACCCGGATATGCTGGAGATGTACGGCGAACTGGCCGACGCCTGCCAGCAGCGGTGCCGCCGGCTGCGGGCGCTGCTGGAGCAGAGCGTGTGATTACTTAGCCGGGAAAGAGGAGAACGCCGGGGTCTGTGGCCCCGGCGTTCCAGCGTGTGAAACACGCTGGATTTGATTATATCACGCCGCATCCCTTTGGCAGCAGAACGCCTCTGTACTTTTCCCCCGCGGTCTGGTATAATGTCTCTACTTGACGAAAAGGATCTGATACCTATGCTGACGCCGGAACAGTCGCTGGAATTCTGCCGCCTCCGCCGGGAGGTCATCGGCCAAAACTATCAAAACCTCAACCCCGAGCAGCGAAAGGCCGTGCTGGCCACCGAGGGTCCCCTGCTGCTGCTGGCGGGGGCGGGGTCGGGCAAGACCACCGTGCTCATCCACCGGGTGGCCAACCTCATCCGCTACGGCCGGGGCTCGGACTGCCTGGAGGTGCCCGAATGGGTGACCGGGGACGACTTATCCTTTCTCCGGGACTACGCCGCCCACCCCTCCAAGGAGGGGCGGCTCCAGGCCGACCGGCTGTGCGCGGTGGACCCCGCCGCCCCCTGGACCATCATCGCCATCACCTTTACCAACAAGGCCGCCGGGGAGCTGAAGGCCCGTCTGGAAAAGATGCTGGGCCCCTCCGCCCGGGACGTGTGGGCGTCCACCTTCCACTCCGCCTGCGTGCGCATCCTCCGCCGGGACATTGAGAAGCTGGGCTTCCCCTCCTCCTTCACCATCTATGACACCGACGACTCCCAGCGGGTGATGAAGGACTGCATCAAGGAGCTGAACTTCGACGACAAGCAGTTCCCCGCCCGCTCGGTGCTGGCCGCGATTTCCCGGGCCAAGGACAAGCTCCAGCTGGCGGCGGATTTTGCCCGGGAGTGCCAGGCGTCCGGCGATTTCCGGCTGCAAAAGATCGCCCAGCTCTACACCGCGTATGAGAAGCGGCTGTGGGAGGCGGGGGCGCTGGACTTTGACGACATCATCCTCCACACCGTCCGGCTGCTCCAGGAGCACGGCGACGTTTTGGACTACTACCAGAAAAAATTCCGCTACGTCCTCATCGACGAGTACCAGGACACCAACAACCTGCAATACCTGCTCTCCTCCCTGCTGGCCGGAGGGCGGGAGAACATCTGCGTGGTGGGGGACGACGACCAGTCCATCTACCGCTTCCGGGGGGCCACCATCGAGAACATCCTCTCCTTTGAGGACCAGTACAAGGGCTGCCGCACCATCCGCCTGGAACAGAACTACCGCTCCACCAAGAGCATCCTGGCCGCCGCCAACGCCGTCATCCGCCACAATCAGGGCCGCAAGGGCAAGGAGCTGTGGACGGCGGGCAGGGAGGGGGAGAAGGTGCAGCTCTACACCGCCATGAACGAGAACGACGAGGCCCGGTTTGTGGCGGACAAGCTGATGGAGGACTACCGGGCGGGGGAGAAGTGGAACACCCATGCCATCCTCTACCGGATGAACGCCCAGTCCAACCAGCTGGAGGTGGCCTTCAAGCGCAGCGGCATCCCCTATAAGGTCATCGGCGGCACCCGGTTCTTTGACCGGGCCGAGGTCAAGGACATGCTGGCCTACCTGTGCGCCATCCACAACCACGCGGACGACCTGCGCCTGACCCGCATCATCAACAATCCCCCCCGGGGCATCGGCCAGGCCACGGTGGAAAGGGCCCGGGACATCGCCCTGCGGGAGGGCCTGTCCCTGTGGGACGTGGTGTCCAACCCCTCCGCCTACCCGGAGCTGCAAAAGCCCGCCGCAAAGCTGGGGCAGTTTGCCGCCATACTGGAGGAGCTCACCGCCCTGTCCCGCACCATGGACCTGCCCGATTTCTATGAGGAGGTGGTGGCCCGCACCGGCTACGCCGCCATGCTCCAGATGAAAAACGACATAGAAAGCCGCACCCGGCTGGAAAACGTCCGGGAGCTGCTCACCTCCATCAACGGCTACATGGAGAACGCCGAGGGGGAGCCCTCCCTGGCGGGCTTTCTGGACGAGATCGCCCTGTACACCGACCTGGACAGCCACGACCCCGACGAGGACGCGGTGGTGATGATGACCATGCACTCCGCCAAGGGGCTGGAGTTCCCCACGGTGTTCGTGGTGGGGATGGAGGAGGGCATCTTCCCCGGCATCCGGGCCATCGGCGAGGCGGAGGAGATGGAGGAGGAGCGGCGGCTGTGCTACGTGGCCCTCACAAGGGCCAAGGAGCGGCTGTACCTCACCTGCGCGGGCCAGCGGATGCTCTTTGGCCGCACCAGCACCAACCGGCCCTCCCGGTTCGCCGGGGAGATCCCGGCGGAGCTGCTGGACCAGTCCGGGCGGTCCTACCTGGCCCCCGCCCCGGCGGGGGACGCCCCCATGGGCGGGGACTGGGACGAGTTCGACCAGACCCCACGGGTGTCCACCTACCGGGAGCCCTACCGCCAGGGCGGCGTAACTCAGAGCGCCTATGGCGGCGGCCAGCGCCGCGCCTCCTGCACCCCGCCCAGGCCCCAGAAAGCCGCCCCCTCCCGGCCCGTGTTCCAGTCCGCCCTGTCCGACCCCGGCCCCGCCCTGCCCGACTATCGGAAGGGGGATATGCTGGAGCACAAGGCCTTTGGCCGGGGTATGGTGCTGTCCACCCAGAAGGTGGGGGGGGATACCCTGCTGGAGATCGCCTTCGACGGGGTGGGCACCAAGCGGCTGATGCTGAAATTCACCGCCCAGCACATGAAAAAGCTGTAGCGCCGAAAAACGCGCCGGGGACTGTAAGCCCCCGGCGCGTTTCGCATCTTTTACAGCTGGCGGTACATGGCCTCCGCCCCGGCCTTGCCCACGATGTCGGCCACGGAGAGCACCTCCACCCGGATGAGCTTTTCCCCGAATTTCAGCTCCAGCACGTCCCCCTCTTTCACATCGTAGGACGCCTTTACCGGCCGGCCGTTGGCGCTCACCCGCCCGGCGTCGCAGGCCTCGTTGGCCACCGCCCGGCGCTTGATGAGCCGGGACACCTTCAGCCATTTGTCCAACCTCATAAACAGCCCTCCATAACAGGATTCCCACCCCTAGCGGGGTGGGAATTGATGGTCTATTACTGCGCCACCGTATCCTTCAGCGCCTTGCCGGCCTTGAACACAGGCACCTTGGAGGCGGGAATCTCGATCTGCTCCTTGGTGTGGGGGTTGCGGCCCATGCGGGCGGAGCGGCTCTTCACCTCAAAGGAGCCGAAGCCCACCAGCTGCACCTTCTCGCCCTGCACCAGGGACTCGGTGATCACGTCCACCACGGCGGCCACGGCGGCGTCGCTGTCCTTCTTGGACAGGCCGGTCTTCTCCGCCACAGCGGCGATCAGTTCGGTTTTATTCATGTCTCAAATTTCCTCCTGAACATCAAATTTCTTTTGCGGCAACGCCGCGTATATACTTACAAGCGCGGCGTGGCGCAGTAAGTCGTCTCAACGGGCCCACTTCAGCTGGTCCTTTGCCTGGGCCCACAGGTCCAGGAACTCCTCCCGGGACAGCTCATCCATGGCTTTTCCCTGCCCGGCTGCCAGCTCCTCCACCCGGCGGAACCGGGCGATATCCTTATCAACGTTGGCGTGGAGGGCCTGTTCCGGATCCACCCCCGCCTCGGCGCAGGCGCACACCGTGACGAACAGCAGGTCGCCCAGCTCCTCGGCCAAGTCGCCCTCCCCGGACCGGGCCGCCCTGATCTCCTCCAGCTCCTCGGACAGCTTGTCCATGACGGCGTCCCATCCGTTCCAGGGGGCCCCGGCGCGCACCGCCTTCCTTTGCACCTTTTCCGCCCGCCACAGCGCCGGCAGGGTGCGGGCCACCGCGTCCAGCGCGTCGGCCTGGGTGGCCTGGCCCTTCTCCTTCCGCTTCAGCTCCTCCCAGTTGGACAAAACCTCGCCGGTGGAGCTGACGCTCACGTCGCCGAACACGTGGGGATGCCGGTAGATGAGCTTTTTGCACACCCTGTCCGCCACGTCGTCCAGGGTAAAGCGCCCCGCGTCCTCCTCAATGGAGGTGTGGAAGTAGACCTGGAGAAGCACATCCCCCAGCTCTTCTTTCAGGCCGTCCGTGTCGCCCCGGTCAATGGCCTCGGCTGCCTCGTAGGCCTCCTCCAAAAAATTGCGGCGGATAGACTGGTGGGTCTGTTCCTGGTCCCAGGGGCAGCCGCCCGGATGGCGCAGAATTCGGACAATTTCCGCCAGGTCCCGGCAGTCATAGGATTTTTTCAACGACCAATTTACCATACTATCACCTGAATTGCAAGAGCTTTTCCTCGCTCCAGCCGTTTTTTACAATAAATTTTCGCAATTTTTCACTCCACGCGGAGAATTCTAGCCAATTTTTCCCCTTTGGGGATAAGGGCCAGGTCCTCCTTGGAGATGGCGCGGGTGAAAATGACGAGGGCAAAGTACACCACCACCGCCACCCCGATGGCCCCGAACACCGCCAGGGCGGTGCCGGTGCGGCTGAGGGCCACCGCCGTTGTGCCGTCCGGCAGCAGCTCCTCCGTCTCGGTCACGAAAATGTTCAGCGCCAGCAGCGCCTTGGTCACCAGCCCGTTCACCGCCCAGGCCGCCGCCCCCATGGCGGCGGCCGCCCCCACCGGCTTGACAAATACCCGGGCCATGCTCAGGGACCGGGGCAGGGTGCGCCGGATAATGAACATGTCCAGCAGGGCGATGAGCCCGAAGCAGGCCACGGTGCTGATGGCGCCACCCTTGATGCCCACGTTCTCATTGCCGATGAGCACATATCCCACCGCCAGCTTCAGCGCGCAGCCGATGACGGTGGTGGCCATGGGCAGGGCCACCATCTGGTGGGCCTGGAGAATGGAATTGCTCACCAGCATGAAGCACACCGCGATGGACGCGATACCCAGCACGGACAGCATCCAGCCCGCCAGCACCACGTCCGTGGAGGGGTAGAGCAGGCGGATGATGGGCTCGCCCAGCACAAACAGCCCCACCCCGGCGGGTATGGCCAGCAGGGCGGTGGTGCGCAGGGTGGTCTCGCTGATCTGGGCGGCCTGGCGGCGGCGCTTTACCTTCAGCGCGGCGGACACGTGGGGGATGACGCTGGCCGTCAGCGGCACCATAAAGGAGGCGGGCAGGTTGTAAAGGGTGAGCGCCTTGTCGTACATCCCCTTCATGTCCCGGGCGGCGTCCTCGGTGAGCTTCAGCGCGTCCTGGAGCCGGCCCAGCATAATGCTGGTGTCCAGGATGTTGGTCAGGGCGATGACGGAGGAGCTGAGGGTGATGGGGATGGCCAGCCGCGCCAGGGTGATCAGGATGGAACGGCTGTCCTCCGGCTCGTCCTGGCTGGCCGGCAGGGTGCGCACGTGGCCCCGGTAGCAGAAGTACACATACAGCGCCCCCAGCATGCAGCCCACCGACACCCCCAGTATGGCCCCGGCGGCGGCCACCGACTCCCCCAGCTCCTGCTTCATGAACAGGGAGGCCAGGGCCAGGCCGATGACCAGCTTGCACAGCGCCTCAATAACCTGGGACACGGCGGTGGGGGTCATGAGGGTGTGGCCCTGGAAGTACCCCCGGAAGGCGGACAGCGGGCAGATGAAAAACACCGCCGGGGCCAGGGCCAGGATGCTGTAGGCCGCATGGCTGTCCCGCATCAGGTCGGCCAGCTGGTGGGGGAAGAAGGCCATGATGCAGAAGCTGATGGTGCCCAGCACACAGAAGGTGGCCAGGGCCAGGGAAAACACCTTTTTCACCTGATTCCCCCGGCCCACGGCGTTGGCCTCGGACACCATCTTGGACAGGGCCACCGGCAGGCCGCCGGTGGAGATGATGATGAGCAGGGAGTAGATGTTATAGGCGGTGTTGAAGTCAGCGAAGCCCGCGTCGGACAAAATGCCGCCCAGGGGGATCTTGTACAGCGCCCCGATGAGCTTGACCACGATGACGCTGGCCGTCAGAATGGCGGCGCCGCCGAAAAAGGAATTCTTTTTTGGGGTGGAAGCAGACATATCCTCAAACCTTTCCCATCACTTGAAGAGCAGGGGCAGGGCATACCGGCTGACCTCGTCCTTGATCTTGTCCAGGTCCAGCGTCAAAAACGCCCCGTTTTGGTATATGACGCGGCCCCGGGCCATATTCATCACCACGTTGGAGCCGCGGGCGGAAAACACCAGGTTTTCCGCCTCGTCGTGGCAGGGAGTGAGGTTGGGGGCCGAGAAGTCCACCAGAATCAGGTCGGCGGTCCGGCCCGCCTCGATCCGCCCGGTGTTCCGCCCCAGGGCTCTCGCCCCGTTGACAGTGGCCATCTCCAGCGCCTGCCGGGCGGTCATGGCCATGGGGTCGCGCCGCACGCCGTTGTGGAGAATGGCGGCCAGCTTCATGTCGGCAAACATATCCACGCTGTTGTGGGAGCTCACGCCGTCGGTGCCCAGGGCCACGTTCACCCCGGCCCGGAGCATATCGGGGATGGGGGCCACGCCGGAGCCCAGCTTCAGGTTGGAGTAAGGGTTGTGGACGCAGGACACGCCCTTCCGCGCCATCACCGCCCAGTCCTCCGGCGTGGTGTAGACGCAGTGGGCGGCGATGGCCCGCCCGTCCCACACGCCGTATTGATCCAGGGTCTGGATGGGGGTGAGGCCGCCGTGGCGGGCTTTGCAGTCCTCGTGCTCCTTTTGGGTCTCGGAAACGTGCACGTGCATCCCCAGGCCGTGGGCGTGGGCGTAATCCGCCATCCACCGCCAGATGGGCGCGGAGGAGGTGTACTCCCCGTGGATGGAGGCGTCGGCCACGATCCGGCCCTCCCCCGCGCCGTGCCACTCCTCGTACAGCGCGCGCATATTGGCACAGTCCTCGCAGGTATCCGGGTCAAAGTCCTCCGGGTCGCCGAAATACACGCCCCCCACGGACAGGTTGGCGGAGATGCCCGCGTCCAGCGCCTGCCGGGCGATGACCCCGGTGCGCATATACATATCGGCGATGCAGGTGACGCCGGAGGCGATCATCTCGGCCAGCCCCAGCCCCGCGGCGGCGGCCATGGCCCGGTCGTCCCAGCGGTCCTCGGCGGGGAAAATGAAGTCCTGGAGCCAGCTTTGCAGATCATGGCCCCCGCCGTACCCCCGCATGAGGGTCATGGGCACGTGGGTGTGGGCGTTGACAAAGCCGGGCATCATCACCTTGCCCGCGCAGTCGATGGTCTGTCCGAACTCTCCCTGGGGGCGGTCCGGCCCCACGTAGGAGATGTCCGCCCCATCCACCGCCACAAAGCCGTTTCGAAGAACGGTGAACCCTTCGTCCATCAGCAGGGCGGTGACATTGGTAAACAGCGTGGTCATGACGGGTATTCCTCCTTTACAGCTTGGCAAGGCAGGCCAGCACCAGCCGGGAGAACTTGTCCTTGGCCGCCGCCGCGGCGTCCAGCACCTCCTGCTCGCTGAGGGGCTGGTCCAGAATGCCCGCCGCCATGTTGGACAGCAGGGTAAAGCCCAAAATCTCCATGCCGCAGTGCCCGGCCACGATGACCTCCGGGGCGGTGGACATGCCCACCGCGTCCCCGCCCAGGATGCGGGCCGCCCGCACCTCGGCGGGGGTCTCGTACTGGGGGCCGTAGCAGTAGAAGTACACGCCCTCCCGCAGGGGGATGGACAGCTCCGCCGCCGCGCTCCGGGCCACATCCTGAAGCCGGGCGGTGTACAGGTGGGAGGCGTCGGGGAAGCGCACGCCGAACTCGGGGATGTTTTCCCCCCGGAGGGGGGACTCGGAGAACATCTTGATCTGGTCGGTGATGAGCATCAAATCTCCCGCCTGCCAGTCGGTGCGCACGCAGCCGGCGGCGTTGGTGACGATCAGCGTGTCGCAGCCCAGCAGGCGCAGCACCCGCACGGCGTAGGACACCTCGTCGTACCCGTACCCCTCATAGTGGTGCATCCGGCCCTGCATCACGGCCACCGGCCTGCCCGCCAGCGTGCCGAACACCAGCTGTCCCTTGTGCCCGGGGGCGGTGGACGCCTTGAAGTGGGGAATATCGCCGTAAGGGATGGCGGTGGGGTCCTCCACCACGTCGCCCAAAAAGCCCAGGCCGGAGCCCAGCACCATGGCAACTTTGGGGATAAATCCCCCGATTTTTTCCTTGATGTAATCAGCGCTCTCCTGATACTGTGCAAAAGTATATGCCATAGCCGCAGCCTCCCATGGTAAATTTTTGTTGAATCAATATAGTTTACACCACTTCCCCATAAAAATCAATGAACAGGATATAAATTCCGCAAAAAAGGCCGCTGGTTTTGTTTGCGCTCCCCGTTGCTTTTTTGGCAGGATTGGGGTAAAATACCGTCGACAACTATTTTGAGGAGGCCGGACGGATGAGAGACGGCTTTGTAAAGGTGGCGGCGGGTACGCCCAGGATTCGGGTGGCCGACTGCGATTTCAACGCGGGGCAGATCATATCGCTGATGAAAGAGGCGGCGGCCCAGGGGGTAAAGGTTTTGGCCCTGCCGGAGCTGTGCGTCACCGGGTACACCTGCGGGGACCTGTTTTTGCAGCCCACCCTGCTGGATGGGGCGGAGCGGGCGCTGGCCGCCATCCTGGACGAGACCCGGAAGCTGGACCTGCTCACCGCCTTGGGTCTGCCGGTTCGATGTGAAAACAAATTGTATAACTGCGCGGCAGTCATACAGAAAGGATTCATTTTGGGCCTGGTTCCCAAGGCCAATATCCCAAATTATGGTGAATTCTATGAGGCCCGATGGTTTTCTCCTGCTTCGGCGCTGTCCGCCTCCGACGTTTACCCGTCCGCCGGACCTGTGTTTCCCTTTGCCGGACAGGACGCGGTGGAGCTGTCCGGCGGCAAGCTGTTCCGCTGCCGCAGCATGCCCGAGCTGGCGGTGGGCGTGGAGATCTGCGAGGATCTGTGGGTATCCCAGCCCCCCTCCGTCCGGCTGGCGGAAAAGGGCGCCGTCCTGATTTTGAACCTGTCCGCCTCCGACGAGGTGGCGGGCAAGGCGGACTACCGCCGCGCCCTGGTCTCCGGCCAGTCCGGGCGGCTGGTATGCGGCTATGTCTACGCCGACGCGGGGGAGGGGGAGTCCTCCACCGACCTGGTGTTCTCCGGCCATAACATGATTGCGGAAAATGGGACCATGCTGGCGGAAAAACGGTTCGCAGCCGGGCTGACGGTCAGTGAGATCGACGTAAAAAAGCTGGCTTACGAGCGGCGGCGGATGTCCAGCCTCCCATCCGCCCAGAGGACGGCAAGCTCTGTGCTGGGCTGTTTCGACCTGGAGCTGGAGGACACCCCCCTCACCCGCCCCGTCTCCCCCACCCCCTTCATCCCGGAGGACGCGGGGGACCGGGGGGCGCGGTGCGAGGAAATCCTCACCATCGCCGCGCTGGGCCTCAAGAAGCGGCTGGAGCACACCAACGCCTCCTGTGCCGTGGTGGGCCTCTCCGGCGGGCTGGACTCCACCCTGGCCATCCTCATCACCGCCAAGGCCTTCGATATGCTGGGCCGGGATCGGAACGGGATTCTGGCCGTCACCATGCCCTGCTTCGGCACCACCCGCCGCACCCGTTCCAACGCCGAGATCCTGGCCCGGGAGCTGGGGGCGGACTTCCGGGAGGTGAACATCGGCAGGGCGGTGGAGCAGCATTTCGCCGACATCGGCCAATCCATGGAAAACCACGACGTGGCCTTTGAAAACGCCCAGGCCCGGGAGCGCACCCAGGTGCTCATGGACCTGGCCAACCAGCGGGGGGGCCTGGTCATCGGCACCGGAGACCTGAGTGAGCTGGCCCTGGGCTGGGCCACCTACAACGGCGACCATATGTCCATGTACGCCGTCAACGCCTCCATCCCCAAGACCCTGGTGCGCCATCTGGCGGCCTGGGAGGCCGAGCGGCTGGGCGGGGCCATCGGGGAGGTCCTCCGGGATATCCTGGACACCCCCGTCTCCCCCGAGCTGCTCCCCCCCAAGGATGGGGAGATCGCCCAGAAAACCGAGGACCTGGTGGGGCCCTACGAGCTCCACGACTTCTACCTGTACTACGCCGTCCGCTGGGGCTTCCCGCCCCGGAAGGTGCTCCGCCTTGCGCAATACGCCTTTGGGGGCCGCTATGACCGGGAGACGCTGCTGAAGTGGCTGAAAAACTTCTACCGCCGGTTCTTCTCCCAGCAGTTCAAGCGCTCCTGCCTGCCCGACGGGCCCAAGGTGGGCTCGGTGGCGCTGTCCCCCCGGGGGGATTGGCGGATGCCGTCCGACGCGGCGGCAAAGCTGTGGCTGGACGAGTTGGAGGGATTGAATTAACATGAACATCCTCATTGATTTATTCCTCACCTTCGCCCGCATCGGCGTGTGCGCCCCAGCGCGCTGACCGCGCGCCGGGGGCCCCTTATCTTCCTCCTCGGGCGAAATGAATTCGCCCTGCGGCAAGGTTTTGCTTCGCAAAACGCTTGACGGCGTGAGACGCCGGCCCGCTGCTCGGGAAGGCGCACACGCACAGATTATTGCATAAGTGGTGATTGCATGAACATCCTCATCGACTTATTTCTCACCTTCGCCCGTATCGGGATATGCACCTTCGGGGGCGGCTACGCCATGCTGCCCATCCTTCAGCGGGAGCTGGTGGAGAACAAAAAGTGGTCCACCGAGACCGAGCTGGCCGACTACTACGCCGTGGGCCAGTGCACCCCGGGCATCATCGCCGTAAACACCGCCACCTTCGTGGGCCGCAGCCAGGCCGGGATTGCCGGTGGTATCGTCGCCACCCTGGGGCTGGTGTTCCCCTCCCTGGTCATCATCATGGTCATCGCCGCGTTTTTACAAAACTTTATGCACCTGGAAATCGTGATCCACGCCTTCAACGGCGTCCGGGCCGGGGTGGTGGCGCTGATCCTGTCCAGCGTCATCAAGCTGTTCAAAAATGCCGTTATCGACTGGCCCACCCGCGTCATCTATGCCGTGGTGCTGGTCATGGCCGCCGTTGGGACCTTCTGCACCATGCCGGAGGGAACTCTGGGCGCGGTGCTGGGCTTCATTCTCTCCCCGGTGTTTCTGGTCATTGCCGCGGGCGCGGCGGGGCTGTGCGTGCGCTGGGCGAAGGGAGGGCTGAAATAATGCCTCTCACCATTGATTTCATGCTTCTTGTGAGGCTGTTCTTCGAGTTCTGCCGGGTGGGGCTGTTCTCCGTGGGGGGCGGCCTTGCCACCATCCCCTTCCTCACCGACCTGGGGGAGCGCACCGGCTGGTTCAACCCCGGCGATTTGGCCAACATGATCGCCATCTCCGAGTCCACCCCCGGCCCCATGGGGGTGAACATGGCCACTTACGTGGGCTTCCACACCGCGGGGGTGGTGGGTGGCGTGGTGGCCACCCTGGGGCTGGTGTCCTCCTCCATCGTCATCATCCTCATCATCGCCGGGTTTTTGCAGAAGTTCCGCCAGTCCAAGGCGGTGGACGCGGTGTTCTACGGCCTGCGGGCCGCGTCGGTGGCCCTCATCACCGCCGCCCTGCTCCAGGTGGCCAAAATCGCGCTGATGTTCCATGAGGTGCCCTATATCGCCTGCCCGGGGGGAGAAGGCGTCGAAATCCAGCTGTTTTACTGGCCCGCGATTATACTGGCCGTTGTCATTTTTGTGCTGGTGAAGTTCACCCCGCTGAAAAAGCTCCACCCCATCTGCTTCATCGGACTGGCGGCCTTGGCGGGCGCCGTCCTCCAGATGTAACGGGCAAGCCCCGCGCCTACGGCGCGGGGCTTGTCTTTTCCTCTTCCGCTTCAATGGCCCGGAACCGGGGCATGATGCCGATCTTGTCCGGGGTGTGCACCGGGAGCTGGTAGATGTCGTGGCCGGGAAACTGGTTGCCCTCCACCAGGCAGGGGCCGTCCGGCGTGAAGCACACGTCCCAGCCCACATAGCCCACCTCCGGGATCACCTGGGCCGCCTGGGTGACCAGGGCTGCCGCCTTGTCCCAGTCGGGAAACACAAACCCCTTGATCTGCGCCCCGGTGGCCGGGTGGTTTTCATAGAGGTTCTTCTGCTTGTCCAGCGCCCGGTCGATGACCGTCCCCGTGTCCGGGTCCATGGGGGCCACCATGCCGCCGCTGTTGAAATTGTCCACAAATTTGCCGTTGCCGATGCGGAACATGGCGGTGACCAGATAGACCTTGCCGCTCCTGCCCCGGATGGTCACCATGCGCACGGTGTTGATGGAGCCGGGGTAAATGGCCGACACTGCCGGGTGCTGCGTGATGACCTCCTCCAGCTCCAGCAAGGGGGCCTTTTCCGCCAGATGGGCGTAGAGCGCGTCCAGGGATGGGAAATCCGCCGTGCTGAGCTTCTCAATGCCCCAGCCGCAGCTGCCCTGGGCGGGCTTGGCCATGAACTGGGGATGGCGGCCCAGGAACGCCAGCACCTCGTCCCGGTTGTCCCCCGTCACCGGCACCCAGTCCCGGTGGAGGAAGGGTTCAAACCGGGCGTTGAAGCGGATCTTGTCCCCGAAATCCGCCATATGGGCCTTATCGTTATACTTCACCACAATTTCGTTGTTCCGCCCCCGGGTGAGGTAGGTGTCCCGCTGCTCCGGGGTGAGGTTATACATCTCGAACAGGTCGTAGTCCATATAGCCCGCGCCGTACTTCACCGCGCACTGCCGCATATCCCGGAAAATGGCCCAGCGGGAGCGGCCCGTCTTTTTGTGGATGGAGCTGATTTTGTCCAGCATGGCCCGGTAGTTCATATTCAGCACCCGCTGGATGAGATATTTTGCGTTCATGGAGGCCTCCCCGGCGTTCGCGCCGCACGTGAAATTATGGATATGTTATCATATCCGGGGAAAAAACGCAATGCCTGGAAGCCCCCCGCGTTATTTTTCAAAAAAGCGGGCGGACACGGGAGAAATGCTCCCGCGCCCGCCTGTTTTGCGCTTACTGCCCCGCGCCAAGGCGCAGGGCGGGCCGGGCGGCCCGGCTGAGCGTGGCCGCCGCCTCGCACCGCAGCACCGGGGCGTCCGGGTCGAAGACGCCGTCCCCCTTGCCCCCCATGATGCCCGCCCGGGCCAGCGCCATAATGCCGGCGTAGTCCCGGTGGGCTTCGGTCACGTCGGTGAAGCGGATTGACCGGTTCACCGGCTCCGTCCCCTCCCCCGCCAGGGCCGCCGCCAGCCACCGGGCCAGCTCCGCCCGGGTGGCCGGGCGGTCACAGTCCGCCGGGGCCGCGTTCATCATCCCGCTGGCGATGGCGTAGTCCACATAGGGCTGGTACCACGCCGCCCCGGCCTTGGCGGTGAAATCGGTCTGTCCGCCCCAGTAGGTGTCCCGCACCCGGGCGGACACGGTGACCGCCTCCGCCACGGTGATGGTGTCGCCGGGGGCAAAGGTGCTGGAGGAGTTCCCCTTCATCAGCCCCAGCTCATAGGCGCTCTTCACATTGTCCGCGAACCAGTCGGTCGCCTTCACATCGGTGAACTGGCCCTCCCGGTAGCGGTTGACGGCTTTGAAGTTGTCCAGCCCGTGCTGGCCCCCCGGCGTGCCGCCGTAGAAGCCCGCGCCCAGCCGCTGATCCTTCAGCGTGCCGTCCTCCTGCTGGGTGAGGCTCCACAGCACGCCGCCGTAACGGATGACCAGGGAGGTCCGCTCCCCGCGGTCGGCGTAATCCACCATGTCCATCACCTGCCGGTATTTGCCGTCCAGGCCGCTGCCCGCGCTGTCAAAGAAGTACAGCGCCCCGCCTCGGGTGATGACCGCATCGTAACTCGCCCGGGCCGCGCCGTCCAGCTCGGGAACCCGCTCCATCTCAATTCCGCCGGTCTCACTGTCATACGTCCAGCGCCAGCCCTCGGTCATCTCCACCGGGCCTCGCCAGCCGCCGTCCCGGATCAGCACGTTCCAGGACGCCTCCAGCACGTTGTCCGCCAGCTTTTGAGGCTTGTTGTCCCGGCCGTCCACGGTGTTCAGCCCCCAGCCCCAAAGCTCGTAATCTGCGGTGACGGCCAGTCCGCCGCGGCCGGTTGCCAGCGCCCAGGTGACGTTGTCCATCACCTTCACGTAGTAGGAATCCTCGTAGGGGTTGTCCTTTCCCTTCTGCTTATTTTCCTCGTACAGCCAGGGCGCGCCGTGCATATACCATCCCTGCACCCACAGCTCGCCGTCCTGCCGCACCACCAGGGTGTGATTGCCACCCACCGACACCATGGACACCCCGTGTGCCAGCTTCACCGGCTTCATGGGGTCGTCCGGGTCGGCCGCCACCCGCTGGAGCACCGGCGAAAACCGGTCGGTGCCGGTGTTGATGCCGTACAGGCCGCCCTCCTTGTCGATGGCGAAGGTGGCCCCCCGGCCGCTGGTGTATACCGCCTCGGCGTTGGGCAGCAGCTCCCGGGCCTGCTCAAAGGGCAGGTCCCGGCCGTCCCCGCCGAACTCCGGGGCCCCCCAGGCGATCAGCGTGCCGTCCGCCCGGATGGCGTAGAAGTCGCCGTACCCCGCCGCCACCGGCTGCTCCCGGACGGGCAGCTTCAGCTCCGCCGCCGGGGCGGCCAGCGCCCCCTGGAGCAGCTGGGCGCACAGCGCCAGCGCCAAAATGGCCGCATATCCTTTTGTCCTCATGTCCAGTCCTTCCTTTCTGCCTCAACCCCGCTCCGGGCTCTGCCCCGCAGCCGGGGGTCTATCTCTATAGACTTCCCTGCTAGACTATCATAATAGACCAACCATGTCAACCCCTGCCGCAGAATTTTTTGGATTTTAATTCCACGCAAAAAAACGGCGGACGCTTCTGCGTCCGCCGTTTTTTTGCGTTCCAATGGGGTGGGATTACTCCTCCACGACGGCGACCACGTTGGTGGCGCGCACGCCCTTGGCGCCCCGGGGATCGGGCTCGGTCTCGAAGGTGACCTTCTGGCCCTCCAGCAGCTTCTTGTAACCCTCGGCCACGATGGCGGAGAAGTGGACAAACACGTCCTCGCTGCCGTCGTCAGGGGTGATGAAGCCGTAGCCCTTTTCCGCATTGAACCATTTCACAGTACCGCTCATTTCCTATATCCTCCTTATTTGTAAAAATTTCGTTTTGAAAGTAGAAGAAAAAAGTCCGCCCTTTCATGTACGAAAGAGCGGGCACAAATCAGTTCATACATCAAAACCATTGTCAGTATAACACTGTGTAAAAAGGCTGTCAAGCGCACTTTAAAAAAAAACTAAAAACCGGGGCATTTTGGAACAAATTTTCATCCTCTTCCACAAAAAACCACATATTTCTTTGTCCTGTAATTTTATCCCTGAATACGGAAAAATCTGCGCCCATTTTCCCGGGTTATGGCGGAACATTCATCCGCCGTTACCCCCTTCAGCGCCCCCAGCCGCTCACAGATCAGGCCCACATATCCGGACTGGTTCCGCTCTCCCCGGTGGGGGACGGGGGCCATATAGGGGCTGTCCGTCTCGATCATGATGCGGTCCAGAGGGACTGCCTGAGCGGCCTCCACCGCCTTCCGGGCGTTTTTATAGGTGAGCACCCCGGTAAAGGAGATCATCCACCCCAGCCCCATCAGCTCCCGGGCCATCTCGGCGCTGCCGGAAAAGCAGTGGAACACACCCCGCACGCCGGGAAACGCCCGGACAATGTCCAGGCTGTCGCCGTGGGCCTCCCGGTCGTGGACAATGACGGGCAGGTCCAGCTCCCGGGCCAGCGCCATCTGCGCCCGGAACGCCTGCTTTTGCAGCTCCCGGGGCGGATTTGACCGCCAGTAATAATCCAGGCCGATCTCCCCCACCGCCACCACCTTGGGCCGGGCGGCCAGGGCGCGCAGCTCCTCCACGTCCCCCTGCGTCCATCCCGCGCACTCCTCCGGGTGGACCCCCACGGCGGCATAGACAAAGGGCCACCGCCCGGCCAGCTCCACCGCTTGGCGGGAGCTGGCCAGGTCGCAGCCCGGGTTGACCACCAGCTCCACCCCCTGGCCGGGCAGGGCGGCAAGCACCTGGTCCCGGTCGGGGTCGAACTGGCGGGCGTCGTAGTGGGCGTGGGTGTCGAACAGGCCGGTCAGCACAGCTTGGCCCCGGCGGGGATGGCGTCGTCCACCATCAGCAGGTGGAGGACCTCCTCCCCCTTCTCGGTGTGGACGGCGGAGATGAGCATCCCCTGGCTCTCCCGGCCCATCATCTTCCGGGGGGGCAGGTTGACGATGGCCACCAGGGTCTTGCCCACCAGCTCCTCCGGCTTATACCACTTGGCGATGCCGGACAGGATCTGCCGGTCGGTACCCGTGCCGTCGTCCAGGATGAATTTGAGCAGCTTGTCCGACTTGCGCACGTTCTCGCAGCTCTTCACCTTCACCGCCCGGAAGTCGGACTTGCAGAAGGTGTCGAAGTCCACCTGCTCCTCAATAAAGGGCTCCACCTCCAAATCGGGCAGGGCGGCCTTTTGAGCCTGCTCCATGATAGCGTCCAATTCGCTCAGCTCCTTTGCCATATCGATGCGGGGGAACAGGTTCTCCCCCTTGGATACGGACACACTGGCGGGAAGCACCCCCCACTGTGCCGCGCTGTCCCAGGTGCGGGCGCTCTCGTCCGCGCCGATCTGGGCGAAAATCTTTTCACAGCTGGCGGGCATAAAGGGGGTGAGCAGCACGGTGCACACCCGCACCGCCTCCAGCAGGTTGTAGAGCACCTGGGCCAGCCGGGGGCCGTTGGCCTCCATGTCCTTGGCCAGCGCCCAGGGGGCGTTCTCGTCGATATACTTGTTGGCCCGCTGGATCACCTTAAAGATCTCCTCCAGGGCGTTCTGGAACTGGAATTTCTCCATCTGCTCCTCGTAGCGGTTCCTCAGCCCGGCAGCCAAGCCGATGAGCTCCCCGTCAAACTGGCGGCTCTCTCCGCTCAGAGGGCCGCTGCCGTCCATATCCCCGGCGGCCCCGCAGCCCCCCGGCAGCGTGCCGCCGAAATACTTCTCCGCCATGGCGGTGGTGCGGCTGACCAGATTGCCCAGGTCGTTGGCCAGGTCGTTGTTGATGGTCTGGATCAGCAGCTCATTGGTGAAGTTCCCGTCGGAGCCGAAGGGGAAGGAGCGCAGAAGGAAAAACCGCAGGGCGTCCACCCCGTACCGCTCGGACAGCAGGTGGGGGTCCACCACGTTCCCCTTGGACTTGGACATCTTGTCGCCGTTGAAATTGAGCCAGCCGTGGCCGTACACCTTTTTCGGCAGGGGCAGCTCCATGCTCATAAGGAAGGCGGGCCAGTAGATGGCGTGGAAGCGGACGATCTCCTTGCCCACAAAATGGGCGTCGGCGGGCCAGAACTTCTCCACGTCGTCATACTGCTCATTTTGATAGCCCAGGGCGGTCATATAGTTGAACAGCGCGTCCAGCCACACGTAGACCACGTGGCCGGGGTCGAAGTCCACCGGCACCCCCCAGGTGAAGGAGGTGCGGGACACGCACAGGTCCTGAAGGCCGCCCTCGCAGTCGATGAAATTGTTCACCATCTCGTGCACCCGGCTGCGGGGCTCCAAAAAGTCGGTGTTCAGCAGCAGATCCCGCACCCGGCCGGCGTATTTGGAGGCCCGGAAAAAGTAGGCCTCCTCCTCCGCGTCCATCACCTCCCGGCCGCAGTCGGGGCACTTGCCGTCCTTGAGCTGGCTCTCCGTCCAGAAGGACTCGCAGGGCTTGCAGTACTTGCCCTTATAGGAGCCCTTGTAGATGTCCCCCTTGTCGTACATCTTTTTGAAAATCCTCTGGATGGCCTCCACGTGGTAGCCGTCGGTGGTGCGGATGAAGCGGTCATAGGAGATGTCCATCAGCTTCCACAAATCCAGCACGCCCCCGGGGGCGGCCACAATGTCGTCCACGAACTGCTGGGGGGTGACCCCCGCCTCCTTGGCCTTGTCCTCGATTTTCTGGCCGTGCTCGTCGGTGCCGGTGAG
This sequence comes from uncultured Oscillospiraceae bacterium, assembly GCA_910584835.1. Lineage (GTDB taxonomy): Bacteria > Bacillota > Clostridia > Oscillospirales > Oscillospiraceae > Enterenecus. The sequence continues at coordinate 88,881 of CAJUEG010000001.1, read as the reverse complement.
GAACATCACATCATAGCCGCACAGCCGCTTATACCGGGCCATGGCGTCGGTTGCCACGGTGCAGTAGGCGTGGCCGATGTGCAGCTTGCCCGAAGGATAGTAAATGGGTGTGGTAATATAGTACTTCTTTTCATTCATATCTGGTTTCCTCCTGTATGCTTTCCTCCCCGAAGGACCTGGGGCGGGGCTTGGCTTTGGTTTTGGGCGGGTTTTCCAGGCTGGGGGGCAGCCGCCACAGCACCCCGGCCGCCGCCAGCATCTGGGACAGCAGCAGCAGCGTGTCCGCCCACCCGTTTTCCACGGCGGACACCAGCGCAGCGGCCGACAGAATGAACGTCATCCCCGCCAGCCACAGCAGCCTGCAGGGCCGGGGCGCCCCGGCGGATATCCCGGCAAAGTCCATATAGAACAGCATCCCGCACACAATGGACAGCAGCAGCGGCGCGTAATCCCAGAGCACCGGGTTGGCGGCGTGGGCCCGGAAGCTCTCCATCAGCCATACGCAGCCCGCCACGCCGGGCAGAGCGGCGGAAAATCCGCCTCTGCCCCGCTTGCCGGGGCGCAGCCCGTCCCGCCCCAGCTGGAGCAGCCCCAGAAAGGACGCCGCCGCCCCCGCTGCCGTAGCAATGGCCAGCATCCCATTGTTGCTGGGCACCTGCACGTCAATTCCCTGGGCCAGCTTCGCCTGGGCAATCTGGTATGCCTGCCACTGGTCCCAGCCGGTCTTGAGCAGAAAGGGCGCCGCGGCCAGCGCCAGAAAGGCCGCCAGCACCTCCAGGATGGGGTACGCCCAGTCCCCTGTCCCAAGGAACACCAGATCCCACCGGCAGCACTCCTCCTCCGGCCCGGAGTACTTGGACATGGCCAGGATGGCCAGCGCCGCCGCCGCCATCAGCAGCACGCATACCAGGATCACGCTGGCCTGGGCCCCCGGCACGGACAGGCCCAGCGGCGGCTCGAACGCGGAGGCCAGCTGCCACCGCCGCAGGGCCGCCGCGGCCAGCGCCGGCACCCCGGCGCACATCAGCCAGCGTGCCCGCTCTGAAATATTGTCTTTCATGCCAAACCCCCCATTCGTGCCTCCGCTACAGCCTCTTCCAATGCTCAAAGGGGAACATCACCGCCAGCCCCCGGCCAATGACGCACCGCGTGTCCACGATGCCGATGTCCGGGTAGCGGCTGTCCGCCGACTGGTTGCGGTTGTCCCCCATGACGAAGAGGCACCCCTCGGGCACGGTCACGTGGTTAATCCCCTCGCCGTAGCTGGGGACGAACATCTGCTCCTTGATATAGTCCTCCTCCAGCAGCTCACCGTCCACCCGGACGGCGTTGGCGCTGTAGTCGATGTCCACCCGCTGGCCCTCGGTGGCGATGACCCGCTTGACGATGGAGTCCTCCTGGTAGTTCTCCTGGGTGAGCACCACAATGTCCCCCTGCCGGGGCGTGTAGCCCAGCCCCCACACCAGGATCAGGTCTCCCCCCCACAGGGTGCTCTCCATAGACGGGCCGCTGACCACGATGATCCGGGCGACAAAGGTGAACACCATGACGAAGACCGCCATCATAGTCACCAGCACCCGCACATTCATATACAGCTCCCGCCCGCCGGAGGAGTCCTTGCGGGGCTTTCCCCCGGAGAGCTCCCCGCCCTCCGGGGGAAGCTGTTCGGGCCTGGCCTGCGAATTGCGCTCCTCTTCTGATTTCCAATGCTCCATGCTCAGCTCTCCCGCGTCCCGCCGGCGGCCTTCAGCGCCGCCGGGTCGTCATATACCAGCTGGAACTGCGCGGCGTCCATCGTCTCGTGTTCCAGCAAAAACTGGGCCACCAGCTCCAGCTTATCCCGGTCCCGTTCCAATATCTCCCTGCACGTTTCATAGGCCCCGTCCAGCAGCGCCTTCACCTCCTGGTCGATGAGGGCGGCGGTCTGCTCGGAGTATGGCTTGGCCTGGGCCATGGACCGGCCGATGAACACCTCGTCGTGGCCGGAATTGAAGGTGGCGTGGCCCAGCTTTTCGCTCATGCCGTACTTGGTCACCATGTTCCGGGCGATCTGGGTGGCCCGCTCCAGGTCGCTCACCGCCCCCGTGCACACAAAGCCCAGGGCGGTCTGCTCAGCGCACCGGCCCCCCAGCAGGGTGGACAGGGTCTCCACCAGCTTCTGGCGGGACACGTGGTCCCGGTCCTCCTGGGGGCGGTTGATGGTCATGCCCGCCGCGTCCCCCCGGGGGACGATGGTGATCTGCTGCACCGGGTCCTGGGTGGGCAGGGCGTGGCTCACCACCGCGTGGCCCGCCTCGTGGTAGGCGGTGATGCGCTTATCCTCCTCCAGCTTCACCCGGCTGCGCTTTTCCGGCCCGGCGATGACCTTGATGACAGACTCCTGGATATCCGCCAGGGTGATATAGGGCTGGCTGCGCCGGGCGGCCAGCAGGGCGGACTCGTTCATCAGGTTCTCCAGGTCCGCCCCGGTGAAGCCGGTGGTCTCCCGGGCGATCTCCTTCAAGTCCACGTCGTCGGCCAGGGGTTTCTTCCGGGTGTGCACCCGCAGAATCTCCTCCCGGCCCTTCATGTCCGGCCTGCCCACGTACACCTGCCGGTCAAACCGGCCCGGGCGGAGCAGGGCGGGGTCCAAAATGTCCTGCCGGTTGGTGGCGGCCAGCACGATGACCCCCTCGTTGGCGGCAAAGCCGTCCATCTCCACCAGCAGCTGGTTCAGGGTCTGCTCCCGCTCGTCGTGGCCGCCGCCCAGGCCCGCGCCCCTCTGGCGGCCCACCGCGTCGATCTCGTCGATGAACACGATGGCGGGGGACTCCTTTTTGGCCTGGTCGAACAGGTCCCGGACCCGAGACGCGCCCACGCCCACATACAGCTCCACAAAGTCGGAGCCGGAGATGGACAAAAACCGCACCCCGGCCTCCCCGGCCACCGCGCGGGCCAGCAGGGTCTTGCCCGTGCCCGGCGGGCCCACCAGCAGAACGCCCTTGGGGATGCGGGCCCCCAGGTCGATGAACTTCTGGGGCTCCTTGAGGAAGTCCACCAGCTCCTGAAGCTCCTGCTTCTCCTCATCCGCCCCGGCCACGTCGGCAAAGGTGACGGCGGTGTCCTTGGCCTCCACGGTGCGGGCCCGGCCGAAGCGGCTGGCCCCCGGCCCGCCGCCTCCCCCCTGGGAGCCCTGCTGGCGGGCGTTGAGCATCATCCAGATGACCATGGCCAGCGCCGCCGACGCCACCGCCGGCAGCAGCACCACCAGCCACATGGGCATCTCAAAGCCCTGCTCAAAATCATAGTTGCGGATGATCCCCCGCTTGTGCTGTTCCTCGATGAGGGGGCCCAGCTCCTCCCGGAAGGCGTCCACATCCGCCAGCGCGTGGCGGCGGACCGTGCCGTCGCCGCTCTGCATGGTCAGCAGCCCGCCGCTGTCCACCACAAAATAGACCACCTGCTCCTGCTGGAAGCAGTCCACCACAGCCGCGTAGCTCACCCGGTCCTTCCGCCCGGCGCCGGTGAAAACGGCCAGCCCCCACAGCAGCGCCAGCAGCACTGCCGCATAGAGGATCAGGCCCCTGATTTTGTAACGGTTCAAAATAGTCGTTCTCCTTGGTCGCGGCCCGGCCGCTTATTTTCCTCGGCACAAGCGCCGCTCAGCCGCCTGCCCCTATGGGGAAATCGGCCGAATTTCGCTGTGCCTCCCCGCAAGCGCTGAAAGGCGCTTTTGCGGAGGTCCATCGAAGGGCGGCTTGCCGCCCTCTTTATTTATTATAGACAGAGGGCTTGAGCACCCCCACGTAGGGCAGGTTGCGGTAGCGCTCGTCATAGTCCAGCCCGTAGCCCACAATGAACGCGTCCGGGATGGTGAAGCCCACGTAGTCCGCCGTGATGGGCTTGGTGCGCCGCTCCGGTTTGTCCATCAGGGTGCAGATGCGGATGGAGGCGGGCTTGCGGGCCCGCAGCACATCCATCAGGTAGTACAGGGTGTTGCCCGAGTCCAGGATGTCCTCCACGATGATGAGGTCCCGGCCCTCGATGGAGTCGGACAGGTCCTTTTTGATCTCCACCTGCCCGGAGCTCACCGTTCCCGCCCCGTAGGAGGACACCACCATAAAGTCCACCGTCACATCCAGGCCGATGGCCCGGGTCAAATCCGCCATGAAAATGTAGGACCCCCGCAGCACCGACACCAGCATGGGCCGCCGCCCGGCATAGTCGGCGGTAATCTGTTCGCCCAGCTGGCCGATCCGGCTGCGCAGCTCCTCCTCGGTGTACAACACCCGTTCTACGTCTGGATGGATCATAACACATTCTCCTCTGTTTTTATAATGATATGCAAAGCGGGCGCGCCCGGCGCCGCCAGGCAGTCCTTTTCCGGGCCCAGTCCGCCCACGGCGGCCACCCGGTCCCCCCAGGCCAGCACCGGGACGCGCTCCCGGCGGCGGGCGGGGACCCGGCCCTCCATCATCAGCCTCTTCACCGTCTTTTCCGGCCTGCGCCCCAGGGTGAGCCTGTCGCCCTCCCGCCGGGGCCGGACGAGGTAGTCCCCCGGCCTCAGGTAGAACTCCCAGGGGCTGATATACGCCTTGGGGGGGCAGGTCGCGGGCATACAGCGGATGCTCCAATCCCCCCAGCGGCCCTCCCCCTCCCTCAGCGGCTCCGGCCCGGGGGGCGGCTCCGGCTCCGCGCCGGGGGAGAGCACCAGCAGCTCGTACTGCCGGTATGCCCGCCCGCCGGGCAGGTCTGTCCCGGCGGAGGGGTCCTCCCCCAGCGCCAGGGCCAGCACCCGCTCCAGGTGGACCGCCTCCGCCCCCAGGCCCGCCCGGTCCAGCGCCATGGCGCACGCCCGCAGGGCCAGGGGCCGCGGGGCCTCCCGCAGCACCCGCACGGGCAGGGCCACGCCGTCCGGGATGTCCAGCCCCTCCGCCGCCAGGGGGGCGGCCTGACGGCTCAGCTCCTCCTCGTCCTCCCGCAGGCGGCGGGCGGCGGCAGCGATGTGGGCGGCGGCCTGGGGGTTGAGCTCCTCCAGGAGCGGCAGCAGCCGGTGCCGGACCTTGTTCCTGGTGTAGTTCACGTCGGTATTGGTCTCGTCCTCCACGTGGGGGACAACCTGTTCCTTCAAATACGCCTCGATGTCCCGCCGGGACACCTCCAGCATGGGCCGGACGATGTTCCCCCGGCGCTGGGGGATGCCGGCAAGGCCCTTGAGGCCGCACCCCCGGATCAGGTTCATCAGCACCGTCTCCGCGTTGTCCCCGGCGTGGTGGCCGGTGGCGATAAGGGCGCAGCCCGTCTCCCGGGCGGTCCGCTCCAGGAAGCGGTAGCGCGCCGCCCGGCCCGCCTCCTCCACCGACAGGCCTTCCCGCCGGGCGTACCCGGCCACGTCCTCCCTCCCCACGGCGAGGGGGACGCCCTGCCTCTCGCACCAGCCCCGGACAAATTCCTCGTCCCGCCCGGCGCTCTCCCGCAGGCCGTGGTTCAGGTGGGCGGCGCGGACGGTCCAGCCGTATTTCTCCCGCCCCTCCAGCAGCCGGCACAGCAGGTACATGGAGTCCGCCCCGCCGGACAGCGCGCACAGCACCCCGACGCCAGGGGGGATCAGGCCGAACTGAAAGCCGTCCCCCATGCTACTCCTCCTCGTCGTCGTACTGGTAGGCCAGGTTGCGGAAGGTGGTGAACTCCGGCCTCCACTCCAGCATGACGGTGCCCGTCTCGCCGTGGCGGTTTTTTGCCACGATGCACTCTGCCACGTTGGGGTTCTCCGTGTCGTCCTCGTAGTAGCTCTCCCGGTAGAGGAACATCACGATGTCCGCGTCCTGCTCGATGGCGCCGGAGTCCCGCAGGTCGGACAGCATGGGCCGGCGCTGGCCGGAGGCCCTGCTCTCGTTGGCGCGGGAGAGCTGGGACAGGCACACCACCGGCACATTGAGCTCCTTGGCCATCAGCTTCAGGGAGCGGGACATGTCGGACACCACCTGCTGGCGGTTGTCGCTGGCCTTGGGCGTTCCCCCGGCGGAGGTCATCAGCTGGAGGTAGTCCACGATGACCAGCCCCAGGTCGCTGATTCGGCGGCACTTGGCGTTGATGTCCGCCACCGACAGGGAGGCGTCGTCGTCGATATACATTTTGGCCTGGCTGAGGTTGGCCACCGCCATGGCCACCCGGCTCCACTCATCCTCCCCCACGATGCGCCCGGTGGACAGCTTTTTGTTGTCCATGCAGCACTCGGTGGACACCAGCCGCAGCCCCAGCTGGGCGCGGCTCATTTCTAGCGAGAACACCGCCACGCTCTTGCCCGAGTGCTTGGCCGCCTCCACCCCGATATTCATGGCGAAGGAGGACTTGCCCACGCCGGGCCGGGCGGCCAGGATGATGAGGTCGGAGTTGTTCAGCCCGGAGATCCGCCGGTCCAGGTCCACCAGGCCGGTGGAGATGCCGGGGAACTCATCCCCCGACGCCTGGCGCTCCTTGATGGTGTCCCACACCTCGTTCATCACGGCGGAGATGTGGCTCATCCCCTGGGCGGACCGCCCCTGGCGGATGGCGTAGATGCGCTGCTCGGCGCACTCCAGCACCTGGGCGGCGGTGCCCGACTCGGCGCGCACCATCTCGGACAGCTCCCCGGCGGCCTCCCCCACCCGGCGCAGCACCGCCTTGTCCGCCACAATGTCCACATAGTCCATCACATTGGCGGCGGTGGGGGTGATCTCCATGAGCTGGCGCAGGTAGGGCACGGTGGCGTTCTCGTCGTACACCCCCGCCTGCTTCATCCGGTCCACCACCGTCACCGGGTCGATGGTGTCGAACCGGCTGAACATGGTGTAGAGCACCTGGTACAGCTCCCGGTTCTGCCTCATATAGAAGTCCTCGGGCAGCAGCCGCTCGATCACGGCGGGCACGCACCGCTCATCGATGAGCATGGAGCCCAGCACCGCCTGCTCCGCCATGACGGAGTGGGGTATTTGCAGTTCGTTGAGTTCCTCGCCGGGCATGAACCCCCACTCCCTTCAGCAATAAAATGGCCGCGGCTGCTCCCGGGCGCTCCGCGCTTCTTACTTGTCACGCTGCGAAACGGTCAGGACGTTCGGTCGCTTTCCCTGCGCCTCGGGCAAAATCCGCCTCCGCTCTGCGTCGGCTCGGCTTTTGCCCTCGCTCCGGTCCAAGCTCCCTCACTGCCCGTTTCTCCGCGCTTCTTACTTATCCTCTATCACCAGCACGTTGATCACGCCGGACACCTCGCTGCCCAGCTTGCACTTCACCTCAAAGGCGCCGAAGGACTTGATGGGGTCACTGAGCACAATCTTGCTCTTGTTCACATCGATCTCGAACTGCTTTTTCAGCTCCTCGGCGATCTCCTTGCTGGTGATGGAGCCGAACAGCTTGCCCCCCTGGCCCGCCCGGGCCCGTATCTGCACCTGCACGCCCTTGAGCCGCTGGGCCAGCGCCTGGGCCTGGGCCTTTTCCTCGGCCAGCCGGGCCTGCTTGGCCTTGTCCTGCATCTTCATGGTGTTTACGTTCTCCGCGGTGGCCTCCACCGCCAGCTTCCGGGGCAGAAGGAAGTTGCGGCCGTAGCCGTCGGACACCTCCACCATCTGGCCCTTCTTGCCCTGGCCCTTCACGTCCTGCTGTAAAATGACTTTCATGATTTGGTTACCTCCTATGGATTCCGGGCTGAAATACCCGCAGTTGTCATGCTCCGCCTGTTCGCGGCGCGCGGCTTCGCTCTGTCTCGGGCAAAATCCAGTCCCACTGCGTGGGCCTTGGGTTTTTGCCCTCGCTGCGCTCCATCCGCGCTGCTCACGACGGCTCCGCGCTTCTTTGTCTGTCATGCTCCGCCTGTTCGCGGCGCAGTTTTTTTGGGAAAGGAGCCGCAGCGTAGTGAGTAAGCGTTCGGCTTTGCCGGACGCGAGGGATACAAAGCTTGCGGCGACGCGCTCACGACGGCTCCGCGCTTCCTCCGTCAAAATACCTGTCCAGGGCGGCGTGGAGCTCGTCCAGCACCTGCTCCACCGTTTTGCCCGGGATCTGGGCGCCGGCGGCCCCGGCGTTCCCGCCGCCCCCCAGCGCCTCCAGGATCACCTGGACATTGGTGTCGCTGAGGCTGCGGCCGGACACCACCACCCGCCCCTCCTCGGGGTAGAGCACAAAGGACGCGCCCACCCCCGCGATGTTGAGCAGCTCATCCGCCGCCTGGGCGGCGGTCACCCGGCCCACCGAATGCTCACTGGCGGCGACGGCAATGTCCCTGCGGTACATTTTGGCGTTCTGGATCAGGCCGTACTTGGCCACCGCGTCGTTCAGGTCGGTCTGGAACAGCTTGCGCACCTCGCCGGTGTCCCCTCCCGCCCGGCGGAGCATGGCCGCCGCCTCGAAGGTGCGCCCCCCAGTGCGCATGGTGAAGTTCTTGGTGTCCAGCATCAGCCCCGCCATCAGCGCCTCCGCCTCCCCGGGCAGCAGGTCGGCGGGCTCCATCAGGTAGCCGATCAGCTCGCTGACCAGCTCGCTGGCGGAGGAGGCGTAGGGCTCGTGGAAATTGAGGTCCGCCCCCTCGATATAGGTGGCGGCGCGCCGGTGATGGTCTATGACCGCCACCTTGTTGCAGGAGTCCAGCAGCTCCCGGTTCTGCACCTGCTCGGGGCGGTTGGTGTCCACCACCACCAGCAGGGAACGGGAGTCCGCCCGGAGCATGGCCTCCTGGGAATCCAGCAGCACACCCTCATACTGGGGCATCCGCGCCACCCGGTCATAGAGCTCGTCCGCCGGGGTCCCCGCCGCCTCCCGGATGATATAGTGGGGCACCCCCTTCATCCGGGCGATGGCGCACACGCCCACAGCGGCCCCCACCGCGTCGAAGTCGGGGGAACGGTGGCCCATAACCATGACGCACGAGGCGTCCGCCACCAGCTCGCCCATGGCGGATGCCATCACCCGGCTCTTCACCTTGGTGCGCCGCTCGGTCTCCTTGCTGCGTCCGCCGAAGAATTCAAAGGTGAAGCGGTTTTTCACCACCGCCTGGTCGCCCCCCCGGGACAGGGCCATCTCCACCGACAGGTTGGCGAAGCGGTAGAGCTCGTCGAAGCTGTCCCCGTCCACTCCGATGCCGATGGTGAGGGTGGCCGGGATGCCCGCGGGGTTGGTCACCTCCCGCACGCTGTCCAGCAGGGAGAACTTCTCCTCCTTGTATCTGTCCAGGTACTGCTCCTCAAAAAGGCACAGGTAGCGGTCCCGGTCCAGCCGCAGGAAGGCCCCTCCGGAGCGCTCCGCCCAAGCGGTGAGCCGCTGGACAATGCTGCTGAGCATGGCCGAGCGGATGTTCTCGTTCTGTCCCTTGATGGCGTCCTCGTAATTGTCCAGCAACAGCAGGGCCAGCACCGGCCGGGTCGCCTTGAAAATATCCCGGGTGTCGGCCAGGTCGGTGACGTCCAGCCAGTAGGTGGTGGCCAGCAGGCTCTCCTCCTTGCCCGCCGCCGGGCGGGCCATATCGCCGAACACCTGGTAGCGCCGCTGACCCAGCTCCACCTCCACCGGGCACTCGCTCTTGCCCTCCAGCAGCCAGCGGGAATCAAAGTTGGGGGCCAGGTCGGACATTTTGGTGTCAAACATCCGCTCCTGGTCGCCGGTGAGGCGCAGAAAGCGGTCGTTGGACCAGACGACCTCGTCGGTGTCCGGCCGGAACATCACCAGCGGCAGGGGGCAGTTGAGGGTGCTGTCCCGGGTGGCCTGGTCCATGCTGTCCATCAATTCCTTCAGGTACCGGTCCGCCTCCCGCTTGCGCCGCAGGGCGGACGCCCCGCAGGCCACCAGCAGCACGCCCACCACGATGAGCTCCGCCACCGCCGCCTGGGTCTCCCCCAGCAGGGCGGTAACGCCGGCAAAGGCCAGCATCACCCCAAAGTACAGCCCGATCCGAGGGGCCAGCAGCCGCGTCAGCTTCTGATACACCATCTTCACCTCTTTCCAACCCTATCCGGGGCAGGGGCAGCATTCCATAGATAATAGATTATACCAAATCGCCGCCATAAAAACAAGGGCCGGATTTGGGAAAATCCCCATTGCATCCAGGGCCCTGCGCTGGTATAATATCGTTACTTTACATCGTCAAAGGAGCCGATTCCTATGCTGGATATCAAAATTACCCCCGCCGAAACCCTCAAGCCCCAGCCAGACCCGGATAAGCTGGTGTTCGGCAAGACCTTCACCGACCATATGTTTTTAATGAACTACGATGTCGGCCAGGGCTGGCACGACCCCCGCGTCGTCCCCTACGGCCCGCTGCCCTTCGAGCTGTCCTGCATGGTGTTCCACTACGCCCAGGAGATCTTCGAGGGCATGAAGGCCTACCGCACCCCGGAGGGGGCGGTGCAGCTCTTCCGGCCCTATGAGAACGCCCGGCGTCTCAACTCCTCCTGCCGCCGCCTGTGCATCCCCGAGATTCCCGAAGAAGATTTCGTCCAGGCGGTCAAGGCCGCGGTGGGCGCGGACCGGGCCTGGGTGCCCCACAAGGTGGGCGCCTCCCTCTATATCCGCCCCTTCATCATCGCCACCGACAACGGCCTGGGGGTGCACGCCTCCCACAGCTACCTCTTCGCCGTCATCTGCTGCCCGGTGGGGGCTTACTACCCCGAGGGCATCAATCCCGTGAAAATCTATGTGGAGGACGAGGACGTGCGGGCCGTCAGGGGGGGCACCGGCTTCACCAAGTGCGGCGGCAACTATGCCGCCTCCATCCGCGCCGGGGAGCGGGCGGAGGAGCAGGGCTTCTCCCAGGTGCTGTGGCTGGACGGCGTCCACCGCAAGTACATTGAGGAAGTGGGCTCCATGAATGTGATGTTCAAAATCAACGGCGCCGTCATCACCCCGGAGCTCACCGGGTCCGTCCTGCCCGGCATCACCCGCAGGAGCTGCCTGGAGCTCATCCGCGGCTGGGGCATCCCGGTGGAGGAGCGGCTCATCTCCGCCCAGGAGCTGTTCGACGCCGCGCAGAACGGCTCCTTGGAGGAGGCCTGGGGCACCGGCACGGCGGCGGTGGTGTCCCCCATCGGCCTTCTGGCCTGGGAGGGCCGGAAGGAGACCGTCAGCGGCGGCAAGATCGGCCCCCTGACCCAGCGGCTGTACGACACCCTCACCGGCATCCAGTGGGGGACGGTGTCCGACACCCACGGCTGGATCGTGCCTGTGGAATAAAATGAAAAAATGAGAAATCCCCCGGCAGTTTCACCCCGCCGGGGGATTTTTGCGTCTATTCTTCGCTGACCGCATTCTCAATTTCGATCATCAGTTGATGGGGAGGCATATCCAGCGCGCCCGCAATCTTGAACAAGGTGTCGATGGTGGGACTGCGCAGGCCGCGTTCAATCTTGCTGTAATGGGTTCGGTCCAAGTCGGCCAGTCCGCTGAGCACTTCTTGGGTCATGCCCTTTTCTACGCGGCATTTCTGGATGGCCTTTCCGATCAGAACGGCATCAACCATGCGCATTCCCCCTCTGCTATGCTTATGATAGCAGAGGGCCGGGCTCATCCCGGCCCTTTGCTTTATTCGTTTTGGACCTTCTTCGCCGCCCCGATAAATTCCCGGAACAGCGGGTGGGCCCGGTTAGGCCGGGATTTCAGCTCCGGGTGGAACTGGCCCGCCACAAACCAGGGGTGGCCGGGCAGCTCGATCATCTCCACCAGCCGCCCGTCCGGGGACAGGCCGGACAGCGCCAGCCCCGCCTTCGTCAGCGCCTCCCGGTAGTCGTTGTTGAACTCATAGCGGTGGCGGTGGCGCTCGCTGATCTCATTTGTGCCGTAGATGGACGCGGCCAGCGAACCCGGCTCCAGCCGGCAGGGATAGCTGCCCAGCCGCATGGTGCCCCCCTTGGCCGTCACTCCCACCTGGTCGGGCATGAGGTCGATAACAGGATGGGGCGTGCTGGGGTCCAGCTCGGAGGAGTGGGCCCCCGCCAGGCCGCACACGTGCCTGGCAAACTCCACCACCGCCAGCTGCATCCCCAGGCAGATGCCCAGGAAGGGGATCTTGTTTTCCCTGGCGTAGCGGATGGCCTCTATTTTGCCCTCAATGCCCCGGTTTCCAAAGCCGCCGGGCACCAGGATGCCCTGTGCCCCCGCCAGCAGCCCGTCCAGCCTGTCCGGGGTGACCTCCTCCGAGTTCACCCAGCGCACGTCCACCGACACCTGGTTCTCAATCCCGCCGTGGGTGAGGGCCTCCGCCACCGACAGGTAGGCGTCGTGGAGGGCCACGTACTTGCCCACCAGGGCAATGGTCACGGTGCCCTTCGGGTGCTTGGCCCGGTGGACCATGGTGGCCCACTCAGTCAGGTCCGGCGCGTGGCAGATGAGCCCCAGCCGCCGCACCACCACGTCGGCCAGCCCCTCCCGCTCCAGCATCAGGGGCACCTCGTAGAGGATATCCGCCGTCAGGTTGGGGATGGCGTGGTCCTTGGGGATATTGCAGAACAGGGATATCTTGTCCAGAATGTCCTGGGGAATGGGGGCGTCGCTCCGGCACATGATGACGTCCGGCTGTATGCCCAGGGAGAGCAGCTCCTTGGCGGAGTGCTGGGTGGGCTTGGACTTCAGCTCCCCGGAGCCGGGGATGGACACGATGAGGGACACATGGATGAACATCACGTTCTGCCGCCCCCGCTCGGCGGCCACCTGCCGGATGGCCTCCAAAAAGGGCTGGCTCTCAATGTCGCCCACGGTGCCGCCGATCTCCACAATGGCCGCGTCCACATCGGGGGCCTCCAGGGCGTAGATGTGCCGCTTGATCTCGTCGGTGATGTGGGGGATGATCTGCACCGTGCCCCCCAGGTAGTCCCCCGCCCGCTCCCGGTTGAGGACGTTCCAGTAGACCTTCCCGGAGGAGACGGAGGAATTGTAGGTCAGATTCTCGTCGATGAACCGCTCATAGTGGCCCAGGTCCAGGTCGGTCTCCGCCCCGTCGTCGGTGACGAACACCTCCCCGTGCTGGTAGGGGGACATGGTGCCCGGGTCCACGTTGAGATAGGGGTCCAGCTTCTGCACCCGCACCTTCAGCCCCCGCTGCTTCAAAAGCCGGCCCAGGGACGCCGCCGTGATGCCCTTGCCCAGCCCCGACACCACGCCGCCGGTGACAAAGATGAATTTTGTTCCTGTGGTCATAAGGATGCCTCCTTTTCCTTAAAGCCTGTTCAGTATCCCGCAGGCGCGGCCCCCTTGCGCCGGACGCCCTTGCCCGGCCCTGCCCGTTTTCCATTTAACGGCTTATTTTACGCCCCCGGAGGGGACAAGTCAAGGGGCGGGCGGCCCCGCCCCCGCGCAAATTTTTGATTCCCAGGCAAACTTTCCCGTCTGCACAAAAGAAAAGGGTGGTAATTCCCGCCAAAGTGTGTTAAGTTAGGGGCAGACCTGTTTTTACCCGGCGGGCCCGCGCCCCCGGGAACATTTACAAGGAGGAACACGAACATGGGCACTATGAACGGCAGGACTGTCATCATCACCGGCGCCGGCCGGGCCGTCCTCAGCGACGGAACCAGCTGCGGCTCCATCGGCTATGGCATTGCCACCGCCTTTGCCAAGGAGGGGGCCAATCTCGTCATCACCGGGCGGAACGTGAAGAAGCTGGAGGACGCCAAGGAGGAGCTGGAGCGGCTCTACGGCGTGAGCGTGCTCCCCATCCAGGCCGACGTGTCCGCGGGATCGGACAACAAGGCCGTGGTTCAGCACGTGGTAGATGAGACCATCAAGGCTTTCGGCCGCATCGACGCGCTCATTAACAACGCCCAGGCTTCTGCCTCCGGCGTGACCCTGGCGGATCACTCCACGGAGCAGTTTGATCTGGCCGTCTACTCCGGCCTGTATGCCGCCTTCTACTATATGCAGGCCTGCTACCCCCATCTGAAAGAGACCCGGGGCTCCGTCATCAACTTTGCCTCAGGCGCCGGCCTCTTCGGCAACTACGGCCAGTGCGCTTACGCCGCCGCCAAAGAGGGCATCCGGGGCCTTTCCCGGGTGGCCGCCACCGAGTGGGGGCCCGACGGCATCAACGTGAACGTGATCTGCCCCATTGCGTGGACTGCCCAGCTGGAGAACTTCCAGAACGCCTATCCCGACGCCTTTAAGGCCAACGTGAAAATGCCTCCGATGGGCCACTACGGAGACCCCGAAACGGAGATTGGCCGGGTCTGCGTTCAGCTCACCCACCCCGATTTCAAGTACCTCACCGGCGAAACTCTCACCCTGGAGGGCGGCATGGGCCTGCGGCCCTGAATCGCCCGGGCAAAGTTTAACAGGGAGCGCGCGTTTTCACGTGCGCTCCCTGTTTTGCGTCACAACCCGGCCCCAGGCGGGCCTCGACGCTCCACCCAGGCTCCCCGCCGCGCTGTTATCCGCAATACCCCTTCAGCTCCTCTAAAAATTCCCGGTAGTCCTCCTCGGGCCAGTAAAAGGTCAGCTCCTCCTCCGTGAATTCCTCCGGGCTGTCCCGCATAAAGCGCTCGCCCACGTCATAGCCGAACCGTGTCAGCACGGACTGCGCGAACTCCCGGAAAAACATGCCGATCCCGGTGATGACGTTCCCGTCCTCCACAATTCCCCTGTGTATAAAGTTTTCCTTTTCCACAAACGGGAACATCTCGGCCATCTGCATGAAAAAGCCCGCGGTAAATTTTTTCCCGTCCAGCACCCCCGCCCTGGACAGCAGGATGGGGGCGGAGGAGATGGCCGCGAATACCACGTCTGAACCGGCCCCGGCCCTCAGAAATTCAATCAGCCGCTCGTCGAACAGCGCGGGCAGCGGATTGACGGTCCCCGGCAGGATGACGCAGTCGTAATCCGTGACCCTCGCCTCCGCCGCGGTCTTGGCGGGCAGAACCCGCAGCCCCTCCTCGCTCCGGTACTCCCGGTTTTCGGCCGCGATGAAATCAATCGTCTCGCCGAACCAGACCGTCAGCGCGGAGGTGAGGCAGGTGATCTCCTGTAAGGAGAAGCCGGGGTACAGCATGACCGCATATTTTTTCATTTGGCATTCCCTCCATAAATTCAAATTGGCCTATTCCCACCGGTACCGGCGCAGACCGTCCGGGGTCAGCTCCAGCACCCGGGTGCACACCTGCTCCAAATACAGCCGGTCATGGGACACGCTGATGATAACGCCGGGGAAATCCGCCAGCACCCGGCGTATGACCGGCGCGGACAGGGGGGAGAAATTCCGGGTGGGCTCGTCCAGCACCAGCACGTTGGCCCCGCCCAGCACCATGGACAAAAACAGCAGCTTGGCCCGCTGGCCCCCGGACAGCCCCGCCGCCGGGTGCTCCATCTCCTCCGCCTTGTACTTCATATTGCCCAGCAGCGTCCGGGCGCGGGTCACGTCGTCCTTGTGGCCGGAGGGGGCCAGCACCTCCACCGGCGTCTTGTCACCCAGCAGCAGGTCCCCGTAGTCCTGGGGCATGTAGGCCGCCCGCAGGTCACCCCGGGCCAGCAGCTCCTCCGCCGCCAGCTTCAGCAGGGTGGACTTACCCACACCGTTGGCCCCCACGATACCCACCCTTTCCGGCCCCGTCACCCACAGCCGGACGTTTCGGGCCAGCACCCGCTCCCCGGCCCTCAGCTCGGGCAGGTCCATCCGCAGCACCGTCTTGCCCGCGGGAAAGGCGGAACGGCCCGCGTCAAAGGCGGTCAAAATGGCCTCCTCCCACTCGGGCATGGCGGTCATGTCCTCTTTCTCCCGCTCAAACCGCCGGCCCATGGACAGCACCGTGTGCATTTTCTTTTTCAGCAGCCGGCCCTTGCCCGGATTCTGCCGGGACACCGTGTTCAGCTGGTGGTCCACCGCGTCCCGTATCTGCCGGTACTTCTCCATTTTCGCGTCGTATTCCGCCCGCTCCTTCCGGGCCACCTGCTCCTGGTGGGCAAAGCCCGCCGCCCGCTCGTCCACATACTGGCCGTACCCCGTCCGGGCCACGGTGCACCGGGACACGGTGCGCCGCCGCAGCCGCTCCAGGTGGATGACCACGTTGGCGGTGCTCCTCAGAAGGGTTTCGTCGTGGGAGACATACAGGATCGGCGCCTTACACCCCGCCAGGAACCCCTCCAGCCACTCCAGGGTGGCTAAATCCAGGTCGTTGGACGGCTCGTCCAGCAGCAGCACGTCGGGGCTGTCCAGCAGCAGCAGAGCCAGGCGCAGCTTTACCCGCTCCCCGCCGGACAGGGTAGCCATGGGTCGCCCGTCCCAGAACAGCTCCGCCTCCAGCCCTACCTGCCGGGCCGCCCGGTCTAACGCTTTGGGGTCCGCCTCCTCAAAGGCGGGGACGGCCTGGCAGAACTCCCACACCGGCATATCCAGCTCCGCCG
The DNA here is from genome assembly GCA_910584835.1 of uncultured Oscillospiraceae bacterium. GTDB lineage: Bacteria > Bacillota > Clostridia > Oscillospirales > Oscillospiraceae > Enterenecus. The sequence goes on along the minus strand of CAJUEG010000001.1, from coordinate 72,561 downwards.
GGGTCAGCTCCTGGGCCAGCCAGCCCTTCCGCAGTCCCCGGTCCACAATTTCCCCCGTCCACTCCACGTAGGGCTCCACCAGCGCCGGGTCGTACAGCAGCTTGAGCACCGTGGATTTTCCGTTCCCCTCCTCCCCGATGAGGGCCGCCCGGTCCCCGGGGGCCAGGGTGAAGGAAAGCCCCTCCACCAGGGTGGTCAGGTCCTTTTTATGGGTGATCGTCAGGTTTTTCACCTGGTACATACGCATCCGCTCCTTTTACGCAAAAAATCCGTCTTTCATGACAGAAAGACGGATCACATGACGAAAAGGCAGGGACGCATGATACGCCCCCGGTCAAGCAAGCCGCCCTTCGCGCCATGAAAGCCCAGGCCCATGCACCATGGGCCTCAACCTCTTGTTCACAGCTTGAAGTTCAACTTACTTGCGCATCTTTTCACCCTTTTCTTTGAGATTGAGGCCAGTATACCATGCCCCGCCGCCGCTGTCAACCCCCGGAGCATTCCCCCTTGACAGCCCCGCCGGGGCGTGGTATCATCATCTTGTCTCTACTATATTTTTCACAATAGTAAATTTTACATGAGTGGAAGGAGCGTGTCCCCGTGAAAAAGGATTACATGGCCCGGCTGGAACAGGCCGCCCGCTGGCGGCTGCCCCGGGAGGAGGCGGAGGACGTGATCGCCGACTACCGGGACATCGTGGGCACCCCGCCCCGGAGCGAGGAGGAGCTGCGCCGGGATGTGGGCGACCCCGAGCAGGTGGTGCGCCTGCTGGTGCAGCCCCCCAGGGCGTACTACGCCTGGCTGGCGGTGTTCGCCGCCCTGGCGGCGTGCCTGCTGGCGGCGGCGCTGGCCCCCCTGCCCGCCTCCCCCTCCTATATGCTCCTCAAATGGTATGAGTGGGGCGGCAGCTACCATCTGGTGGACGCCCCTGTCAACATCCTGACCGTTCTGCCCTTCCTCCAGCTGGCGGCGGGGACGGGCCTGTGCCTGGCGTGCTTCCTCCGCCGGAGGGGCCGGGCGAAGCCCGCCCTTCCCAGAGGGGTAATTCTCTGCGGGCTGCTGATGCTGGCCGCGCTCGCCTATGCCTGGTGGGTGGTATGGCGCCTCTCCGCCGACCCGGAGCAGCTTTTAACCCTATGGACGGTGGACGAATCCTTCATCGGCGAAGGCACAGGCCCCGCGTACAGCGCGCACTTCTCCTCCGGCCTTATCGCCATAGCAGAGCGGCTGGAGTGGGGCTGCTGCGCCCTGGCGGGGCTGGTGGGGCTGTTTGCCCTGGTAAAGGCCCGCACCCGGGACCGGCGCTGGGCCGCGGTATACATCCTGTCCCTGGCCGCCGCGGTGCTGTCCCTGGCCGTACTCGGCATGGTATTCAGCTTCTCAGACTTCGGCACCCCCCACAGCCCGCTTTACGACGGCTGGTTCCGGCCCTACCTGCCTCAATTTGCCGTCCTCACCGCCGTGGGCCTGGCGGGGGCAGGTGCGGCCCTATGCTGAAAAAGGACCTCATTGAGCTGTGCCTGCTCCACCTGCTCGCCCAGGGGGACCAGTACGGCTACGAGCTGCTGCGCCGCCTCCACCACACCTTCCCCGACACCCAGGAGAGCGCCGTCTACGCCCTGCTGCGGGGCCTGTGCCGGGAGGGCTGCTCGGAGCAGTACGCCGGGGCGGTGTCCGGCGGCCCCGCCCGGAAGTATTACCGCCTCACCGGGCAGGGCCGGGACAAGTACGCCGCCCTGCTGGGCCGGTGGCGGGCCCTGCGGGACGCGGTGGCGGCGCTGGGGGTGGAGTGACAAAGCAGAGGACCGGCCCGAAATTGGGCCGGTCCCTTTTCATCGTTGTCCCGCGGAGGGTCACACCTCCCGGTTGTAGATGGCGGACACCGCCCTGCGCCCCCGGAACATGAGCAGCCACACCGTGCACAGGGTCACCGCGCTGAGCATCAGCACCACCCGCCGCTCGGGGATCACCTCGGCCAGGCTGCCCGCCAGCAGGGTGCCGGCCACGCCCCCCAGGGACGAGAGCATCTGGAAGGTGCCGTTGAACCGGGCCCGCTTGGTGTCCGGGATGTAGGACTGGGTGGCGGCGATGCGGATGTTGTAGGACGTCACCCCCAGCAGGCCGTAGATGAAAAAGGCGGCGGCCATCAGGGGGATGGGCAGGTACATCAGGGTGCCCTCCAGCACGTCCACCACCACGTACACCGTGAAGGCGATGGCGAATTTCTTCTGGACGGGAAATTTGACCCGGTAGTGGATCAGTCCCCCCAAAAAACGCCCCGCCACCGCGAAGTTGGACACGATGGTATACAGCGTCACCGCCGCCACCGGCCAGGCGGCAAACAGGGCCGCGTTGTTGCGGAAGAAGGGCAGATACAGGCTGCCCGCCCCGCTGCCGGACATGCCGGACACCATGAAGTACAGCGTGATGACCAGCAGGCCGCGCTCCCCCGCGATGTAGGAAAGCCCCTCCCGCAGGTCCCGGCCGAACCGCTTGGCCGCCCCCAGGCCGTCCGCCGGGGGCGCTTTGTCCATGTGGGTCTCCTGGTAGCGGATGGTGCGCTCAAAGCTGGCGGCGATGAAAAAGCACAGGGCGTTGAAGGCGAACAGGGGGGTGGCGCTGCCCAGGCTGTCATAGACAAAGGCGGCGATGGGGGTGGACATGGCGGCCAGCGGCCAGAGCATGCTGGAGATGGAGTAGGCCTTGGAGTAGTTCCCCTCGGTGATGAGGTTGGGGTAAAAGCTGTCGTAGGCCACCAGGTACACCGCGTTGATGGCCCCCACCACCACGCAGCCCGCCAGCAGCAGCGGATAGCTAAACCATCCGCCCCGCAGCAGCAGGAACAGCCCGAAGTACAGTCCCGCCGACAAAAAGTCCAGCCGGTAGATCACCTTTTTCCGGCTCATGCGGTCTAAGTACGGCCCGGCCAGGATGGGGCACACCAGCATGGGCAGCTGGAAGCATACGATAAACAGAGAGTAGAGGAGGGTGGAGCCGGTGTAATCCAGCACCATCATGCTCAGCGCGAAGCCGGACAGGGAGTTGCCGATCATCGACACCACGCTGCCCAGGGTGATAATGGTAAAGTCCCGGGTCCACAGCCCTTGTCTTGGTTTGTTCTCTTCCATGTCTCTCCTTCCCCGCGGCGCTCTCCGCGGCATTCAAAAAGCCCGCTCTTGTCGGACGGGCGCAAAAATCGCCGGACCCGCTGCGGGTCCGGCGAAAATTTTACCACAGCCGCGGCATCCCTGTCAAGCCGTGCCGCCCCTGTCCTCCCCGGGCCGGAAGGCGGGCACCGCCCGGGGCTGCGCGCCGTAGTCCGCCAGCCCCGCCAGCGCGTCTTCACCCTCCAGCGCCGCCCCGTCCGCCCGGAGGGCAAAGCCCTCCCGGTCGGCCTCAAAGCGCGCCGCGCCGGGCACGGGCCGGTCGGTCACCTCGTACCCCATCCGCTCCAGCGCCATGGTCAGCGCCGCGGGCCCCTGGGCCCAGGCCGGCCCCCGGTTCTCCCGGAAGCTCCCCGCCCGGACGGCCGCCCAGGCGCAGTCCGCCCCGGCCAGCAGGTCCCACTCCCCGGCGCAGGGGGCCTCCTCCCCTCCGGCGGGGGGCGTCAGGGGCCTCCCCTGCCCGTCGGTGAGGAAGGTCTCCACCCGCGCCCCGTCCTGCCGGACGAACAGGGCGGCGGGAAACTGATAGTACCGGGCCAGCCAGGCCCCGCAGGCGGCGCAGGTGCCGTCGTGGAACTTGACCTCTCCCCCGGCCAGGGCCGCGCCGCACCCCGCCGTCCTGGCCAGCGCCCTGGCCAGCGATCCGCCGCCGCTGCCGATGAGCACCGTGCCCAGCCCGCCCAGGCCCAGGCCAAGCTCAAAAAACTCCCGTCCCAGCTGTGTACGTCCCATGGGGATCCCTCCAATTCGGGCCGCCCGGCCCCGTTTGGCAACAGTCTCCCCATTTTATGTGCCTGTTATTCCCCCCGCTCCTCCATCCGGGGGGCGCGGTCCCGGTACAGCGCCGCCGCCTGCTCCAGCCGGGCGGCAAAATCCTCCGCCGCCCACGCGGGGCCCAGCACCTCCACCCCCGGCCCCAGGCCGAACAGCCACCCCCACAGCGGCGGGCTGACCACCAAATCCACGCTGACGGTGAAATACCCCTCCCCGTCGGGGATCAGGGGGACCTCCAGCCCAAAGCGGTCGATGATCACCCCGGCCATCCGGTTCTCACACCGCAGCTTGAGCCGGCAGGGCGTGCCGGCAAACATCCCGAAGTGCTTCCGGGCATAGCCCTCCGCCGTCCAGCCCCCCCGGGGCCGGCCCTTGGACTGGGACACCACAATGTCCGCCATCTTGTCCACCCGGTAGTGGCGCACCTCCTCCCAGAGCTCGTCCCACCCCGCCAGGTAGTAGTTCTCGCTGTCCCAGATCAGGCCGTAGGGGGTGAGGCGGTAGCGCTCCCCCTCCCGGCGGAACACCCGCTCCCGCCGGGCGTTGTACTCAAAGTAGCGGAAGGTGATGGCCCTGCCGGCGGCAATGGCCCCCTGCAGGCGGTCCACGTTGTAGAAAATGCTCTCATTCATGGTCTTCACCCGCCGGTCCACATACACCTGCCGCTGGAGCTGGCGGGCCTGGTAGACGCTGGTCAGCCCCTCCAGCTTGCGGATGAGGGCCTCGCTCTTGCGCTCGGTGAGGAACCGGCTGGACTGCACCGCGTCCACCAGCAGCTTCAGCTCCGCCAGCTCGAAGTCCCGCTGGCCGATGTACCACCCGCCGCTGCGGCCCCGCTTGGACTGCACGTCCAGCCCCAGCTCCTGGAGCTGCTCCATGTCGTTGTAGATGCTCTTGCGTTCGGCGCTCAGCCCCCACCGCTCCAGCTCCCGCTGCATCTCCTGCCGGGAAATGGGGTGGTTCTCATCGCTGCGCTCCAGCAGCAGCTTTGCCAGAATGGGCAGCTTGCGCTTGTAGTTGGCTGTCTGGGCCATGTCCGTCCCCTCCTTCCGCAGCTATCCTAGCGGAAATAAAGTCCTATATTCAGGGATATTATAGCAGAGGGCGGGCCGGTTGGCAAGCCAAAGCCGCCCCGGCAGCGCCGGGGCGGCTTCTGGTCAATCCTTTATGATGTAGAACACATATCTGGCCCCGCCCCGGCCCTCCCAGCCGGCGGCAATCTCGTAGATCCACCCGCCGTCCTTCAGCGTCAGCGCATAGCCCTGCCCGTTCCAGGCTGTCCCGGCGCTCCGGCTGGCGGCGGCGGTGTTCCCCCACTCGCTGTCCGGCCAGCAGACCGCCTGAACCTGATCGGGGCGTTCGGGGAAGCTCAGCAGCGCCGTCCCGTCCCCGGTGGCCAGGGTGGGGACATCCCGCTGGGAGTCCAGGGGGTGGAGGCCGCAGGCGGTGGTGGTGGCGGTCTCCCCGCCGCCCAGGTCCCGGCTCCATTCATAGTTCCCGCTCTTGCCGTCCGCACAGCCCTCCGTGCACACCACCCGCAGGACGGGCGGCGCGGAGCCGTCCCACTCCGGGGCGGCGGAGCCCGCGTCATTCCAGCGGGGGTCGTCCGCAAGGGGATAGCCGCACGCCGTCTCCCCGGATTCCACCGGGGCCGGGGGATCACCGCACATCTCGTGGCTGTGCACCTTCCCCACCGGGAACACCTCGCCGCAGAAGCCGCAGACGTAGCCGCCGGAACCGTCCGGCTTGCAGTAGTGCCCCGTCTTATCCGGGATGCCCCCGCCGCAGGTCCGGCAGGTGAGGAAGCTGTCGGCCTCCGGCACCGCTTTGCCCGGGGTGTAGCCGCGGTCTGCCAGCTCGCCCGGGTCGTAGCCCGAGGTCTCGCCGCTGTCGTTCCAGTTGGGCTCGCCCACGCCGGTGCTGGGGTCCGCCTCCCAGGGGTGGGCCAATTCCGCGCCGTCGGAGGAGAGCTGGTCCACCGCCACACCGCTGTCGATGACCCACCGCACCAGGCGGCTGACCAGCTCCTCCGCCAGCTCCGGGTCGCCGGAGCTGAACTCAAAGCGGTATCCGTAGTCCCCTTTCATGAAGCTCACCCGGCGCTCATGGACCCCATACGCAGACGATCCCCAAGGCTCCTCCCGGTCGGACTTATCGGCGGTGACCACCACGCCGCTGATGTTCTGCTCCACGCTGCCTGGGTAGGCGATGCAGGTGGGGGGCAGCTGCCCCGACGTCACGGCAAACTCAAGCTCCCTTGGCGCCGCGCCGTAGTTGGGCATAACGCCGTTGATATAGGCCCCCCAGAAGGAGCCGTCCCCATACCACGCCGCCCAGCCGGTCAGCACGTACTCCACCCCCCAGCCCAGGTGGGCGGACACCGCGTCCTCCCCGCCCATCAGGGCGGCGATCTCCTCCCCGGTCAGGTCCCGTTTCACCGACCCCGGGGGAACGTCCCAGTCCAGGTCCGTCTCCGCGCCCCCCGTCCCGCCGTACTCGATATAGGGCAGAATATAGTGGGCCGTCACGCCGTCCCGGGTCACGTCGTAGCTCCCCGCAAAGATGTGCGGGGCCGGCTCCAGACTTCCGCCGGGCGTCTCAAGGGCTATATCGGCCTGCCCCCCTATCTCCAGCTCAGGGCCGGGCACAAGCGCCAGCTGGTAGGAGCCGCCGCCGGGCAGCCTGCCCGACGCCCACGCCCCCAGGGCGCATATCAGGATGAGCGCCGCCGCCATAGCCCCGCAGGCTTTCCACGGGACGGGGCGCTTCCCCGGCTCCTTCAGCTCCGTCAGCCGCCGGTGAAGGGTGTCGGACGCCTTCACGCCGTCCATGTATTCCTTATACTGCCTCATGTCAGCCCTCTCCTTCTTCATCAGATAAATACCGCCGCAAAGCGTCCCTCGCCCGGCTCAGGTGGGAGCGCACCGTCCCGGGCCGCTGGCCCAGGATGCGCCCGATCTCCTCCGAGGTGTAGCCCTCGTAATAGTGCAGGTGCACCGCCGCCCTCTGGCTGGCGGGCAGGGCGAGGATGGCCTCCATCAGCTCCCTTCCGCCGTCGTCCGGGGCGGGATAGACGTCCAGCAGCTCCACCGTGGGGCGGCGCTTCCAAACGCGCAGCACGCTTTTGCAGCCGTTGGCCGTCACCTTCAGCAGCCAGGCCCTCTCATGGTCCCCGTCCCGGAATTCAGGGCGCTTTTCCAGATAGCGCAGAAAGGTGTTCTGCACCGCGTCCTCCGCCTCCTGGACATCGCCCAAAATGGCCAGCGCCGCCCGAAACAGCGTGTTTTCGTATTTTGTCACCAATTCTTCCAACCGGTTGGAGCGGTCCACAGTTTCCCCTCCTCTCGCCTCCGCAAAGCCCGAAGGGTGGCTATGCTTTGGCCCCTTCGTCGGCACAAGCTGCGCTCACTCGCTTCCCCCTTCAGGGAAAGCTCGACCACTCCACTGTGCCTCCTCTCCCCACAAAGCCCGCTTCGCTGGGCTTTCGTGGGGGCCCCTTTCACCTATAACACGCTCCAGCGGGGCGGATTGTTGCAGAGAAAAGAAATTTTTGCTCTGGCCTTTCCCGCCCGCCTGTGATATACTGAAGCCAACAGCTGAGCAACGACGCGAAAAGGAGAGCCTGCCATGGAAAATGAACTGCGCCTTGCCGTCCTCATCGACGCGGACAACGCCCCCCGCACCGCCCTGCGTGAGATCATGGCGGAGGTGGCGGTATACGGCTCGGCCACCATCAAGCGCATCTACGGCGACTGGACCGCCCCCAATATGGGCAGCTGGAAGCCCCTGCTGCTGGAGCACGCCATCACTCCCTTCCAGCAGTACAGCTACACCACCGGCAAAAACGCCACCGACTCGGCCATGATCATCGACGCCATGGACATCCTGTACTCCGGCAACTGCGGCGGCTTCGTGCTGGTGAGCAGCGACAGCGACTTCACCCGGCTGGCCACCCGGCTGAGAGAGGCGGGGATGAAGGTGTACGGCATGGGGGAGAAAAAGACCCCCAAGCCCTTCATCGTGGCCTGCGACAAGTTCGTGTACATCGAGTCGCTCAAGGCCGCTGAAAAGGCGCAGCCCCCCGCCCCCGCCGGCAAGAGCGCAAAAAAGAAGGCCGTCCCGTCGGAGTCCCCCGCCCTCTCCGTCCAGGAGCTCATCGCCCAGTCGGTGGAGGACCTGGCGGACGAGGACGGCTACGCCTACCTGGGGGACCTGGGCACCCTGCTCATCAAAAAGCAGCCGGATTTCGACGCCCGGAACTACGGCTTCGCCAAGCTGTCCCGGTTTATCGCCGCCCTGGACGGCTTCGAGATCGACGAGCGGCACAACGCCAAATACCAGGGCACGCAGGTGTTTGTGCGCAACAAAAAATGACGGGAACGATATGGGGCCGTTTTGGGCTGCCGGCCGGCAGTTCAAAATGGGCCCATATCATTTTTTCGCTCCATGGACAAACCGCTCCTCAATATGCTATATTATTTCGGTCAGATTTCACGCAAGGGGGAAACTGCCATGCCCATACAGGTGATGGTTTTATCCGCATGCTTAGATTCCACGCTGGCCCACGCCGTGCTGGCAGCCTACCTGTTCGCCATCCTGGATGAGCGCAGCTGGCGGCAGCTGAAAAAACTGCCCGCCCTGCTCCCATCCCCGCTGGTTGCCGGCACACTCAACGTACTGCTGTACTATGCCCTCCCCGGCGAGGATCTCATCCGCTTCTGGGTCGGCACCCTCAGCGCCACGCTGGGCTGTACGCTGTGGACCCGGTGGGCCTGGAGGCTCGGATTCTGGCGGGCCCTCTCCGCCGTGTCCATGGCGGGCATATTCCAGGTTGCCCTTTCTGCCCTGACCCAGTTTTTGTTCAGCAGCGTATTCATTGACAACGCGGGCCTCCAGTTTGCCGCGGTGATAGCTATTACCTGTGCCATCGTGCTGCTCTGCACCGCCCTGCTGTACCGCCTGGGCTTCGGCCGCAGGTTCCGCCTTCTGCTGGAGGAGGGCCCCAGCCCCCGCAGAATGGCCCTGCTTCTGTACTCCCTGGTCTGCGTCATAGAGGCAGCCTATCTGCTCCACCGGGGGGTTCATTCGGAGTTTTTCGCCCTGTATTACCTGATGGTTCTGGCGGCGGTGGGTCTGGCGGCGGGGCTGGTGCTCTATCTGGCCCAGTTGCTGGACGCCGCCCGGAAGATGGAGGCCCAGCGGGACGTCATCGTCCAGCAGCAGCTCTACGAGCGGGACCTGGAGGCCATCCGCCGGGAGGTGCGCACCTTCCGCCACGACTACAAGAACCTGCTGGCGGGTCTGTCGGAGCAGGCGGACGAGGGTGAGCTGGACCAGCTGCGCGCCGCCCTGTCCGAGCTGGACGCGGGCTTTGACCGGCGCATCGGGGAGAAGATCCGGGCCTCCACCCAGCTGGGCAATGTGCGGGTGCCCCAGGTGCGCAGCCTCCTGCTGTCCAAGCTGGCGGCCATGGGGCAGAAGGGGATCGACTGCCGCCTGGAGGCGCTCTACCCCGTGGAGACGGTGGGTATGGACGTGTGGGACTTCACCCGCTGCCTGGGCATCCTGCTGGACAACGCCGCTGAAGCCGCTTTGGAAACGGATACCCCCTGGGTGGAGATTGTCCTGCTGTCTCAAAGGGGCAGGCTGTCCCTGCGGGTGTCCAACCCCTACGCCGGGACCATCGAACCGGACAAAATCTGGGCGGAGGGCTTCTCCACCAAGGGGGAGGGCCGGGGGCTGGGCCTGGCCGGCTATCAGCGGATTCTGGCGGGGTATGCCAACGCGGCCTCGTCCACCAGCTGGGCGGAGGGCGTGTTTGTTCAGGAGCTGACAGTGGAGGACAGGGCATGATTCGGATTTACTTATGCGACGACGAGGAGGCCGTCCTCCACCAGATCAAGACCGCCCTGGAGTGGAAAATCTTCGTGGAGAACTACGACATGGAGGTGGCCTGCGCCGCCGCGGCCCGGGAGCTGCTGGACGCGGTGCGGGACGGGAGCCGGAGCGTCTACTTTCTGGACGTGGATTTGAAGGACGGGGAATGGGATGGCTTTACCCTGGGCCGGGAGCTGCGGCGGCGGGACCCCCACGGCACCCTGGTTTACATCACCAGCTACGGCGACCTTGCCTGGAAGACCTTTCAGTACCACCTGGAGGCCTTTGATTATATTGTGAAGGAGCCGGAGCGCATCGGACCGTCCGCCGCCCGGTGCCTGGAGGCCGTCCACGCCCGGCTGCTGGACGAGCGCCGGGACCCGGCGGAGGTGTTCTCCCTGCGCTCGGGGGACGAGACCCGCCACGTGCCGCTGGCCGACATTCTGTTTTTCGAGACCGCCCCTAAAGCCCACCACGTGTTCCTCCACACGGCGGACAGCCGGATGGACTTCGTGGGCAGCCTGAACGAGCTGGAGCAGGAGCTGGGCGAGCGGTTTGTCCGGGTCCACCGGGCCTATCTGGCGGCATGGGACAAAATTGAGGCGGTGGACTGGAAGGGAAGCCGAATCCGGGTGGGGAGCCGGGAATGCCTGCTGTCCCGGGCCGGGAAATCGGAATTAAAAAAGAGACTGGGAGGGGGCCTGTAAGGCCCCCTCCCAGCTTTTTGCCGTTCAGGAACGATTCGCGCCGTTCGGGAAATTCCGCCCACGGCGAACCCGCGCCATGGTATGCTTCCCCTCGCAGACAGGAGGGACAGGAAAGGAGGGAAACGTTATGGCAAAGGAACGCTTTGTGGAGGTCTATAACCAGGGCCTCGTCAATGTGGTAAAGATCATCGTTGATACGGAGACCGGCGTCAATTACGCGCTGGGCTCCCACAGCAAGATGAGCGGCACTGGGATGACCGTCCTGGTGGATGCGGACGGCAAGCCCCTCGTCACCCCCGTGAGGTAATCCGTTCCAGGGAATGCAGTATAACGGTACGCGGATCTAGTCAGCCGGATCGAGGAAATGGCGGCGGAAAGCGGACGGGCGGCAGACGCATTCCAAAAATAGGCAGACCGGAATTTGGAGGAGTTAAGTATGGATAAAGACAAAAGAAAATTAACAGAAAAAGAATTGAAACGTAAAAATGACTTTGAAAAATTAAGCTCTGAAATGCAGCAAAAAGGATATAAAATGAAGAATGTGATGATCAATACGCAAAAAGCAAAGTATTTAGCTCTTTTCGTCATGTTTCCGTTTATGGCTTTAGTATTTTGGATGTACTATCATGTGAATGGTTTTGATTTGGATTGTCTTTCGTGGGGGTTTCTTGTAGCATTGATTGTGCTTATTTCATGTCTAATCATTCTGCATGAGCTGATACATGGAATTACCTGGGCGATTTTTGCAAGAAATCATTTTCATGCGATTGGTTTTGGAATTATTTGGAACAGTTTTTCTCCATACTGCACTTGTTCAAATCCGCTGAAGAAATGGCAATATCTCTTGGGGGTTGCTATGCCTACATTAGTTTTAGGAGGCGGGGGCGCGGTGGCCGCGGTGATGACAAATCAGCTGCTGCTGTTTTTTGCGGCAGAATACATGATTTTATCAGGTGGCGGAGATTTTCAGCTTATACTGAGAAGTATATTAACTGATAAGCGAGAAAGTGTGTATTGCGACCATCCTTATGAATGTGGTTTTGCAGTTTTTGAGAAATGAGAACCAATATTACGGCATGCGGAACATGAGCGGCAGGTTTTGCCGGGAAAACGGCTTGTCCACCGCCGTCCCCGGCAAAGGCAAAGACTGTAAACATCCTCACCGGAAACAAGATTGAACACCGACTGCATCCCGTCTGTCCGCGTCAAAATGAACTTTAACAACTTGGAGGTATCTACCATGGCAAAGGAAGTCAAAAAATTTATCCAAGGGGCCGGATACGAGCCTCTGGAGGACCGCTGCATCATCGTCAAATACGCCCCGGAAAACCTGAGCGAACAATTTGCGGCGTTTTTTAACTCGGAATTTTATGTTCTCCAGATGTGTGAACACGAGATTGTCCTGCTCCCCTTCAACACCACGTGGGGCAACCTGCGCAAAGACGTATCCCTGGCGCTTCCCTATGAGGACATCCAGTCGGTGGAGCTGAGGGACGACCTGCTCAACACGGTCATCACCATCCACACCGGGTCGGACACCATCCGCCTGACCACTCAGCAAGCAGAGCTGAGCAGCCTGCGGAGTTCCGGCGTCTACGCCACCATGTATGCCGGCAGCTTCAAAAACTGGCACAGGGAAAACCTGGACGGCACGCTGGAGGCGCTGAAGGACCTCGGAACCGCGTCCGCCCAGGGCTGACCCGGCAGGCAGGCTACGAACCGGCTCCGCCCTGGGCCCGCCCGGTCTTCAGGCTGTTCATCCAGCCCCTGCGCCGGAACACGGCCACCGTCATCAGCAGCCTGACCAGCTCCTCCTGGGACAGGATGAAATAGACCCACACCACGGGCAGGCGGAACACGAACGCGGTGATCAGCCCCAGCGGGACCCCCACCAGCCAGGTGCCCACGATGTCGATGACCATAATATAGGCGGTCTTTCCCCCGCTGCGCACCACTCCGCCGCCCAAGATCATATTGGCCACCTTCACCGGCGCCAGCACCGCGAAAGCCGCCAGCAGCCCCGCCGCCGCCTCCCGCACGCCGGGCTCCACCCGGTAGAGCTGCACATAGGGCCCCCGCAGCGCCAGCAGCAGCGCCGAAAGCCCCAGCGAGCCCGCCAGGCCGTACCACACCAGCTTTTTGGCCTCCCGGTACGCCTGGTCATACTCCCCCGCGCCCAGGCGCTTGCCGATGAGGATGCCCGCCGCCTGGGACACGCCGCTCAGCGCCCCGATAAACAGCCCCTGGATGGGGCCGGTCATGGACATGGCGGCCAGGTCGCCCTGCTCCAGGTGGCCGTAGATGAAGGTGTTCACGTTCTGACCCAGGCTCCACAGCAGCTCGGTGGCCAGCAGGGGGAGGAGCATGGCCAGGTACTGCCGCCGGCCCTCCGCCCCCAGGGACAGGGAGGGCCGGCGGGCGGCCTTCCCCTGAACCCGGCGGAACATCAGCAGGATCAGCAGCAGGTTGACCAGCTGGGAGACAACGCTGGCAATGGCCGCACCGGAGACGCCCAGCGCGGGAAAGCCCAGCCGCCCGAAAATCAGGACATAGTTCAGCCCTGTGTTCACCGCGGCGGAGGCGATCCCCGCCGCCAGCGGCCAGGCGGCCCGGTCCATGCACCGGATCATCACCGCCAGTACGGAGGACGCGCCCATGGGGAGGTACGTCCAGACGATGCGCGTCAGGTAGTCCCGCCCCGCGCCGAGAATCGCCGGATCGTCCTTGATGTACAGCCCCACGATCTGCCCCGGCAGCGCCAGGCACACAGCCGTGAACAGCCCGCCCAGCGCCAGCACCGCCCCCAGGTTTACCCAAAGGCTGCGGTCCGCCATCTCCCTGTCCTTCATGCCCAGGTACTGGGAGATCATGATCCCCGCGATGGCCGCCATGGCCCCCACCGCCACGGAGTAGATAAACGCCGGGCGGCCCGCCACCTCCACCGCGGACACCGCCGTACTGCCCAGCTGGCCCACCATCAGCTGGTCCACCATGGCGAAGGAGGATTGCAGCATGGATTGCAGCCCCACCGGGACGGCGATGCCGATCACCGCGCTCAAAAAGCCCTTCTCTTTCACAAAATCACCCGCCTTCCCCGAAAGCATACCGGGAAAGGCGGGTGATTTCAATAGGTTAATCGCGTAATCCGCCGGGTTAATGACGTAACCTGCCGGTGCTGTCCCGCTTCACCAGCTCCACCGGCATGAGCGCGTCCTCAAAAAACGCCGGGTCCGCCTTCATCCGCTTCAGCAGCCGCACCGCCTCCCGGGCGCGCTCCGGCGCGTCCTGACGGACGGAGGTGAGGGCGGGGACCACCTGGCGGCAGATATCCCCATCGTCAAACCCGGCGACGGACACCTCCTCCGGCACCTTTACCCCGGACCGCTGCAAAAACCGCATCAAATCGGCCGCGTAATAGTCGGACACGGCGAATATGGCGCTGTGGCGGCGCAGCTCGTCCAGATGGTCCCGGTAGAAGCGCTCCCGCTCCGCCTCCGGCATGGGGATGGTCAGGAAATCCGCCGGGAACCCCAGCCCCTCGCACAATCCCTCATACCGTTCCAGGTCCATGCACTCCCGGTTGTCCGCCACGCACAGCACCGCCCGGTGCCCCAGCTCCCGGAGGTGCCGCCCCATCTGCCGCCCGCCGTCCCGGTCGTCGATGCGGATGTTGCAGATGCGGCCCCGGTTTTCAAAATACCCGTCGTACACCACGAAGGGGATGCGGATGCTGTCCCGGAGGCGCTGGTACTCGTCGGCGCAGAAGCTGAGCAGCACCATGCCGTCCATGTTCCACATGGAGGCGAATTTGGCCGCCTCCATGATATCATGGGCCTTCTTCACCATCATGAACCAGCCGCTGCGCTCTATCTCGTCGGACAGATAGTTCAGCGAGGAGGCCACAAAGGGGTCCGTCAGCAGCCGCCCCTTGTATTTCTCGTGATCCTTCACTACCACGCCGATGATGCGCGAGTTGTTCTGGGCCAGCAGGGTGGCCGCCATATTGGGGATATAGCCCCGCTCCTCCAGCTTTTCCTGCACCCGCTTCACCGTCCGGGCCGATATTTTTTTCGTCTTGCCATGGATCACGTTGGACACGGTGGCGGTGCTGACGCCCAGCTCGTCCGCGATGTCAATGATCCGCACCTTGTTCTCCGCCCACATAGCCCTTCCCTCCGGCCTTGGATTGGGCGCACTCTTCCGCCCGCTCTCTCCAGTATAGTACGGAGCGCGCCCGGTTTCAAGCGGGAAACATGTTTTGGCAGGCAAATGCCCGGGGCAGCCCCATCCTACGCGATATCCTTCCGCCCATACCACCACAGGCCGAAGCCCATGCCCAGCGCCCCCAGCACACACCCCGCCAGCACCGGGGCCGCCTGGGTCTCTCCGGCGAACAGCCGGGCGGCGTCGGCGTAGTAGTACGGCGTGACAAAGCGCAGCCAGTCCAGCCCCTGGTCCAGGTTGAGGAGCAGGCCCGCGAAGTACAGCAGGGCGGTGAGGCCCATTCCCAGCCCCACACCGCCCCGGCGCAGCAGCGCCGACAGCCCGAAGCACAGCCCGCCGATCTCCAGCTGCATCAGCAGCAGCGCGCCGTGGTAGCGCAGCAGGTCTCCCCAGTCCGCCTCCTCCCCGATGAGCAGGATGCCCCCCGCGCCGCAGGCAAAGCAGACGAGATTCAGCCCCAGCACCAGGACGAACAGCGCAGCCAGCTTTTCCCCCGCCGCCCGCAGGCGGCCGACGGGGTGGGTGAGCAGGAATTCCGCCGTGTGGCCCCCCTCCTCCCCCGCCAGCAGGCCCATGGCGGTGAGGGCGGCGAAAAACGCCCCGCCCAGGCCCAGGATATTGCCGCATTCCGTGCCGTAGAAGCCCAGAATGGTGCCGAATTGCAGCTTGTCCATCCCAAAGGCGGCGGAAAAATCCCCCATCCCGGCAAACAGGGCGGACACATCCTCCATGGAGCCGGATATGGACGGATACAGCCCCACGCACACCGCCATCAGCCCGCCCACCACGGCGGACCATATCAGAAAGCTCACGGCGCCGGAGCGCAGTTCCTTGCGAAAAATGGTCATGGCGCCACCCTCCCCTCGTAGTAGTCGAAGAATTTGTTCTCAATGTCCAGCTCCTCCGTGGTCCCCTCCACCACCAGCCGCCCCTCCCGGATGATGGCCGCCCGGTCGCAGTACCGCTGCACCTCGTAGAGCACGTGGGAGGACAGGAACACGGTGGCCCCCTCTTTCCGCCGCGCCTCCAGCTCGGACCAGAAGGCCCGCTGGACCAGGGGGTCCAGGCCGCTGGTGGGCTCGTCCAGGATGTACAGCCGGGGCCGGTGCTGCATGGCGCACACGATGGACACCTTTTTCCGGTTGCCCAGGCTCAGCTCCCGGACGCGCTTTTTGACGTCCAGCTCCAGCGCCTCGCACAGGGCGGCGGCCTGGGTACGGCAGTCCATTTTGCGCAGATCGGCGGACAGCCGGATCACCTCCGACACCCGCATGTCCGGATAGAACATGGCCTCGGAGGGCATGTAGCCCACCTGGGCCAGGATGGCCTTCCGCTCCCGGACGCAGTCCAGCCCCAGCACCCTGGCCGACCCGGCGGTGGGGGAGAGAAGGCCCAGCAGGGTCCGGATGGTGGTGGACTTTCCCGCCCCGTTGGGGCCGATGAAGCCGAAGCAGCCCCCCTCGGGGACGCGGAGGGTCAGGTCCGTCACCCCCCTGGCTTTCCCGTAGGTTTTGGTGAGATGGTCGATCTGGATCACAGGTATTCCTCCTTATAGAGATTCTGCTGCAGCATTTGCGCATACTTCTGGTACTCCACAAACAGCGTCTCGATTTCCTCCGCCGTATAGGCCCCCGTCTCGGCCAGCATCCCCTCGGCAGACAGGGTGAGCAGCCGCACCACCGCCCGGGGGTCCACCCCGTCCTTGAACTTGTAAAGATCCGCCCGGGCAAGAAAGCTGTCGGTGGTCTGGACCAGCACGTCGTCCAGCTTTTTCCGCAGCTTGGGGGTGAGCACGCTGTCCCGCTCGTAGTAGGCCCGCATGACGAAGCGGAACAGCCCCGGATGGCGGCGCACCATGTCCATCTTCACCTTCTGGCCCTTTTCGAGGATCAGAAAAAAATCCGTCTCTTTGAAATAGGCGGCCTTCAAAATGTGCCGGTTGAAAATCTCCACGCACTCGTCGATGGCGTACTGGAACAGGTAGAGGTACATCTCCCGCTTGTCCTTGAAATAGTGGAACAGCAGAGCCTTGGACACCCCCGCCCGCTTGGCGATGGAGTCCGCCGACGTTTTCTTGAACGTACCGCCTCCGAACTCCACCATGGCGCTGTTTCGGATCAGGTCCTGGCGCTCCTCGGGGAGCTGGAAGAATTTCGGGTTCATGGCGCTCCCTCCTTTCACTCCCACCATACCGCCGTTGACCAAATCGGTCAAGACCCGAAATTCATTGTCCCGCCGGGAATTTCACCGCCGGTTTCAGCGGGAGTCCGCAAAAAGCCGTCCGGCTTCTCCACAACGCTCCTCTATGGCGGCCGTCAGGCTGGCCGATGCGCCGCGGGAAACGCAAAAAAATCGGCGCCGCGCCACAAAGGGCTTGTGTTAATCCCGAAAATGCGATATAAATAGATAGTGATGGCGGCAAACTGAAAGGAGAACGAAATGAAACCATACGCGGAACTGACCAAAGAAGAGCTGAAGAGCCTGCGCGCCCAGCTGAAAGCTGAATATAGGGAATATCAGGGGCGGGGCCTGAACTTAAACATGGCCCGGGGAAAGCCCTGCACCGAGCAGCTGAATCTGTCCATGGGCATGATGGATGTGCTGAGCAGCAACGACGATCTCACCTGTGAGGACGGCACCGACTGCCGGAACTACGGCGTTTTGGACGGAATCAGGGAGGCCAAAGAGCTCATTGGCGACATGATGGAAAATCCCATCGACAGCATCATCATCTATGGAAATTCCAGCTTGAATGTGATGTACGACACCATCTCCCGGTCCATGACCCATGGCGTTATGGGAAGCACTCCCTGGTGCAGGCTGGACAAGGTCAAATTCCTGTGCCCCGTTCCGGGATATGACCGCCATTTTTCCATTACGCAGTACTTCGGCATCGAGATGATCAATGTGCCCATGACCCCCACGGGCCCGGACATGGACATGGTGGAGGAGCTGGTGGCTTCCGACGACGCCATCAAGGGCATCTGGTGCGTGCCCAAATACTCCAATCCCCAGGGGATTTCTTACTCGGATGACACCGTCCGCCGGTTTGCCCGGCTGAAGCCCGCCGCAAAGGATTTCCGCATTTACTGGGACAACGCTTACGGCGTACATCACCTGTATGACCACGACCAGGACCACTTGATCGAAATCCTGGCGGAGTGCAAGCGGGCGGGAAATCCGGATCTGGTGTATAAATTCGCCTCCACCTCCAAGATCAGCTTCCCCGGCTCCGGGCTGGCGGCCATCGCCACCTCTCCGAACAATATGGAGGACATCAAAACACAGCTGGCCATCCAGACCATTGGCCATGACAAGGTAAACCAGCTCCGCCATGTGCGGTTCTTCGGCGATATCCACGGCCTGGTTGAGCATATGCGCCGCCACGCGGATATTCTCCGCCCCAAATTTGAGATCGTCGCCGGCACTCTGGAGAGCGAGCTGGGCGGTCTGGGCATCGGAACGTGGACAACGCCCAAGGGAGGGTACTTCATCTCCTTTGACTCCCTTGAAGGCTGCGCCAAGGAAATCGTAGCCAGGGCGAAAAAGGCCGGCGTGGTGATGACCGGGGCGGGCGCCACCTATCCTTACGGCAGGGACCCCCATGACAGCAATATCCGAATTGCCCCCACCTATCCATCCCAGGAGGACCTGCGCACGGCCATGGAGATCTTCGCCCTCTGCGTCAAGCTGGTCTCCATCGAAAAACTGCTGGCGCAGGACGATAAATAAGAGGCCCGTACTTCGGTGCGAAAAACGCGCCCCCGGCTTTGGCCGGGGGCGCCCGTCTGTCCTCCGGCAGGCCTTCAGAGCTCACACTGTGCGGCAAGGTGAACGCCGAGGCGGAGGATCGCGGCGCGCACCTTGAAAGCAGCCGCAAAATCATGTATGCTACCATTCAAAATCGGTTACGTTATCTCGCCCCAGCAAATGTGGCGCCGGAATATGTCCAAAAGGTGCATGACGCCATGGCCCTCATCTCCCGGAAGGGCGGCGTCTATGACGAGCCCGCGCAGTTCCGGCAGCTGGCCGAGGCGGGTGTGGACGGCGTCATCTATTGCTCCATCAGCAAGCCGGACCTGGAGGCTTTTCAGCACAGCTTCGCCAACACCCCCGCCGTGGTGTGCTCCTGCCGTGATATGATAGAGGGCCGGACCCATGTATATTTCAATCACCGAAGGGGGGGGGCTATCTGGCCACCCGGCATCTGCTGGAAATGGGCCACCGGCGGATCGCCCTCCTGGTCGGGATGTTCGGCAGCGCCTTTTCCTCCGCCCAGGACCTCCAGCCCTACCTGGACCAGCCCCTTCTGGCCGGCCCCTATGCGGGCATCGACAGTACATCGGGGCCAGGCAGGCCCTGGACGAGTTCCACGTGGAGTTTGACCCCGAGCTGCTGGGCTTCATTGATCTGAGCCGCGCCTGCGAGGATGTGGAAATCGACGTCCGGCTCATCATCCGCCAGTCCAGCTGCTTCAAAAAGCAGGCCTGAATCAGCCCTGCCGCATGTCCGCGCCCAATCCCCCCTCAAAGCGAAAATCCCCGCCGGGGTGATCACATCCCCGGAGGGTCACAGTTTACAGAGCTCATATGTCCTGCCGCCCGCTTTTTTAAAGCAGAAAACCGCGATATCCGCCTTTTCCAGTATTTCTTTTATTACGCCGCCCGCCTTCTCTGCGTCACCGGCAAATTCTTGCGCCTGAGCCGTCCCCTCGAAAAAGGCGATTGCCCTGTGGTACTGCCCCTCCGGGTACCCTATGGTATAGGTCATGATCTCGGCAATCATCCGAAGCAGAGTTTCCGGGTTCCCTTCCGGGGGCTTTACTTCCACAGCGTATTTTGTCTCCCCGTCGCTGACGACCAAGTCAATCTCACCGATCCCCGTCCCATAATAATAGGCCGGGACCTCATAATCCGTGATTTGATAGCGGCCGACAATTTGAAATCTGCCTTCATGCGCGTATCCGCATCTCCGGCACGCGTCAGGATCATAGTATTTTCCATTCCTATAATAGAGGCATTTGCAGATTCTCTTTTCCGTCACCCTGCTGTTTTTCAGCCCATCACAATGGTCATGCATTCCCTGTCTGTATGAGCCGTGATCAGAGTACAGTTCCGGCTTTGCCCCGCCAAACAGGAGCTTTTTCACGGCTTCGCTCCCCTGGCCCACAGCGGCAAGCAATTCCCGTGCCAAGACATCCCGGTCCCTTTTGCTGCCAGCCCTGTCCTTGAACAGCTCCTCCGTATTTAAACCCATGCCGGCTCCCCCCTTAACCGTTCTGCTTGCCGGCCGGGCCTCCGCCTTCTCCGGACAAACCGCTTTTTATTATGATATTCTCTTTTTAAATTCAAGTCAAGGATGGTGCCCGCGGCGTGTTTTCCACAAGCGAAGAGGGACGGGCCGCAGCCGCCCGTCCCTCCTGTTTTCCGCCGCTGCCCAAAGCTTCGTGGCGGACGCTCCCTCATCCAAATGCCTGCGGGAGGGGGAATCCCAGCCGGCAGGCTCATTCAGCCCACGTCAGCCCCGGCTTGTCCGCCCCCAGCTCAAAGTGATACTTTGCGATACCCAGATCAATCTTGCTGTAAAAGCCCACCCCGGCCTTGGCGGACACCTTCCCGTCTTTCAGGAAAAAGCGGAATTTCTGCTGGTTCATGGCCGTGGGGGCCAAAAGCGCGGCCTCCACGCCCGCCCGGAACCAGTCGGGCACGGGTCCGTCCGTCTCCGTCACCGCCTCCGCGGGCTTGGAGGCGTGGGCCGCGCCCTGATTTTTCCCATAGCCCAGGGCGATCACGATGCACAGCTTCTCTCCCGGGTCCAGGGAAAAGGCGGAGGGCACCTTGCTGTAAGTCATGGCGACCCAGCAGGTGTTCAGGCCCAGCGTCTGCGCCAGCAGAACAAGCCGCTCTCCATAGCAGCCGCACCGCTCCTCCAGCCCGGGCCCCTTCGGGCCGATCATGGCGATGTAATTGGTCACGCCGCTGAACTTTCCATAGTGGGCCATAAAGCCGCTGAACGCCTTGGGCTCATCGGTGACCAGCTGGATGTGCAGCCCGCCCGCTTTATTGCAGGCCTCAATTTCCGCCCGCAGCGCCGCGGCGGCCTCCTGGTCCAAGGGCCGCTCCTTGTACTGCCGGACGCTGTGCCGCGCCCGCATCGCTTCCATCAAATCCATACCGTTTCCTCCATTCGATTCTGTTTCAGCGCCCATTATGTGGGCCTGCCGGCAAAGCCGCCCGCGCCTTCATACCATGCTTCGCTCCGATTCGGAAGCCACTCCATGATATCTCTGGCGTGCTCCAGCATATAGATCAGCCGGTTCATTGCCGCCAGATCTGCGTCGAAGTAATAATAGTTTTTCGTCCCCTCCCGGCGCCGCTTCAAAATACCGGCGTCCTTCAAAATTTGAATGTAGTGCGACACAGCCGGACGGGAGAGGTGCGTTTTCTCCGTGATCTCTCCCACCCGGACGCCGCCGCAGTCCTCTATGCGCATCATCTCCAGCATGAGGTGCTGACGGTTCTCGTCCCCCAATGCCAGCAGGATTTTTTGGCAGCTCTCGAACTCCTCCGCCAGCCGCCGGACCTCCTCCACCCGCACAGGCAAGGCGCTCCCCTCCTTTTGTTCAATCATTTGAACCGATTATACCACAGCCCCGGCGAAAAAGCGCGTTGGGAAAGAAAATCGAGACGAATCAATTTTGAGCTTGACAAATGGGCCGCGGCCTGCTGCAATGCCGGCCGTCTGAGAATATGACAAACAGAATCGGCAAAGCAGAACAGCGTTGTTCAGCTTGGGATAATTCCGCCCGGCCTTCCCCTTCAGCTCCTCATTGGTGATGACCGCGCCGCCGCTGCACTCGCTGCCGCCCCCCGGCCGCAAATACCGAAAGCACAGAAAAGCCCCGCCGGCGGCGGGGCTTTTCCAGCTGTCACACAGTCTCGTTGATCTGGCCCACCGCCATGATGAAGCGCATGACCTCCTGGGGGGGATTTTTTGCGAAGATCAGGCCGTAGGGCAGGGTGTGCTCCCACACCACGGGGATGGTGGCCAGCAGGGGGTGTACCCCGCTCCAGCACGGGGCGGAGAGAGCCAGGTCCTGGGACGCCACCAGCTCGTTGAACCCGCCGATGTTCAGATACATCCGATCCTTGATGCGGACGTCCGGGTGGTTTTTCTCCAGATCCTCCCGCACCCGGTCCTGGTAATCCGCGCCCCCCCCGCTCCGCCATCCACAGGGTCTGGCCATACAGGTCCCGGACCGTCAGCCTGTCCCTGGACGCCAGCGGATGGCTTCTGGAGCAGGCCACGCACAGCGGCAGGTCCTTCAGGTGAAAGGACTGATAGCGGTCTCCCCAGAAATTTGTCTCATAGGGACAGGAGATCACGTCGATGACCTGCCCCAGGTGGTCCAGAACCTCGCGGAACGCCTCCACCGTGTCCTCAAAGGGGACGATCTCCAGTCGGATGCCGGGATGGCCGGCGGCGGCCCGGCCCCACTGCTCCAGCAGCAGATTGGCAGGGTTCATCAGGGACACGCCGATGCGGATGGTAAATTGCCTGGGCGCCCCCAGCTCTTTGGCCTTGCGCAGCACCATGTCCGAGTGGCGGATCATCTTTTTCGCCTCACTGTAAATGAGCTGTCCGGCTTCGGTGAGGGCCAGCCCCTGGGGGCTGCGGTGGAACAGCTTCACTTCCAGCCGCTCCTCCAGCAGGCTGATCTGCTTGGTGATGGCGTTGGCGGAGATGAACATTTTTTCAGACGCCTTGAGAAAACTGCCGGAATCAGCTGTCTGGATAAACGTGTCCAAGTGCTTGTCGTACATGAGCGGGCCCCCTTTGTTCTATCCTTTTGGTTGGGCCTATTATAACTTTTCCCCCCTTCCCCCGCAAGTCCTTTTTCGGCAGAATATAAATCAGGACAAAACAAGGCGGCCTGTGTTAGACGCTATTGCTGTCACATATCATCTCGCCCTACAATCTTTGACCCAGGTTTTCCGCAGCCGCAGCGATATGCCCCGCGCACAGCCCAAACTGCTCCAGCAGCTCCCCGGCGGGGCCGGAGTGTCCAAATTCGTCGTTGACGCCCACCCGCTCCACGGGGCAGGGCAGGCCTTGCTGGGCAATGACAGCGCACACCGCCTCCCCCAGCCCGCCGATGACGGAGTGCTCCTCACAGGTGACGATCCTGCCGCATTCCCTGGCCGCTTTCAACACCAGCTCCTCGTCCATAGGCTTGACGGTGGCCATATCGATCACCCGGGCGCTGATGCCCTGTTCCGCCAGCAGCTTGGCCGCTTCCAGCGCCTCCGCCGCCAGCAGCCCGTTGGCGATGAGGGCCACGTCCGTACCCTCCCGGAGCACCTCGCCCCTGCCGATCTCAAAGGTGAAGCTGTCCGGGTCGTGGATCACCGGCGCGCCGTACCGGCTGAACCGCATATACACCGGGCCGCTGTGCTCGTAGGCCGCCCGCACCATGGCCCTGGCCTCCACGTCGTCCGCCGGGGACATCACCACCATGCCGGGGATGGAGCGCATCAGCGCGAAGTCCTCGCAGCACTGGTGAGAAGCGCCGTCCTCGCCCACGGAGATGCCGCCGTGGGTGGCGCCTATTTTTACGTTCAAATGGGGGTAGCCGATGGAGTTGCGCACCTGCTCGAAGGCCCGCCCCGCCGCGAACATGGCAAAGCTGCTGACAAAGGGCACATACCCTGTGGTGGCCAGCCCCGCCGCCACGCACATCATGTCGCTCTCCGCGATGCCGCAGTCAAAATGGCGGTCGGGGAACGCCTTCTTGAATATCTCCGTCTTGGTGGCGTTGGCCAGATCGGCGTCCAGCACCACCACGTCGGGATGGGCCGCGCCCAGCTCCTTCAGCGCCTCGCCGTAGCTCTGCCGGGTGGCGACTTTTTTCACATCTGCCATTTCAAACCGCCTCCAGTTCCGCCAGCTGAGCGCTCAGCTCCGCCATGCCCCGGGCGTACTCCTCATCGTTGGGGGCCTTGCCGTGCCAGCCCACCTGACCCTCCATGTAGCTCACGCCCTTGCCCTTGGTGGTCTCAAGCACGACGGCACAGGGCTTGCCCTTTGTCTGCCGGGCGACCTCGAAGGCCCCCTCCATGCTCTGGAAATCGTGGCCGCTGATCTGGAACACATCCAAGCCAAAGGCCCGCAGCTTGTCCGGGATGGAGCCCAGCCCCATCACCTTTTCGTTGGGGCCGTCGATCTGGAGGCCGTTGTGGTCTACGAGGACGCACAGGTTGTCCAGCTTGTAGTGGGCGGCGAACATCAGCGCCTCCCAGACCTGGCCCTCCTGCATCTCGCCGTCGCCCAGCAGGGTATACACCCGGGCGGCGCTGCCCCGCTTTTTCAGACCCAGCGCCATGCCGCAGGCGCAGGAGATGCCCTGTCCCAGTGAGCCGGTGGACATATCTACGCCGGGGACAGTATTCATATTGGGGTGGCCCTGCAAATAGCTGTCGATATGCCGCAGGGTGGGCAGGTCGTCCACCGGGAAAAAGCCGCGGTAGGCCAAAGCTGAGTACAGCCCCGGGGCGGTGTGCCCCTTGGACAGCACGAAGCGGTCACGATCCGGCTTTTGGGGATCGGCGGGGTCGATGTTCAATTCCTTGAAGTACAGGTAGGTGAACACGTCGGCGGCGGACAGGCTGCCGCCGGGGTGCCCCGCCTTGGCCCCGTGGGTGGCGGTGAGCACGCCCATCCGAACCCTGCAAGCCATAGCTTGCAGGGCCTTTTCTTCTTCTGCCGTCATGCCGCCGCCTCAATTCCAAGGATTCTCCGTGGGATAGGGCAGGGACTTGGGCTGGTTGTAGGCGATATCCTGGACGCCCAGGAACTTGAACACCTCGAACAGCGCCTTGCCGTAGTGGCCAAAGGCCACCGCGCCGTGGTGGGGGTAGCGCTTCTGGATGAGCACATGGCGGTAGAAGCGGCCCATCTCACGGATGGCGAACACGCCGATGCCGCCGAAGCTCCCTGTTGCCACAGGGAGCACCTCCCCCTGGGCGATGTAGGAGCGCAGATTGCCCTCGCTGTCGCACTGGAGGCGGTAGAAGGTGATGTCGCTGGGCGCGATGTCCCCCTCCAGGGTGCCCCGGGTGAAGTCCGGGTCGCTGTCCTGGGGTTCCAGCAGACGGTGCTGGATCAGCTGGTACTTCACCGCCCGGTCCGCGCACAGCTTACAGGCGGGGGTGTTGCCGCAGTGGAAGCCCATGAAGGTGTCGGTGAGCTGATAATCGTGCTTCCCCTTGATCTGCTCCTCCCACATCTGCGCCGGGACGGAGTTGTTGATGTCCAGCAGGGTCACGGCGTCGCCGCTGACGCAGGCCCCGATGTACTCGCTGAGCGCGCCGTAGATATCCACCTCGCAGGCCACGGGGATGCCCCGGGCGGCCAGCCGGGAGTTCACATAGCAGGGCTCGAAGCCGAACTGCCTGGGGAAGGCGGGCCAGCACTTGTCGGCGAAGGCCACATACTTCCGGGAGCCCTTGTGGTTCTCCGCCCAGTCCAGCAGGGTCAGCTCAAACTGGGCCATCCGCTCCCCCAAATCCGGGTAGAACCGGCCCTCGCCCATCTCCGCCGCCATCTCGGCGCAAACACTGGGAATGCGGGGGTCGCCCGCGTGCTCCTGGTAGCTCACCAGCAGGTCCAGCTCGGAGTTCTCCTCCACCTCCACGCCCAGCTCATACAGACCCTTGATGGGGGCGTTGCAGGCGAAAAAGTCCTGGGGCCGGGGGCCGAAGGTGATGATTTTCAGGTTCTTCACGCCGATGACCGCCCTTGCGATGGGCACAAAGTCCGCAATCATCCTGGCAATGTCGTCAGCGGTGCCCACGGGGTACTCGGGGATGTAGCCCTTCAAATGCCGCATCTCCAGGTTGTAGGAGCAGTTGAGCATCCCGCAGTAGGCATCGCCCCGGCCGTTGATGAGGTCGCCGTCCCCCTCGGCGGCGGCCGCGAACATACAGGGGCCGTCAAAGTGCTTGGCAATGAGGGTTTCCGGCGTCTCGGGGCCGAAATTGCCCAGAAACACCACCAGGGCATTGCAGCCCGCGGTGTTTACATCGGCCACGGCTTTCAGCATATCCAGCTCGTTCTCCACTGTGACGGGGCATTCGTACAGCTCACCGTCATAGGCGGCGGCAATGGCGACCCGGCGGCGCTCGCTCAGGGCGACGGGGAAGCAGTCCCGGGAGACGGCAATCAGGCCAAGCTTCACATCAGGGATATTTTTCATAACGATCTCTCCTTATTTCAAGATAGGGAACACGTTTTTCAGCGCCGGGTAGATGGCCCGGAACTTGCGGTATTGCTCCTCATACCGGGCGGTGAGTTCCCCGTCCGGCTCCACCGTGCCCGCCACGCGCGCCAGCGCGCCGCAGGCGGTCTGGACGCTCTCAAAAGCTCCGCAGCCCACCATGGCCAGCATGGCTCCGCCGTAGCCCGGCCCCTGCTCGGTTTGGGGCAGATCCAGGGGGATGCCCAGCACATTGGCCAGGGTCGTCCGCCACAGCGGGCTCTTGGAGCCGCCGCCGCACAGGGTGGAGCGGGGGATGGACACGCCCAGACTTTTCGCCACCTCAAAGCTGTCCCGGATGGCGAAGGCCACCCCCTCCAGCACCGCCTGGGTGAGGTCGGCGCGGGCGGTATCCATGCCCATGCCCACAAAGGCGCCCCGGGCGTCGGTGTCGTTGATGGGGGAGCGCTCCCCCATCAGGTAGGGCAGGAAAAATACTGAATTGCGGCCCAATTTGTCCTTGCCAATGGGCTTTTGCTCCGCCGGGTAGTCCTTTGTGCCCAAAATGTCCCCGCACCACCACTGGTTGCAGGACGCCGCGGACAGCATACAGCCCATCAGGTGCCAGCCGCCGTCGGCGTGGGCGAAGGCGTGGAGGGCGTTGCCGGGGTCTACGCCGAATCGGTCTGACGAAATAAAAATGGTGCCCGAGGTGCCCAGGGAGATGTTGCAACCACCCGCGCCTACAGTGCCGGTGCCCACCGCCGCCGCGGCGTTGTCCCCGGCCCCGGCGCACACCTTCACGGACGCGGGCAGGCCCAGGGCCTTGGCCGCGCCGGGCTTGAGCGTCCCCACCACCTCCCAGCTCTCGTACAGCCTGGGGAGCTGGTTCTCGGTGGCGCCGCAAATCCCGCACATCTCGGCGCTCCAACGCTTATGCTCCACGTCCAGCAGCAGCGTCCCGGAGGCGTCCGAATAGTCCGTGCAGTGGACGCCGGTGAGCTTGTAGTTGATGTAGTCTTTGGGGAGCATGATTCTGCGGGTTTTCGCAAACAAGTCCGGCTCGTGCTCCCGCATCCACAGCAGCTTGGGTGCGGTGAAGCCCGCGAAGGCGATGTTGGCGGTGGATTGGCTCAGCCTGTCCCGGCCAATGGTTTCGTTGAGGTAGTCCACCTCTTTGGCCGTCCGCCCATCGTTCCACAGGATGGCGGGGCAGATGACGTTATCGTGTTCATCCAGCGCCACCAGCCCGTGCATCTGTCCCCCCGCGCCGATGCCCGCCACCTGGGAGGCGTCGCGGCCACAGAGTAATTCGGGGATGCCCTCTGTCACCGCGTTCCACCAATCCTCCGGGCTCTGCTCGCTCCAGCCAGGACGGGGGAAGGACAGAGGATACTCCTTTGTCACCGCACTGAGCACCGTGCCGCCCTCGTCCACCAGCAACAGCTTGCACGCCGACGTGCCTAAATCAATTCCAATGTAAAGCATGGTCTCTACCTCAATTCTGCCCGTAATAGGCCTCGGGGCCGTGCTTGCAGAAATAGTGCTTATCCTGAACCCGCTGGGGCGCGGGGATGGCGGAGGGCCGCACCTGCCGGGTGAGCAGGGCCATTTTGGCCACCTCCTCCAGCACCGCCGCGTGCTCCACCGCCTGGGCGGCATCCTTCCCCCAGGCAAAGGGGCCGTGGCTGGCGCAGATCACGCCGGGGACGGCAGACGGCTCAATGCACCGCTCCCGGAAGGTCTCCACGATCACCGCGCCGGTGTTTTTCTCGTAGCCCTCCTCCAGCTCTGTCTGGGTCAGGTGCCGGGCGCAGGGGATGGGGCCGTAAAAATAGTCCGCGTGGGTGGTGCCGAAGCAGGGAATGTCCTCCCCGGCCTGGGCCCAGGCCACCGCGTGGGGGCTGTGGGTGTGGACGATGCCGCCGATGCCGGGGAACGCTTTGTAGAGTTCGATGTGGGTCTTGGTGTCGCTGGATGGCTTCCATCTGCCCTCCACTGTTTTGCCTGTTTCCAGGCTCACCACCACCATGTCGTCGGCGGTCATGCCGCCGTACTCCACCCCGGAGGGCTTAATGGCCATCAAGCTCTTTTCCCGGTCCACCCCGGACACGTTGCCCCAGGTGAAGGTGACAAGGCCGCACCTGGGCAGCAGCAGATTGGCCTCGCAGACCGCTCTTTTCAGTTCTTCCAGCATTTACAGCACCTCCACCGCCCTGCGCTCCACGTCCAGCAGGGCTTTGTAGCGCTCCATGTAGGCGTTGAAGCCCGCCGCCGTCTCCCAGTCCGGCCGGACGGCGGTGCCGGACACGCCCGCGAATACGCGCTTGCTCAAGTAGTCTTCCAGCGTCTCGCCCTCCTCTTTCCACACCCGGTAAGCAGCCAGCAGGGCCATGCCGTATGGCCCGCCCTCCCCGGCGGTATCCATACAGGCCACCGGGGCGCTGCAGGCCGCGGCCATGTACTTCTGGCCCACGCCCGGGGTCTTGAACAGCCCGCCGTGGCCGGTGAGGGAGTCGATGGCGACGCCCTCCGCCGCCAGGATATCCATACCGATCTTCAGGGTGGCCATGGCGGAGTAGAGCTGGGCGCGGAAGAAGTTGGACAAGGTAAATCTGCTCTTCGGTGTCCGCACCACCAGGGGACGGCCCTCGTCCAAATGGGTCACGCCCTCGCCACCCAAGTAGTTGCAGACGGTGACGCCGCCGCAGTCCGCCTCGCCGTCCAGGCTCTTTTTGTACAGCAGGGTGAACAGCTCATCGGTGCTGGGTTCCGCCCCGAACAGCTCCGCCGCCTCGCGCAATACCCCCGCCCAGGCGTTGGTGTCGTTGGTGCAGTTGTTGCAGTGCACCATGGCCGCCGGGGCCCCGGCGGGGGTGGTCACCAGGTCGATCTCCTCGTACACCCTGGACAGCGGCTTTTCCAGCACCACCATGGAGAAGATGGAGGTGCCCGCCGACACGCTGCCCGTCCGGGGGGCCACAGCGTTGGTGGCGGTCATGCCGGTGCCCGCGTCGCCCTCCGGCGGCGCAAAGGGGATGCCGGGAGAGAGCAGGCCGTCCAGCAGGGCCGCGCCCGCCTCGGTGAGCGTGCCCGTGTCCGCCCCCGCCGGGAGCACCCTGGGCAGAATGTCCGCCAGCGTCCAGGGCTGGATCCTTACGGCGGGCAGGGCGTTGAATTTTTCCAGCATTTGCGCATCGTAGTCCAGTATCTGGCTGTCGATGGGAAACATCCCGGACGCCTCGCCCACGCCCACGGCGTTCACCCCGGTGAGCATATAGTGGACATACCCCGCCAGGGTGGTGATATGGGCGATTTGCGGCACGTGTTCCTCCTCGTTGAGGATTGCTTGATAGAGGTGTGCGATGCTCCACCGCTGGGGGATGTTGAAGCCGAACAGCTCCGCTGCGGCGGGCCCGGTGGTGGTGTTCTGCCAGGTGCGGAAGGGGGTGAGCAGGCTCCAGTCCGCGTCAAAGGCCAGGTAGCCGTGCATCATGGCGGACACGCCCATGGCACACACGTTTTCCCGGCCTTCCACCCCGGACAGCGCCGCCTTCAGCCCCGTCCACACCTCGTCCAAGCTGTACGTCCACACCCCGTCCTCGTAGCTGGACGCCCAGGTGTAGTCCCCGGAAGATACCGGGGCGTGGCACCCGTCAATGGCCACCGCCTTGATCCGGGTGGAACCCAGTTCGATACCAAGTGCCGTTTTTGCTGTGTCCATGCCCATATCACTCCTACCTAAAGTTTCGCCCCGCCGCCGGATCGGCCAGCGGCGGGGCTGCTTGCCGGCTATACATTGAAAAACAATGCTGACCGGCCGCCATCCAAATTTTCGGCTCTGTGCGCTTATTCCTTGACCGCACCCGTCAGCAAACCTTTATGCAGCTGCTTCTGAACACGGGGAACGGCAGCCTGATCTCATTAGAAAGCGTAATCGCTGCCATGACCTTCTCTCCATCACGGCATCCTGCGGCCCCTCATGTCTGCGGCCTTGCGTGCCGATGGATGAAGGCCGCGGTATCTCTCAGCACCTCCAGGCTTTCCGGCGTCCCCCGCCCGCCGGTGGCGAAGGCGTGGAAGCAGTCCGGGTAGCTCTTGGCCTGCACCTCCACCCCGGCGGCCCGGGCCTTGTCCCGCAGGCACTCTGAGTCGGGGGCCAGGCTCTCGCTCTGGTCCCAGGCCAGCAGCATGGGCGGCATCCCGGCATAGTCGGCATAGTAGGGCGAGACGTAAGGGGTGCGCACCAGCTCCGGGTCGCGGCAGTACAGATCCGTCAGGCTGTTCAGGCCGTTGGGGCTCACCGTAAAATCCTTGTTCCCTGGGAAATCCCGGTCAATGGCCCCGGAGAAGTCGATGGGCGGGGAGTATGGGATGATCCCTGCCGGAATGGCCAGCCCCTCGTCCCGGGCCCGCAGCGCCGTCACGATGGACAGGTACGCGCCGCCGCTCTCCCCGATGAGGAAGATGGGCAGACCGGGGTGAAGCTCCAGCAGGGCGCGGTAGGCGGCGAAGCAGTCGTCCAGCGCGGCGGGGTAGGGATGCTCCGGGGCCAGGCGGTAGCTGATGGAATAGACCGGCAGCCCGGTCTCCCCCGCCAGCAGGGAGGCGTAGCCCCGGCTGGTCCGGGCGTTGCCGCAGATCAGCCCGCCGCCGTGGATATAAAGGATGACGGCGCTGTCCCCGGCGTTGTCCGGCAGGCTCTGCTCCGCCTCAATCCCGCCCAGCTCACAGGGGCGGAAGCTCACTCCCGGCTCGCTGGGCATCCTCTCCTGAGCGCTCTGCACCACTGCGCGCAGGCGGTCGGGGTCGATGCAGCCGTCAAACCGGGGGGCCAGCCCCCGGGCCATCATCTCCCGCATCATCTTTTTTGAGGCTTCCATTTGTGCGCTTGCCATATCATCGTGCTCCTTTCAGAACGGTTATAGATCCAAATTGGCGGGTTGCACGGCTTTGAAAAACAGGTTATACTAATAATCGGAAGGAGGCGTTATCCCATGACCACCGAGGAACGGGTATCACAATTTCGGACCCAGCTGCTGTGCGGAAACCCGGTCTATCTCTGGCGCTATGGGCCCGGGCGCCAGGTGGTGGATACCAACTGCCCGGAGCGCGATATTTTTCATGAGGCGTTCTGCGCTTTTGGCTGTTACGAGCGGGCCTGGCAGCACCTGGAGGGGGATGCCGCCCCCATGATGCTGGGTTCTCCTATTGGATTGGAGTGGGCGGCGGTGGGCGGCCGGCTGAATGGTAGATTGGAGTGCCTCTATGTGCTGGGGCCCATCCTCACCACGGATATCTCCATCACCGGGATGCGCTGGGCGCTGCACAACTACGAGCAGTTTGCCCATTACCCCTCCTGGAGCCAGAAGCTGCTGCGGGCGGTGGAGCAGCTCTCGGTCATCATGCGCCCCCTGCTGGTGCAGTACGCGCTGATGCTCCACTGCTGTGTCACAGATGAGACCCTTCGGGCCAGCGATATCTACTGGCAGCCCGCTGAAAAGCTGGGGGCGTCTCCCCATCCAAAACCCATGCGGGACCGCGATATCATCTACCGGGGCGAGCGGGCGCTGCTGCGGATGGTGCGGGAGGGTGACCTGAACTACAAATGGGCGCTGAACAACAGCCAAACGGTCAGCGGGGGCATCCCTGTGACGGGGACCGATCCTCTGCGGCAGGCCAAGACCTCGGTGATCGTATTCACCTCCCTGTGCGTCCGGGAGGCCATCGCGGGCGGGCTGGCCCCCGACCAGGCGTATCGGCTGGGGGACCAGTATATCCAGAGCGTGGAGGACTGTTCCTCCATCGAGCAGATCGGGGCATACAGTTTTACCATGTATGCCGACTTCATTGAGCGGGTACACAAGTGCCGCACCAATCCGGATGTGTCGCGCCGGATTCGCGCCTGCTGCGACTACATTGAGCTTCATGTGGAGGACGATCTTTCCATGGAAACACTGGCCCAGCAGGCGGGCTATTCCAAGTACTACCTCTCCCGAAAGTTCAAAGAGGAGACGGGAACCACGGTGACCGAGTATATCAAGGCCGCCCGCATGGAACGGGCCAAGCTCCTTCTGGCGGCCACCGAGCTCAGCATCCAGGAGATTTCAGAGAAGCTGCATTTCTGCTCCCGGAGCTATTTCTGCACGGTGTTCCTCCAGACGGCGGGATGTACGCCTACCGAGTACCGGGAAAAGGGCGAAAACATTTGAGCCGGCATCTCAAAAGGCGGGGCGGGATTTTCCGCCCGCTTTGTATATTGTAGGGAACCGTGGTCCCGGCGTATATTCAAAAATT
The DNA here is from genome assembly GCA_910584835.1 of uncultured Oscillospiraceae bacterium. GTDB lineage: Bacteria > Bacillota > Clostridia > Oscillospirales > Oscillospiraceae > Enterenecus. The sequence goes on along the minus strand of CAJUEG010000001.1, from coordinate 40,264 downwards.
CGCCTTGACCATACGTTTTTTTGCTGAAGTGGAAAAACACCGCTAAATTTTGAATTTTGGCGCAAAAAATCTTAACCGGCTCTTGCAATTTGCGCGGTAAACGGCTATAATGACCTGCAGGGAATGAGGTTCTCCCTTGGGCAACCTAAACCGCTTGTAAAAGCTGATGACTTCTGTGATTTGACATCGCAGGAGGCATCGGCTTTTCTGCGTATTTTAGGAGGTATTTTTATGTTGACTTCGCTGGCTTTCATCTTCCTGGCCGGACTGTCCCTCGCGTCTGTTTTCCAAAAAATAAAGCTGCCGCGCATCATCGGCATGCTGCTGGCGGGCATTCTGCTGGGCCCCTGCGTCCTTGACCTGCTGGACCCGTCCATCCTCAGCGTTTCGGCGGATCTGCGTCAGATGGCGCTGGTCATCATCCTCATCAGAGCCGGCCTGTCGCTCAACCTTGAGGATTTGAAAAAAGTGGGCCGTCCAGCCATACTCATGTCCTTTTTGCCCGCGCTTTTCGAGATACTCGCTTTCGTCCTGTTCGCGCCGTTTGTCCTCCGCATCGACCATGTGGAAGCGGCGGTCATGGGGGCGGTGCTGGGCGCTGTCTCCCCGGCAGTGGTCGTGCCCCGGATGGTGCAGCTGATGGACGAGGGATACGGCACAGACAAGGGAATCCCGCAGATGATCCTGGCCGGGGCGTCGCTGGACGATGTGTTTGTCATTGTTCTGTTCAGTACATTTGTGGGCATGGCGCAGGGAAACGGCGCGCGGATTACGGAATTCATCAATATCCCGATCTCCATTGTGCTGGGCATCCTGCTTGGCGCGGCCGCGGGATCTGCCCTGGCGTGGTTTTTTGAGTGGAGCTGTGCGCACCAGGGCCAGATCCGAAACAGCGTAAAAGTCATCCTTGTGCTGAGCGTCTCCTTCCTCCTGCTTGCGGTGGAGGACTGGCTGGATGGCGTCGCGGCGGTCTCCGGTCTGCTGGCGGTCATGAGCATGGCCCTGGTGCTCGCCATGAAAAGCACCCCCAAGGTGACGGGCCGGCTGCGGGAAAAGTACGGCAAGCTCTGGCTTGCGGCTGAGGTTATCCTGTTCGTGCTGGTGGGGGCCGCGGTGGATATCCGCTACACCCTGCAAGCCGGGCTTGGCGCGGTATTGATGATCGTGATAGGTCTCCTGTTCCGATGCGCGGGCGTATGGCTGTGTATGCTTGGCACGAATTTAAACCGTAAAGAGCGCCTTTACTGTATGATCGCCTATCTTCCAAAGGCCACCGTCCAGGCGGCAATCGGCTCTGTCCCCCTGGCGCTCGGACTGCCTTGCGGAAATATCGTTTTGTCTGTCGCCGTGCTGTCTATCCTGATTACGGCTCCATTGGGCGCAATTGGAATGGACCGGTCTTATCAAAAGCTGCTGAGACAGCGAAACGATCCGCTCCTCCCGTAAAGCGGGAAAGCCCCGCCCGACCTGTCAAGCCAAAATCAGCCTGATTGGATCGGGCGGGGCCTTTGAGCGTCAATTCTTTAACGCCGCCAGCAGCTCATCCAGCACCGCGCCGCTGTCGCCGATAAACTTGTAATCGGAGACATTGAAGATTTCCGCCTTCTCATTGGTATTGACGCTGATGATGGTTCCGCTGTCCTTCATGCCGCAGACGTGGTGGGACGCGCCGGACACGCCGAAGCCAATGTACAGCTTGGACCGTATCATCTTGCCGCTGGTGCCCACCATGGCGTCCTCGGTGTCGGTATAGCCCATGTCCACCACCGGGCGCGTGTAGCACAGGGAGCCCTTCAGCAGGCGGGCCAGCTCCCGGGCTTTGTCCCAGTTCTCCCGGCTGGAGATGCCCAGCCCTGCGCACACCGCCACCTCAGCCGCCTCAATGGAGGCCGCCTTATGCTCGGCGGCCTGGGCCCCGAGAAATTCGATTTTGCCCTGGAAGCTGTCCAGGAAGCCGGTGTCCGCCTGGGTCACCTTGACCTCCGGCGCGGGCGGCAGGCTGTGCCTTTCAAACACGCCTGGCTTTACCGTTGCCATGAACGGGCGGGCCTCGGGTATGAGAATCTCGCCCATGAGCTTTCCGCCAAACGCGGGGATCAGGGAAATCAACTCGCCGCTGTCTCCCAGGCAGAGGTCCGCGCAGTGGGCGGCCAGCCCGGTGTTCAGCCTTGCCGCCACGGTGGGCGCCAGCTCGGAGCCGATCTCTGTGGCCGCAATGAGGATGACGTCCGGCTTCTCCGCCCCGGCCAGCCGCACCAGCGTCTCAGCATAGCAGTCGGGGCGGTAATCCGCCAGCTTTTCGTGGGCGGCGCTGAGGACGGCCCCCGCGCCGCTGGCCTGCAGCACGTCTATCGCACGGGTGTTGTCGCCGCCAAAGGCCACGGCGGTCAATACCGCCTGGGGAAACAGCTCTCGGGCCTTGGAGAGCAGCTCATAGAAGGAGGAGTGGATTTCTCCACCGGCCTGTTCGGCAAAAATCCAAATGTTGTCCACTGTCCTACCCCCTTACCATGCTGATGACCTTCAGCAGCTCGGCCACGCTGTTCAGTTCCTTACAGGTCCGGCTGTGGGCCACGTTCCGATACTCCCCGGGCTGGGTGGGCGAGCCAATCAGTCCTAGGCGGCTCTCATCCAGTCCGTCGAAATCCGCCGCCGTCAGGGTGGTGAGCGGCTTGCTTTTCGCGCCGAATATCCCCATGACCGAGGGATGGCGCACCTTGTTGAGCCGCCGGGTCACGCCCAATACCGCGGGCAGGGCGGCCCGGTACTCACAGGCGGCCCCGCTGACCGTCTTTTTCACCCGGACGCTGGCCTCGCTCTCAGCGTCGAAGGCGGATACGTCGGTGATGTGGGGCAGGCCCAGCAGCTCGCCCAGCTGGGAGGGGACGTGGGCGGTGGCCCCGTCCTCGCTGGCGTTGCCCAGCAGGATCAGATCGAATCCGCCCAGCTTTTTCACCGTCTCCGCCAGCGTGTAGGACGTGGCGAGGGAGTCCGCGCCGCCGAACTTTCGGTCGCTGACCAGCACCGCCGCGTCGCAGCCGTAGGACAGGCCCTCCCGCAGCTGGGGCTTGATGCTGCTGGGCCCCATGGAGATCAGCGTGATCTTGCCGCCGTACCGGGCCTTGAGCTGGAGGGCCAGCTCGATGGCGTGGAGGTCGGCGGAGTTGATGACGGAATCCACCCCGGTGCGGACCAAGGTTTTGGTCACAGGGTCCAGCTGAATGCGGTCGTACTGCTCCGGGTTGGGGACCACCTTCATGCATACCGCTATGTTCAATGCCATAGGACTTCCGCTCCCTTACAGCGCGTTGGCCACGATGTCCGTCAGGTGATGGATGGACATGCCGCCCAGCGCGTTCATCTTGGCGTCGCGGTAGTAGCGCTCGATGTCGCTCTCCACAATGGTGCCGTTGCCGCCGTACAGGACGATGCACTCGCTGGCCACCCGCTCGAACAGCTTGGCCCCCTTGACCTTGGCGGCCAGGGCGGGGACGGTCACGTCGTAGTTGCCGTGGTCCAGGTCGTCCAGCACGCCGAACACCAGGCCGCGCAGCTGCTCGATGTCCATTTTCAGGTCGGCGAAGATGTGGCGCATGGCCTGGTAGGAGTCGAACAGGGACTTGTCGCCGTGCTTGCGCTCCTTGGCGTAAGCCAGGGTCTTTTCAAAGACGCCCTCCGCGCTGCCCAGCATCGCCGCCGCCATGAGGATGCTGACGGAGAAGGCACCGGCCGCCATGGAGCTCTCGTCCATGTCGAAGGAGGCCAGGATATTGCTGGCGGGCAGGCGGCAGTTGTTGAAGTAAAGCTGGCCGGTGCAGGAGCCGTGCCAGCCCAGCTTGTTCTCGATGTGGCCCACCTGGAAGCCCGGCGCGTCGTCGGGGACCAGCACCAGGGTGGTGGAGCCCATGGGCGGGGCATAGGGGGCCTTGGTCTTGCAGTTGACCGTGTAATACTTGGACTGCCCGGCGTTGGTGCAGAAGATTTTCCCGCCGTTGATGACCACCTCGCCGCCCTCAATGGCGGCGGTGCAGGTGTAGTCCTGGATGCGGCAGCCGCCGGTGGGCTCGGACTGGACGGAGGCCACCACCATATCGCCCGCCATCACGGGGAGGATGACCTTTTGGATCAGCTCCGGGTTGCCCAGCTGCAGCAGCAGCGAGCAGCCGGCATACAAAGACGAGAAGGCGTTGCTGGCGCAGTTGGAGACCTTGCCGATCTCCTCCAGGAAAATGCCCATCTCCACCCACTTGGGGCCCATGCCGCCCACCTGCTCCGGGAAGAACAGGCTGATCAGGCCCAGCTCGCCGGCCTTTTTGATGATCTCGTGGGGAAAAGCCTCCCGGGTCTCCATCTCCTTGATAAAGGGGCGGACCTCCGCCTCCGCGAAGTCGTGCACCATCTTCTGGAGCTGCCTGCGCTCCTCAGTCATATACCACATAGTTTGTTCCTCCTTACGTTATGTTGATGCGTCCAAACGTCCTATGCTCCCGCCAGCTCCCGCATGCTCTCAAAGGGGTATTCTGTCAGCTCAATGTAGAAGCCCAGGTCCTTCTAGGTGTCGAACAGGGCCTCCAGGATGGGGCTGTTGTCGTAGTATTCCAGCATCTTCCACCCCTTTGCCTCCATGTCCCGGATGGCGTTTTCCAGGCTGTCCACCTTGAAGCAGACGCAGTAGATGCCCCGGACCTGGCTGGTCAGCTTGGCCACCAGGCTCTTGCCGGTATCCGTCACCTTGAAGCACTCCACGCCGATGGGGGCAGGCTCAAAGGCCACCTGGGTCCCGTACCGCTCCGTCATGTCGTCCTTCATGAAGAAATCCATTCCCATGAACTTCTGGAATTTCTCAATGAAGCCGTCAAAGTCGTCCGGGTGGATATGCATATGGTCGAACCGCTGAATTTTGAACATAACTGCCGCCTCCTCTTATTTGTAGGTCTTTTCGCACATGGCCTTCTGCTCGGGGGTGCGGAAATCGCCCTTGGGCATCCCGGGGATGGTGGTCCAGCGGGGGATGGCGGGGTGCTCGCTGTCCTCATACAGCTGGATGACATTGCCCTCCTTGTCATAGAACACGAAGGTCATGCAGCCGGGGGCGGCTTCCCATGGCTCGCTCTGGGGGCGGTAGCCGTTGTCCACAATCCATTTATACCAGGCGTTGATGTCCTCCACCGCGAAGCCCTGCTCGGTGTGTCCGGTGAAGCCGTAGTCGGTGCTCTTGTCCATAACCACCACGGCGGGGTAAATGGGGTGGCACAGCTCGATGGGGGCGCCCCTGCCGTTGTCCAGGGTGGCGATCTCCCAGACGTGGTCCACGTCGCCCCAGATGGCCTCGGAGCCTACGTCGTCGGACAGCGCGTCGTTGGGGACCATCAGCCGGGCGTTGAGGGTCAGGCCCAGCACGTCCTGGTAGAGATGGATCGCCTCGTCCATGTCCTTTACGGTGGTCATCTGGTGGTGCAGGCTGCCAACTTGCATTTTCTGATCGCTCATTTTGAATTCCTCCACATTCTCTTTTTTGAGGGGATACAGATTTTTCACGGCGGGTTGTCTTTTGTGCGATTTTGCTAATTGACCGCATTTTTTTGCCGCTGTTATAATGATAACATAGACAATTTTGGAACGGAATAAAGAACATTGTGACAGCATGTTAAGTCTGACATAGATACGAGGTGGAATATGGATGAACGACAAGTGGTTGAAATCATTTCTCGCAATCGCGGAGACCGGCAGCATCACCTCAGCGGCCAGGGAATTGTACATTACGCCTCAGGCGCTGCTCCAGCAGCTCAACTTGCTGGAGTCTGCCGCGGGCTTTAAGCTGTTCCACCGCAACAGCACCGGATGCACGCTGACGCCGTCGGGCAATATATTTTACAAGGGCACCTTGCAGATATTCCAGACATACAGCCAAACGATTGCCCAGTGCCGCCGCATTGAGGAGTCAAACGCCTCCATCCGCATCCCATTTATGCTGACCATCGTTCCGATGGAGTTCATGGAAAAGGTGTGCGCATCCTACAAATCAACAGACGGAGCTTTGAAGGTTCAGTTCATTCCGGCAAGAACAAAGACCGACGACTGGATCGACGGTCTGGTCCGGGATGAGTATGATATCATCGAGCACTACTGCATTGACGGCTATGTGCCGAGGGGCGTCTATTTTCAGAAGCTGTACGACATCCGCTCCTGGTGCTTAATGCGCAGCGATCACCCTTTGGCAAACAAGGCGATGATTGGGCCTGAGGAGCTGGAGGGGAACACCCTCGCGACAAATTGCATCAGCCTGCTGCGCTATTTGCAGATGTATCTGGAGAATACGGGAATCCATGTGGACTTCCGGGAAATAGAGAGCAACCGCTTCTCCATTATAGACGCCTGCGACGCCGGAGATATCTGTTTTCTAAATGGGAATATCGCAAACGAATTTACGGGCTTTTCCTGCGTCCCCCTGAACTTTGATACCCATGTCCAGTCCGGCCTGGCCTGCCGCGAAACTATGTACCCGGCCTATGTGCCTTTTTTCGACGCCGCCATAGAGGTCAGCAAGACCTTTTCCTGGGGCGAATAGGCAAAGGCTTCAGAAGAGTTTCCCGGCGGCAAAATCCAATTGTCAGACGGCCTGATGCCGTTTCCGCATTATTTTAACCGTGGCGCCATCCTGATCACAGCGATGGCGCCACGGCGTTTTTTTAAACTCAATCAGAATGAGCAAAAAAACGAACAGGAAATCAAAAATTTGACTATGCCGGCAGACAGGAAATGATATATCATAGGGTTATCAATGGTATATGGAGGCGCAGCATGATCGAAAAAATGAAAGCCCTCCTGCGGGGGCACAGTGAAAACCACCTGGCGCCGTTTTTCTGGCAGCACGGCGAGGACGAGGCCACGCTTCGGGAATACATGGCTGTTATTCAGAGCAGCGGATGCGGAGCCGTGTGCGTGGAGAGCCGCCCCCACCCGGATTTCTGCGGCCCCGGCTGGTGGCGGGACATGGACATCATCCTGGAGGAGGCCCGCCGCCGGGAGATGAAGGTCTGGATCCTGGACGACAGCCATTTCCCCACCGGCTTTGCCAACGGCGCATTGAAAAGCGCCCCGCTGGAGCTGCACCGGCAGAGCGTCTGCGCCAACCGGGTGGAGTATTCCGGCCCCGCCGGCTCCATCAGCCTGGAGCTGGGCGGGCTGATCCCGCCGCCCTTCACGCCCGCCAACCTGATGGAGCAGTATATTCTCCCCGCGACCATCCGGGACGCGCCCCATTTTGAGGACGACCAGGTGATCGCCGTCACCGCGGTCTGCGCTTTAGACGGCAGGACCGTGGCGCTGCCCCTCCCGCAGCCGGGGAAACCGCTGCGCTGGGACAAGCCGGAGGGCGCGTGGACGGTGTGGGTGGTGGGTCTCAGCCGCAACTGCGGGCCCCACCGGGACTACATCAATATGCTGGACCCCGGAAGCTGCAAGCTGCTGCTGGACGCGGTCTACGAGCCCCACTGGGCCCGCTACCAGGCGGACTTCGGGACCACCATCGCCGGGTTTTTCTCCGACGAGCCGGAGCTGGGCAACGGGCACATTTTCACAGACGAAAACCAGCTGGGAACCGACCAGGACCTGCCCTTCGCGTCCACCCTGCCGCCCCTCCTGGAGCAGAGCCTGGGCGCGGACTGGGCCAGCCGGCTCTACCTTCTGTGGGACAACGGGGCGGACGCCTCCGAAACCGCTTGTGTGCGGTATGCCTATATGGACGCCGTGACCAAATTGGTACGGGAGAGCTTCTCCCGGCAGATCGGGGACTGGTGCCGGGCCCACGGGGTGCAGTATATCGGCCTCATCATCGAGGACAACAACTCCCACGCCCGGGCCGCCACCAGCCTGGGCCACTATTTCCGGGGCCTGGACGGGCAGGATATGTCCGGCATCGACGACATCGGCAGCCAGGTGCTCCCCCAGGGGGAGGACGAGCCTGTCACCAGCACCATGGGCAAAGCCAGGGACGGGGAGTTCTACCACTATATGCTGGGCAACTTAGCTGCCTCCGCTGCGGCCATCGAGCCCCGCAAGCAGGGCCGGGCCATGTGTGAGATCTTCGGCAACTACGGCTGGGCGGAGGGGGTGCGGCTGGAAAAGTATCTGGCTGACCACTTTCTGGTGCGGGGAATCAACTTCTTCGTACCCCATGCCTTCAGCCCCGCCCCCTTCCCCGACCCGGACTGCCCGCCCCACTTCTACGCCCACGGCCACAACCCCCAGTACCGCCACTTCGGCGCGCTGATGGGGTACATGAACCGGGTGGCAACCCTCACCAGCGGCGGGGCGCGGGTGGCCCCGGCCGCTATCCTGTACCACGGCGAGGCGGAGTGGACGAGCAGGGCCATGCTCACGCAAAAGCCAGCCCGCGCCTTAGCTGAGGCGCAGATCGAATACGACTGCATCCCCTGCGACGTGTTCGCCGAACCAGAGCATTACAAAACGGTGCTGGGCAATCCCCTGCGGGTCAACACCCAGAGCTACCGGGCGCTGGTGGCGCCTTACGCCCAGTTCGTCACCACGGCCTTTGCCCGGGCGGCGGCGGAGCTGCACCGCGCAGGGCTGCCCGTGCTGTTCCTCGACGGCCTGCCGGAGGGCGTCTGCGACGGGGACGACAGTTTACTCTCCCCCCTGGCGGACTGCCCGGTGCTCCGCCTGGAGGAGCTGGCGCCGGAGCTGAACAAGCTGGCGCTGCCCGAGGCGGTGTTTGCCCCGGCCAGCACCTACCTGCGGGCCATGCACTATCAGGGGGCGTGCGGGCTGTTCTGCTTCGTCAACGAGGGAGCGCAGCCCTATGTGGGCACCGTGATGATTCCCTACGTCGGCCCCTGCTATTGGTACGACCCGTGGGACAACGCTATCCATCCCGCCCGGGCGGAGCCCTGCGGGGACGGCCTTTGCCTGGACATCTCTTTGGACCCCAGCCACAGCCTGATCCTGCTGCTGGACGGGCCGGACGAGGCCCTGCTGACCCCGCCGGTGCGGTGCGCGGGCCGGGAGCTTCCCTTGGAGGGCTGGCGGCGGAGCACCTGCGCGGCCATCGACTACCCCCGCTTTGCCGGGGCGAAGCCCGTCACCCTGCCCGACGGTTTGGCGGAAGAACGGCCGGATTTTTCCGGCTTTGTGCGGTACGAAAGCGCATTTGACCTGCCCGGCCCGGGCAGGGTATCCCTGGAGATCACGGACGCCTGCGAGGGCGTGGAGGTCTTTGTCAACGGCAGGAGCGCCGGCATCCAGGTCGTGCCGCCCTTCCGCTGCGACCTGACGCCGCTGGTAAAGCCAGGCCGCAACGAGATTTCCGTGGAGGTGGCCACCACCCTGGAGCGGTACTGCTACAATTTGACGAAGGACGACCCGCGCATGAAGATGCGGGGGCTGGCCGCCCCGTCCTGCGGCAGCGGGATCACCGGGCGGGCAAGCATATTTTTTGAACATGAACAGGAGGAAACTGCCCGATGAAAACCACTTACTGCAACCCATTGGACCTGGGCTACCGCTACCAGCACATGAAGGAGGACGGGAAACGCGCCGCCCACCGGGAGGGGGCGGACCCCACCCTGGTCCGCTTTAAGGGAAGATACTACCTCTTTGTCTCCATGTCCGCGGGCTTCTGGCACAGCCCGGACCTGCTCAACTGGGAGTTTCACCCCAATCCCGACCTGCTGATCTATGACTACGCGCCGGACGTGCGGCAGATCGGGGAGTACCTGTACTTCTGCGCCTCCCGGCGGGGGGTGAACTGCCCCATCCTGCGCACCGCCGACCCGTTAAAGGACGACTTCGCGCAGGTGTCCGCCCCCTTCGACTTCTGGGACCCAGATCTGTTCCAGGACGACGACGGCCGGGTGTACCTCTACTGGGGCTGCGGCAACACCGACCCCATCTACGGCGTGGAGATGGACCCGGTGACCATGCTGCCCATCGGGGAGCGTCAGGAACTGATTTTTCCCAGGGAAACGGAGCTGGGCTTTGAGCGCCCCGGCGAGAACGGCGTGGTGGAGGACCGGGAGGACAGCATGATCTATCGGATGCTGAAGCCCTTTGTAGATTCGGCCACCGGCGAATTGAAGCTCCCGGACAACCTCCCCACAGGCGGCGGGTTCACCAAGGAAAAGCTCGTCAAGATGTTCCACTCCATCGGGAAACCCTACATTGAGGGCGCGTACATGACCAAGCACGGCGGGAAATACTACCTGCAATACGCCTGCCCCGCCACCGAGTATAACACCTATTCCGACGGCGTCTACGTGTCCGACCGCCCGCTGGGGCCCTTCATCCTCCAGGAGAGCAATCCCTTTTCCTCCAAGCCGGGCGGGTTCATCTCCGGGGCCGGGCACGGCAGCACCATCGCCGACGAGTACGGCAATTACTGGCACGCCTCCACCATGCGCGTCAGCGTCAACCACGCCATGGAGCGCCGGGTGGGACTGTTCCCCGCGGGCTTTGACCAGGACGGCGTCCTGTTCTGCAACCAGAATTTTGCCGACTACCCCCTCCGCGTCCCCCACGGAAAATTTGACGCCGCCGCCCTGGGGTCGGAGTGGATGCTGCTCAGCTACCGCAAGCCGGTCTCCGCCTCCTCCACGGCGGAGGGCAGCGGCGCGGCGCTGGCGGTGGATGAGGACATCCGCACCTGGTGGAGCGCCGGGACGGACGAGCCGGGTCAATGGCTCACCGTCGATCTGGAAAAAATCAGCGACGTGCGGGCCATCCAGGTGAATCTGGCCGATGAGGCCCTGGCGGTGGATCTGCCGGAGGAGAGCTGTGGCGACGACCGCCATACCCGGTGCATTGAGCTGGAACCGCAGCTCTCCCGCTACACCATTGAGGCCAGCGCGGACGGCGAGAACTGGACGCTGCTGGAGGACGCGGCCCGGGAGTGCTCCAACGGCTACTTTGAGTACCCGGAGGGCGTCCGGGCCCGGTTTATCCGCCTGACCGGCGGCGCGCTGCCCTACGGCCAGACGCTCCGCGTCAGCGGCCTGCGGGTGTTCGGCAACGGGGACGGCGCGAAGCCGCCCAAGGCGGCCGCCTCCGCCCGGCGCACGGGCGATCTGGACGGGGTGGTGCGCTGGGGGCATATGGACAGTGCCCAGGGCTGCAATGTACGCTATGGCATCGCCCCGGATAAGCTCTATCAGAGCTGGCTGGTCTATGGCGCGGACGAGGTGAAGCTGTGCACGCTGATGAAGGGCCGGGACTATTACGTCCGGGTGGACAGCTTCAACGAGAACGGAATCACCGAAGGAGATGTCCTCAAAATGGAGGGCGGACAATGAAAATTGAGCATATTGTTTTAAACGCGGCGCGCAGTGTCACCCTGACCGCCTACCTGCTGGACGTGGGGGGCGAGTTCGGCAACATTCCCAAACGCCCGGCGGTGCTGGTGCTGCCGGGCGGCGGCTACGCCATGTGCTCCGACCGGGAGGCGGACCCGGTGGCGCTGGCCTATCTGGAGGCGGGCTTCCAGGCGTTCGTCCTGCGCTACAGCGTGGGGGAGGGCGTCGTGTGGCCCATGCCGCTGGAGGACTATGAGCAGGCCATGGAGCTGCTCCGGGCCAGGGCGGAGGAGTGGAACCTGTACCCGGACAAGATCGCGGTGGTGGGCTTCTCCGCCGGGGGGCATCTGGCCGCCGGCGCCGCCGCCGTCGCCAAAAACAAGCCCAACGCCGCCATCCTGGGCTACGCGGTGACCGAGGGCGCCATTGTGAAGGCCTGCCTGCCCACCGCGCCGGACCTGGTGGACAAGGTGGACGGGGACACCTGCCCCTGCTTCGTGTTCGCCACCCGCACCGACAACGTGGTCCCGGTGTCCAACTCCCTCCATTTCGTCCAGGCCCTGGAGGCGCACGGCATTATGTTTGAGAGCCACATCTACGCCTACGGGCCCCACGGATTCAGCGTGGGCAGCCCGGCGGTGCTGGCCCCCGACGCCAAGATCACCCCCCGCGCCGCCCGCTGGGTGGGAGACAGCATCGCGTGGCTGAAGGAGCTGTTCGGCGACTTTGGCGGCGGCGCGCTGACCGCCCCCCGGTTTGGCCGGCGGACGGACGGGGACAACGAGCCCTTCCTCAGCGTGGACTGCACCATGGGCCGCCTGATGGCCAGCCCCCGGGCCAGGGAGCTTCTCGCACCCATCATGGCCGCCGCCCAGGCAAAAATGGCGGAAAAATACGGCGATATGATGGACGCCCTGGGCCATTCTCCCCAGGACGGCATGGGAATGAAGATGACGCTGCGCGCCGCGCTGGCCTACGGCAGCACACCCCAGGAGGCGGTTGAACGGCTGGATGCGGCCCTGCGGCAGATACCGAACCCATGAAATGGCAAATAATTTGCGCCGACGTTCGTTATTTTGCGACAGTCTGAAACCTGAACGAAAAAACGGACGCCAGCGCAAATTTACGGATATACGGTTCCCGCCGCCCCTCTTTATAATGCGGGTATGTGGTCCTGAACGATGACATGTGCAGTTCGTTTTGGAAGCAAAGAAAATGAGGAGGGTACATTCATGGAAGAACAGAGCATTTATCGCAGAGCAAAACCCTGGCAGATCAGGCTTTACACCCTGGCCCCCGGCGGCATCGGGAACTGCTTCTACCTGCTGATGATGTACGTCAGCTACATCGCCAACGTGGGCTACGGCATTGCGGTGGCGGTGGCGGGCATCATCATGACCGCCACCCGCATCTTTGACGGCGTGACCGATCCCATCTGCGCTTTCATCAGCGACCGCATCAGCACCAAATACGGCAAGATCCGCATCCTGCTGGCCATCGGCTGGGCCATCATGGCGCTGTCCTGCTGGCTGATGTTCATCGGCGGCATCGGCGGAGGCATCGTTTATTTCATCGTGGTCTACTGCCTGTATATCGTGGGCTACACCATCACCAGCGTAGCCAGCAACATCGCCACCCCCGTCATCACCAACGACCCCAAGCAGCGCCCTCTGCTGGCCCGCTGGCAGAACATCTGGACCATGGCCACCATGATGGTGCTGAATATGGTGGTCGCCGCCCTGTTCCTGCCCCGGTTCAACAACGAGTACAACCTGGACTGCCTCCAGGCCATGTTCTACCTGGTCACGGGCGTGAGCCTGGTGTACCTCATCATCTCCTGCATCGCCGTCAGCGAGGCGGATAAGCCGGAAAACTTCGAGTTCGGCAAGAAAGAGGAAAAGCAGAAGCTGAAGATTCGGGACTGCTGGGAGATGATCAAGGGCAACCGGGCCCTCCAGATGTACATTGTGGCCGCGGCCTCCGACAAGCTGGCCCTTCAGACGGCGGGCAACACCATCTTCACCACCATGCTCTTCGGCATCCCCATCGGCAACATGACCATGAGCGTCATAGGTTCCGCTCTGTCCATGCCGGTGAGCATCATCGCCGCCATTCTGGCCACCAAGATGGCCCGGACCAGGGGCAACAAGAACGCCCCGGTGTGGTGGACCTGGTTTGCCATCGCATCCGCCGCCGCCTGTGCCGTCGCCTTCTTCCTTGTGCCCCTCTCCCAGGTCTTCAAGGCAGCGGTTCCCACCGTGATCTTCGTCCTGCTGCGCTTCGTCCTCATGCCCGCCGGCCAGAACGGCGCGTCCTCCTGCACCGGCGCCATGATGGCCGACATCGCCGACTACGAGGCTGTGCGCACCGGCAACTTCCTCCCCGGCACCGTGGCGGCATGCTATTCCTTCGTGGACAAGTTCATCTCCTCCTTCTCGTCCACCATCGCCACCCTGTCTGTGGCCGCCATCGGGTATACCACCGTCATGCCCCAGCCCAACGACCCTGCCAGCACGCCCATTCTCATCCTCACCATTATCATGACGCTGGGCATGCCCATCCTGGGCTGGCTGTGCACCATCTTTGCCATGAAGTTCTACCCGCTGACCACCGAAAAGATGGTCGAGGTGCAGACCAAGGCCCATGAGATCCGCGAGGCCGCCAATCAGCCGTCCTAAAAGGATCGGCTCTGAACAATAACAAGCAGCGGAGAGGGCCCCCCGGCAAAGCCTCTCCGCTGCTTGACAGATACGGGGTTCAGTTCCCGGCATAATCCTTTCGGTATTTCGCCGGGGAGGTCCCGGTGATCTTTCGGAACGCCTCGCTGAAGTAGCTGCGGGAGCAGAAATGCAGCCGGTCGGCGATTTCCTGGATGCCGTCGTCGGTGATGGTGAGCAGCAGCTTGGCCCGCTCGACCCTGGCGATGTTGATGTAGTTGTTCAGGGATATGCCGGTCTCCTCCTTGAATTTGCGGGAGAGATAGTATTCCGTATATCCCGCCCGGGCGGCCAGGTCGGCAATCGCGAACTTCTCCTCTACATGCAGTTCAATGTAATCGCAGCAGGCCTGTATCTGCTTGGAAAGCGCCGGGTTCGTGCGGCATCTGTGGACGCGCAGGATAAAGTCCTCATACAGCGCCGAACTGAGGGACGCGACCTCGGAGACGGTCTTGGAGGACTCCACCGCCTGGATATAGCTGTCCCCCAAGCCATACGCCTGCTCCGGGGACAGCCCGCCCCTGATGGCGGCGCGGGCACAGAGGGAGGCAAACACAATCGTGGAGGTCTTCACCTGGCGCAGAGGGTCCGCGGACTGCACCGGGACGCCGCTGCTGACGGTAAGAGAGCTGTCCATGGCAAAGCGGTAATTCAAGTCGCCCTCCTCCACCATGCGCATCAGTCCCTGTTCCACCAGCCAGACCTTATGGCGGTCCCGCTTTTTCACCGGCTCAGGTATTGACGCGGGCAGGTCGTCGGTATAGTATGTGATGTCGCACAGGGCAAGCTTTTCCCCAGTCAGGGTGTAGTGCAGCATCAGCGCATACTGCTGCATCAGCCCCAGGGACAGGGTCGGTATCTTCTCTATGACGCCAAGCAGCTCGTGCCGCCATGCCATACTGGCCTCCCCCATGTCCGCCGTGTTCAGGTCGTGTACCAACTGCCTGATGCCGGACAGGGAGGCCGTGGGAAGGAAGACCGGCCCCAGAAGGACAGCCCTTTGAAGCGCCCCGTCCGCTTCCTCGAAGCAGGCGACCCAGAGCAGGCCGATGGGCGTACTGAGAATGACCGGCCTGTCGTGCGCCTGCGCATATTCATACATCTGGTTCTTGCAGCCGAATACGGAAAACGTCATGGCCAGCATGGCTTCGTAGGGACAGTTGCTTTTGATCAATTGTCCGCCGGCGTCATAGTGCCAGATATATACGGCCTTGCCGCAGGTGATCTGTTCCTGGAACAATTCCAGCTTTTCGTCTGTGGTCATGGCTGCCCGCCTCCTATCACGATAGCCCTATTATAGTAAAAAAAGGCCCTGGTTGACAAGCGTTGATTCAAAATTGTCATCCTACATCCTTTGAATGTCAAACAGCATATGGAAGGGAGTGCCCTGTTCCCATGAAATCATATACATTGTGGAACGAGAACTGGAAATTCATCAAAGAGGACGCGGGTTTCGCCAAGGCGGCGGACGCCCCCGGTGAGGCTGTCACCCTGCCCCACACCTGGAACGCCGCGGACGGCCAGGACGGCGGCAACGACTACTACCGGGGGACCTGCTGGTATGTGAAGAAATTTTCCCGCCCGGAGCTGGAGGCTGGGGACGAGGCCTGGCTGGAGCTTCGCGGCGCGGCCATGACCGCCGAGGTCTGGCTGAACGGCCGGAAGCTGGCCCGGCACGAGGGCGGCTACTCCACCTTCCGGGTGAATCTGACACAGGCGCTGGAGGCAGACAATGTGCTGGCCGTCAGCGTGGACAACGGGAAAAACCGCACCGTCTACCCCCAGAAGGCGGACTTCACCTTCTACGGCGGCATCTACCGGGATGTATACCTGCTGATCGTCCCCAGGGACCACTTTGTCCTGGACTATCACGGCGGCAGCGGGATCAAGGTGACGCCGGTGCTTTCCGGCGATCTGAACAGCGCCCAGGTCACCGTGGAGACCTGGCAGACCGGGAGCCTGCCCGTCACCCTCCGCCTGGGGGATATGGCGCAGACGGCGCAGCCGGAGGGCGGATACGCCAAGGCGGAGTTCCGCCTGGACGCCCCGCACCTGTGGAACGGCGTGGAGGACCCGTACCTGTATACCGTCACCGCCGGGCTGCCCAGCGGCGACACAGCCCGCGCCCGCTTCGGCTGCCGCAGCTTTGCAATCGACCCGGAGAAGGGGTTTATCCTCAACGGGAAACCCCTGCGCCTGTGCGGCGCGGCCCGCCACCAGGACCGCCAGGGGCTGGGAAACGCTCTGACGAAGCGGGAGCACGAGGAGGATATCGCCCTGCTGCTGGAGATGGGGGCCAATACCGTCCGCCTGGCCCACTACCAGCACGACCAGTATTTTTATGACCTGTGCGATGAAAAGGGCCTGGTTGTCTGGGCCGAGATCCCCTACATCACCGAGCACATGCCGGAGGGACGGCAGAACACCATCGACCAGCTGACCGAGCTGGTGGTGCAGAACTACAACCACCCGTCCATCATCTGCTGGGGGCTGAGCAATGAGATCACCGTCACCGGCGGCGTGACCCAGGACCTGGTGGAAAACCACCGCATCCTCAACGAGCTCTGCCACCGGCTGGACCCCACCCGGCCCACCACCATGGCCCACGCCTTTATGCTGGACCACAGCGACCCCTTTGTGACGCTCTCGGACATCCGCAGCTACAACCTGTATTACGGCTGGTATGTGGGGGACTGGGATCAGAACGACCGGTGGTTCGACGAATTCCACGCCAGCCACCCCAAGGCGGTCATCGGCCTGTCCGAGTACGGCGCGGACGCCAACCCCGCCTACCAGTCCGGGACGCCGGAAAAGGGCGACTGGACGGAGGGCTACCAGGCGGCGTACCACGAGCACATGCTCCAAATGTGGAGTGAGCGGCCCTACATCTGGGCCATGCACGTGTGGAATATGTTTGATTTCGGGGCCGACGGCCGGGACGAGGGGGGAAAGCCCGGCCAGAACCAGAAGGGTTTGGTCACCTTTGACCGCAGGACAAAAAAGGACGCGTTTTACATCTACAAGGCCTATCTCTCCAGCGAGCCCTTTGTCCACCTGTGCGGGCGGCGGTATGTGGACCGGGCGGAGGATGTTACGGAGATCAAGGTGTACTCCAACGCGGACCGCGTCACCCTTTTTGTGGATGGGGCAAAGGCAGGCGAACAGACGGGGGATAAGGTGTTCCGCTTCACCGTCCCCATCACCGGCGAGCACGAGATCATGGCCGCGGCGGCGGGCCTCACCGACGCCATGACCATACGCCGGGTGTCCAGCCCCAACCCGGACTACCGCAAGGCGGGCGGGGATGTGGTCAACTGGTTCGACCGGGAGGAGGAGATCGTCAAGGAGGGCTGCTTCTCTATCCTGGACTCCATGGGCGATGTGAAAGCGCATCCCCAGGCCGGGGCCGTCCTCGCCGAGCTGCTGGCCCCCCTGCAGGCCAAGGTGGCGGAGGCCTATGGGGATGTGGCAAAAAATGTGCAGATCCCGGAGTCCATGCAGAGGATGATGGATCAGATGAGCATACAGAATTCGTTAAAGCAGATGGGCGGGCTGGTCACGCCGGAGTTTGTGCACAAGCTGAACACAGCGCTGAACCAGGTGAAAAAGGAACGGTAAGGAGGAGCATCCCATGAGATTCCCGGAAAACTTTATGCTCGGCGCCACCACCGCGGCCCACCAGGTGGAGGGGAACAACATCCACAGCGACTGCTGGGCCCAGGAGCAGATGAAGCACAGCAGCTATCTGGAGCCCAGCCTGGACGCAATCGACCACTACCACCGCTATGAGGAGGACATCCGCCTGCTGGCCCAGGCGGGGCTGAATACCTACCGCTTCTCCATCGAGTGGGCGCGGATCGAGCCGGAGGAGGGCCGCTTTGACGAGGGGGAGGCGGAGCACTACCGCAGGATGATCCGCTGCTGCAGGGAGAACGGGGTGGAGCCCATGGTGTGTATGCACCACTTCTCCAGCCCCAAATGGCTCATCTCCAAGGGCGGCTGGGAGGCGGAGGAGACGGTGGAATACTTCCGCCGCTACTGCGCCTGGGTGATGGAGCGGCTGGGCGGCGAGCTCACTTACGTGTGCACCATCAACGAGGCCAATATGCGCCTCCAGATGAGCCACGTTATGGCGAAGTACATGCGGCAGGCCCAGGCGGCCTCCGGGAGCCTGCAGGTGGGGGTCAACCTGGAGGCCATGATGGCCCAGATGGAGGAGGCCAACCGGGAGGCGGCCCAGGTGTTCGGCCTGCCGGAGGGGCAGCAGCCCCAGACCTTCCAGACCCCCTGTACCCCCGAGGGAGATCAAATCATCATCCGCGCCCATGAGGCGGCGCGGGACGCCATGAAGGCCGTCTGCCCCCACCTGAAGGTGGGCATCACCCTGAGCCTCCACGATTTCCAGGCCCTGCCCGGCGGCGAGGCGGAGCTGGAGAAACGCTGGGCGGACGAGTTCACCCACTACCTGCCCGCCCTGGAGGGAGACGATTTCGTGGGCGTTCAGAACTACACCCGGCAGCTGGTGGGCCCGGAGGGCAGCGTATCAGTCCCCGCCGGGGCGGACGTGACCAGCATGGGACACGAGTTCTACCCCGAGGCCCTGGCCCACGTCATCCGCCGGGTGGCAAAGGACTACCACGGCGACATCATCGTCACGGAAAACGGCGTGGCCGCTGAGGACGACGTACAGCGGGTGCGGTTCATCCGCCGGGCGCTGGACGGGGTGGAGGACTGCATCGCCGAGGGCATCCCGGTTCGCGGCTACCTCCACTGGACGCTGCTGGACAACTTCGAGTGGCAGAAGGCGTACAGCGTAAAATTCGGGCTGATCGCCGTGGATCGCGCGACGCAGAAACGGACCTCCAAACTCAGTCTTGCATATTTGGGCAGCCAGAGGTAGGGGGACGCTATGATGAGCCATATCCCTCATTTGGAGTGCAGGAATGGTAAAACCATGCTGATCGTGCATGATCAGCCTCTGATTCTGCTGGCTGGAGAGGTCCACAACTCCAATTCCTCATCGGTGGAATACATGGAGGGCGTCTGGGAAAAGGCAGAGGCGCTGGGAATGAACGCCCTTCTGCTGCCGGTGGCATGGCAAACCATCGAACCCCACGAGGGGCAGTTTGACTTTGCGCTGGTGGATGGATTGATCACGCAGGCCAGACAGCGGGGCAAGCGCTTGGTACTGCTGTGGTTTGGCAGCTGGAAAAACGCGGAGTGCATGTATGCTCCCGCGTGGGTTAAAACGGATCTGACGCGGTTTCGCCGTGCTCAGATCATTAAGGGAAAAAACAAGGCTCCCCGTAAGGAGATGTACAATCTGCCCTACACCTCGCTGTCTTACCTCTGTAATGAGGCCCGCGACGCCGACGCCCGGGCCTTTGCCCGTCTGATGGCCCACCTGCGGGAATTTGACGGGGAAGAGAACACCGTTGTGGCGGTGCAGGTGGAGAACGAAACGGGCCTTCTGGGTGCGGCGCGGGAGGCCTCCGACGAGGCAGACGCGCTGTTCGTTTTACCAGTGCCGGAGGAGTTTGCCGCCTGGATGAGAGGGCATACGGATGCCATGGCCGACGATGTAAAGGCCTCCGTGCAGGCCGGGGATCCGGCGGGCGGCTGGGCGGAGGTATTTGGCCCTGTGGCGGAGGAGATCTTCAGTGCCTACCACATTTCCCGGTACGTGGAGGCCGTGGCCAAAGCCGGAAAACAGGAATATCCCCTTCCCATGGCGGTGAACTGCTGGCTTGACAAGGGAGATGCTCCCGGCCGCTATCCAAGCGGGGGGCCGGTCTCCCGGATGCACGAGGTCTGGCAGTACGGCGCTCCATCTGTTGACCTCTACTGTCCGGATATCTATGTATCGGATTTCTGCGGCGTCTGCGATGAATACACCCGACGGGGAGGCGCGCTGTTCATTCCGGAGTGCGCCACGCACAGCTACGCCGCTCCCCGGATGGCCTATGCGGTGGGGCACTATCACGCGGTGTGCTACGCCCCCTTTGGCTTCGAGGATATGGGGCTGCCCTTTACCGCGACACAGGGTGATCTGTTTGGGATGGACGTGACGGACCCCGCATTAAAAACACCGCAGGATATTGAGGAATATGGCTGGTTCGCGCGGACACTGAACAGCCTGATGCCTCTGTTGGCAGAGCGGCTGGGCACGACCGCCCTCCAAGCCGTATGCAGTGAGCGCAAGGAAGAGCGTACGCTGGATTTTGGAGTTTTTCATGTGATGGCTGCCTTTGATCATCCCATGCTTACGAAGAAGGACGGCGTATGTCTGGGTATCCAGACCGCGCCGGACGAGTGCATCCTGCTGGTTAACCGCTGCGGGCTGATGTTCGCCTCCGGAAGAGAAGACCTTCCTAATCTGGATATTCTCTCTCTGGAGGAGGGGGAAATGCTGGATGGGCGCTGGAAAACCATCCGATCTCTCAACGGGGATGAGGCGGCTTTTATGAAATATGATGTGCCTACCCTGCTTCGGCTGAAAGTATTTATCTATGGTTAAGGAGAATCGATCATGAAAAAATATTCCTTAAACCGCGGCTGGCAATATACCGAGGGTGAGCTGCGCAACCCGCTGATGATGAACATGCTGGGCGGCTGGCGCAAGTGCCATCTGCCCCACGACTATCAGATCGGCAATGCCCGCGACCTCCGCTCCCTCACTGCGGACAACGAGGGCTGGACCCAGGGCGCGGCGGTGTTCTACAAAAAGGAATTCGTCATGGAGCCGGAGACCGCCGGGAAGCGGTGCTGGCTGGAGTTCGAGGGCATCGCCGGTGTGTGCGAAATCTGGGTCAACGGCCAATACCTGGCCAAGCATATGAACCCCTACACCGGCGTCGTCGCGGAGGCGACGCAGCTGGTCCATCCCGGCGAAAACGTGATCCAGGTCCATGTGGACAGCCGGATGAAGCCCAATTCCCGCTGGTATGTGGGCACCGGGCTGTACCGCCGGGTGTGGCTGCATCTGGGCGAACAGGCCGCCGTACTGCCCGAGACGCTGCACGCCGCCACCAAGGCGCTGGAGGGGAACCGCGCCGTGCTGGGCGTGACCGCCCGGCTCACCGCCCCGGCGGACGCCGTGACATTTTCCCTGAAGGACAAAAACGGTATTCTGCTGGCCGAGGCCGCCGGGCGGTTGGATGGGACGGCCGCCTGCGCGGAATTGACGGCGGAGGGTGTCACGCCCTGGTGCCCCGGCACGCCGGAGCTGTACACGGTGGAGGCCGCCGTCACCGCAGGGGGCGTCACCGATACCGCCGCTGTTCGGACCGGCATCCGCACCATCTCGGTGGACCCGGAACACGGCTTCCGGCTCAACGGCGTGCCCATGAAGCTGAAGGGCGGCTGCATCCACCACGATCTGGGCATTCTGGGCGCGGCGGAGCATGCCGCCGCCGACCGCCGCCGCATCCAGATTCTGCTGGATAACGGCTACAACGCGGTGCGGGGGGCGCACAACCCCTTCGGCCCGGCATTCTATGAGGCCTGCGATGAGCTGGGGATGCTGGTGATTGAGGAGGCCTTTGACGAGTGGGTCATGGGCCGGACAGACTTCGGCCTGCACATCACCTTCGAGGACCGCTGGGAGCGGGATCTGGAGGACATGATCCGCCGGGACTATAACCATCCCAGCATCATCATGTGGAGCACCGGGAATGAAGTGGAGGAGCGGGATGGGTCTGCCGGCGGCTTCGCCTGGAGCCGCCGCCTGGCGGACAAGGTGCGCAGCCTGGACGGTTCCCGCCCGGTGTCCGCCTCCGCCTGCTCGCTGTTTGTGGAGTACACCCAGCGCCCCGGCCCCGGCGCGGACAAGGGCGTCACCGGCAACCAGGCGCTGAACATGGCCTACGACGCCTTTGCCGAGGGGCGCGACCTGTGGGGGCCGGGCACGGCAGATTACTTTGCTACGCTGGATGTGGCTGGGTACAATTACAAATCGGTTCGGTACGAGTATGACCACGAAAAATTCCCGGACCGCGTCATCTATGGCTCCGAGAGCTATCCCCGGGCCGCGCTGCAAAGCTGGCAGGCCGCCCAGCGCAATCCCCATGTGATCGGCGACTTCGTCTGGACCGCCTGGGAGTACATCGGCGAGGTGGGCGGAGGCCGCTGGGAGGTCACCGACGAGGAGCGTCCCAGCGACGCGAAATACCCCTGGCTGCTGGCATACCAGGGGGACATGGACCTGCTGGGAAACAAGCGCCCCCAGAGCTATTACCGCGACTTTGTCTGGAAGCGGGGCGGCGGGCCCAGGCTGTTCTGTCTGCCGCCGGAGCTGGTGGGCAAACACATTGCCCGGCTGTCCTGGGGCTGGCTGCCGGTGCGGCGCAGCTACACCTTCGCGGGGTGCGAGGGATGGGATGTGGAGGTTCACATCTATGCCGACGCAGACGAGGTGGAGCTGCTGCAAAACGGCGTAAGCATGGGCAGGCTGCCCTGCACCGAGGCGCAGGAGTACACGGCTGTGTTCACGGTGCCCTATGTCCCCGGCAGGCTGGAGGCGGTTTCCTATACCAATGGGCTGGAGACGGGCCGGGATGTGCTTCAAACCGCCGGAGAGGCCGCCGCCCTGTCGATGTGCGCCGACCGGCCGGTGATTGCGGGGGACGGGGATGACCTGGCCTTTGTGACCATCCGGGCTCTGGACGCGGACGGCGTCCACGTGTTTGACGAGACCGGCGAGGTCACGGTCAGGGTGTTGGGCGGCGGTGAGCTGCTGGCCCTGGGCGCGGCCGATCCGAAGCCGGACCGTGTGCGGTTGTTTGCCGGCGAACGCTGCCCGCTGTTTGAGGGGACGGCCATGACGGTCATCCGCAGCGAACGGGGTGCAAAGGGCTGCATGGTGGAAGCGTCATTGGGGGAAATAACCGCCCGGCTCCCCATCGGATTTACCGCTGTGGAGGAACCCGCCGCCCCGGTGCACGATGTAAAGCCCGGCCCGCTGGATCTGCCGCTGGGCGAGCTGATGGCGGATCCCGGCGCAATGGAGGTACTGAAGACTTATCTGGCTCCCATTGTCGATAACCCCATGGTCAGCGCCATGCAGGGCATGAGCTTGAAGAAAATTTTCTCCATAAGCCGCATGTCCGCGCCGGACGGCCTTGAACAAGCACTGAATAAACTGCATACACGTATGCCCGGGGCGCAGTGTCCCGGTGCTGCCGATGACAGTGAATTATACGCTCCCTTCCATTGGTGAATCGCGTCCCACGGTGAGATTTGAAACGACAAAATCCGCGCTGGCGGTCAGCGCGGATTTTGTCGTTCACGATATAGTTCCAAAGGCAGATCCAGACGGCGGTTGGCAAACCGCCTCATAAGAAATTACCGTGCCTTCCTCCATACCCATGGCGGGGCGCCCTATACTGTGACGCATGACCACTGCTCTTGCAAATCTCAATGCGGTGACGAACCAGCTTGCTAACGGCCTCCCGGCCCGGCCCGCCGAATTTTTTGGGATCGTATAAGCCGGGATCACCCGCAAGGGCTTGGCGCACCGCCTGGGTATAAGCCGCTCGCAGCTCTGTGGCAAAATTAACCTTACACACCCCCAGGGAAATAGCCCGCTGCACATCCTCATCCGGCACGCCGGAAGTGCCATGAAGAACCAGCGGAACCGGCACCGCGTCCCGGATCTGGGCCAGTCGGTCAAAATCCAGCTTTGGCGTTCCCTTGTAGAAACCGTGGGCGGTGCCGATTGCCACCGCCAGAGCGTCGATTCCGGTCTGCGCCACAAAAGCCGCAGCCTCCTTCGGATCGGTGTAGATATCCTCTCCGGCATTGACTTCCAAGCTGTCCTCTTTCCCACCCAGCCGGCCCAGCTCCGCCTCCACACAGGGGCGAAGGGGCGCTTCGCCCGCCCGCTGAACCACCTGCTGCACCAAAGCAATGTTTTCCACCAGCGGCATTTTGGAGCCGTCGATCATGACGGAAGTATATCCGTCCTCTATGGCCTGTGTGCACAAGTCAAGACTGTCGCCGTGATCCAGATGGATAGCAACAGGGACGGCAGCTTCCCCGGCTACGGCCTGGGCCATGGCCGCAAACGTGGCGGTGTCGGCATATCTTAAAGTGGACGGCGTGGTCTGAAGAATCACGGGAGCGCCTTCAGCTTGGGCCGCTGTCACCACCGCCTGCATCATCTCCATATTTTCTACGTTGAACGCGCCCACAGCATAGCAATGCCGCTGGGCATCCTTTAGGAGTTCACGGCTATTTACCAATGGCATGATTTTCCCTCCCATTCAAACTTTTTTCCATTTACGCAATCGCATACAGATAATCGTCGATACAGTCCCCCACCCGGTCAATGAGCAGATCAGCAGCCTTCGGGCACAGCCTTCCGGCGTGAGCCCTGGCGTATTGAACCGGCATATATTGGCTGAGCAGAGCCATAGGGATTCCCGCGCTGTCCAAGTTGGAAAGAAGCGTTCGGATGGCCCCATGCACCTTAGGGTTAGTCAAATAATAGCGGGCCCGGTCAGAATAGCTGAACGCCCGGGCATAACGCCTTTGCGGCATGGTGCCATGGTAATACTTGGCCCATTGGCCCTGATCCTCCAGCATGGCCTGCTCCAAAACAGCCCGGAACTGAGAACAGGGGAAGTCGTTGACCTGATAGAGCTCCCGCTCGATCTGCTCCAGCGCGAACAGCCCTTCCCGCAGGGCAAAGGTCAGGGCGGGGCCAACCTTCAAAATAGCGATCCCGTCCTCCACCATCTCCCGCAGGCATTGCCGGGGCTGGTAGTCGGTGGAGTGGCCCTCAAAAACCAGGCCGGGATGCTTCTTCAAGGTTGACGTCAAGGCGCGGGCGGCGGGACGGTCATAGGTGATCACGCTCTCGTCGGCAAACTCTACGCCGGGCTGCACCACCAGGGCTACCACGCGATCCCACGTTTCCTCCAGTCCCTGGGCGGCAAAGGCCCGCCGGAACTCATTCAGTGTGGCTTCGCTGTCCTCCGGGGCGGTGACGGCTACACTATTCTCGTTTTCCTGAGCCCCGCCGGGTATGGGCACTTCGCTGCCAATCACATAGACAGGGGCCGGGGCCCGGGGATGATCTGCCCGGTATTGGCCAAAGGCGTCCTCCGCCGCCCGGCACAGCCGTGCCCCACGGCGGGCGATTACGGCGTCGGACAGCCGCGCATTGGAATCATCGTCCGCCACCCGCATGCTGGTGTCAATATGTATCTTGGAAAAGCCCGCCAGCACATAGGCCCGGATCAGTTCTTCCGCATGGGCCATGGCCTCGCCCTCGGGAAGATGCTGCCATGTGAGGGGGCCCAGGTGATCGCCGCCGCACAGCAGCTTTTCCGGCGGGAAGTGTTCCTCCTGTGCCAGCCGCTCCAGAAACCGGCGGAACTCCGCGGGGGTCATGCCGGTGTAGCCGCCGTCCTGGTTTACCTGGTTGGCAGTTGCCTCTACCAGCGCCACAGTCCCAGACGACTTTGCCCGGCGCAGGGCGGCCCGGATCACGTATTCGTTGGCGCTGCAGCAGGAGTAGAGCCCGCTCACCCCCTCTTGACCGCGGCTTCGCAGAAGGGTAAGAATGGGATTTTGTACTTCAACGTTCATGGCGTCCCTTGCCTTTCTTGGAATAGGAGAGCGCCCGGCAGTACACCGCCGGGCGCTCCTTTGGTATACGGAACGATGGGGAAATGGTGGGTCAGTCCTTCTTTTGAGCCTTGCGGGCGGCCAGCTCCTCCATGATCTCGGCGTGACGCTTCTCGGTGAGCTTGTAGAAGAACATGGGGATCACGGCGCAAATCATCACGCAGGCGTTGACCAGGGTGTACAGCGTATGGATTCCGTTCAGCGCGGAGGCGGTCTGCACCGCGCCCGGGGTGGGGTCTACGCCGGTCATGCCGATCACGGTGATGACCGCGGCGGCGGCGATGGCAGCAACGCACTTGGTCACGAAGCAGCGGGTGGAGGTAATCATGGCCTCGTTGCGCTGTCCGGTTTTCCACTCGGCGTATTCAATGGTGTCGGCCATCATGGCGTTGACGCACACGATGGCGGCGCCGCTGGTGACCGTGGTGATTACGGCGCAGGCACAAACCAGGAGATAGTTTTCCCAGCCCGCGAAGTAGAGGAAGATGTTGGTGGCGGCATAAATGACGGCAATGCCGAACATACAGTTTCTCTTTCCGATATATTTCGCCAGCAGGGTGAACAGGATCGCGCCCACCACGATGCCCACCGTACTGATGGCGCTCAACGGAGCCATCAGCGCCAAATTGCCCAGATTATAGGAGCTGTAATAATACAACAGATAGCCACGCAGAACCATGCCGCCAAGGCAGAACACGTTGGCAATCTGGACGCAGAGCAGGGGCTGGTTGGTGAAGATGTTCTTCAATGCCAGCCGGAGGCTGAATGTCTCGCTGTCATCGGGAACCACGTGCTCTCTGACCATTTTGAAGCTGAGCAGATACATAATCATTGCGAATATGCCCACAGGAATGGCAATACAGAGATAGGATGTCCATTTGTCCTCGCCCAAGGCGGACAGAGCCAGCGGCATGACAACGCCCAACAGGCCGGTTACCAGATTGGAAGCGGTGGTGGTTGTACCGATGATGCTGGATCGTTCTTCTGTATTGCTTGTCATTGCAGCGGGCAGGGACCAAAAAGGAATGTCTACGGCAGTAAAGGCGATGCTGCCCGTGATGACATATAGAATACCCGCAATGACGCACAGACCCACGGTACCCACAGGGAACTTGATGAAGCTGATGATCATCAAAAGGCAGAAGATCGGGCCGGCGCGGAGCACCCACGGACGGAAGCGGCCCCATTTGCTCCTGGTGCGGTCGGCAATGACGCCCATGGTGACGTCAGTGAAGGCGTCGAAAACGCGAGCCGCGACATTGAGGATGGTGGTGAACATATAGGGCAGCATCAGGATATCAGTCATGAAGGGCAGCATCCAAGTACCCCACATGGTGTATGCGGAGTCATGTCCCAGAACGCCCAGCGCGTGACCAAGCTGTTCCTTTTTGGTACACATTTTAGGTTCTTCTTTTTTCGGTGTGCTTTTCACTTCGTCTGTCATGATCTCTCCTCCTCTTTCTTTATTAGTGGTACTTGGGCAGCCAATCCCCGTGGGCCTCGATCATGTCGTCCACCAGGGAGCGGATTTCGTCAATGGTCAGCTCGGCGGAGGTGTGGGGGTCCAGCATGGCGGCCTGATAGATGTACTCCTTCTTACCTGTCAGGGCCGCATCCACAGTGAGCTGGTGCACTCCGATGTGACGCATATTCAGCGCGGCCAACTGATGGGGCAGCGCCCCGATATGGCAGGGCTGAATCCCACCCTCGTTGGCCAGACAGGTGACCTCCACGCAGCAGTCGCGGGGCAGGTTGTCGATCAGGCCGTTGTTCATCACATTGCCGCCGAAGGAGAAGGGCTTGCCGGTCTCCAGTCCCTCAATAATGCCCGAGGCGTACTCGTGGCTGTGGGTGTGGGTCAGCTCCTCATTGTGGATGATCTGTTCGGCCAGCCCTGCCCAGTCCTCCAGACTGATCCGGCAGCGGCGGGGATATTCGTCCAGGGGGATATTGTACTGGTCAATCAACTCCGGGTGGGCTTTCTTGATGAAGTAGGGGTAGTATTCGGAGCTGTGCTCACTGGATTCGGTCACATAGTATCCGAACTGCTTCATCAGCTCAAAGCGAACCATGTTATCATGGTTGTTGACAGAGTATTCGCCGGTGAGGGGTTTCCACTTCTTGCGAACCTCCGCCGGATAGGGATCGTTCAGCGGGCCCTCAAACGCCTTTTTCTTGATGGTTGGGTAGTAGTCCTCGCCGTTGCGCTCGATATACAGAAGCCACGCCTGATGGTTGATACCGGCAATTCTGTAGTTGAGGCCATCCTGGGGCAGTTCCAGCATACGGAACAGCTCCGGGATGCACTCCTGGTGGGAGTGGCACAGGCCGATGGCGTTGACCGTGGAGTAGCGGTTCCAAGCCAGGGTCAGGATGGACATGGGGTTGGTGTAGTTGATAAACAGGGCGTTGGGACACACCTTTTCCATGTCCTCGGCGAAGCCCTGCATCACGGGGATTGTCCGCAGGCCCCGGAAGATTCCGCCGATGCCGTGGGTATCACCGATGGTCTGGCGCAGGCCGTACTTCTTCGGCACCTCAAAATCGGTGATGGTGCAGGGATCATAGCCGCCCACCTGGATTGCGTTGACAACATATTTCGCATCCCGCAGGGCCTCTACACGATCCCGATATTTGACGATCTTGGCCTTGCCCTCATTGCAGTTGCGGTTGATGATGGAAAGCATTTTATAGGATTCCTCCAGCCGCTGGGGGTCGATGTCAAACAGGGCATATTCCCAGTCCCGAAGGCACTCGGTCATCATGCAGTCACCCAGAACGTTTTTAGCAAACGTACTGCTTCCCGCACCGAGGAACGTAATTTTGTTCATCTATGTCACCTCATTTTTTTGTTTTGACGCATTGGGATGTTTTTCTATCATGTTTCCGCTATCCCCTCCGTTTCCCCTGTGTTCTCATCAAAAATCAGGCAGCCAACCGATTTTTAAGAAACAACGCAGGATGCAAGGGAAATATACGGGTCAAGCCCTGCGGGCTGATCCGGGTTCCCGCCCAAAGCCACCGCTTTCAGCAGGGCAAGCATCTGAACAATGTAGATAAACGGGATGCCCCAGGCGGCGAACTCTCCAATGCCGCTGATCTGAATGTGGGCGTTGGCGCCATAGTGGTTTTCCTCCTCGTCAGAGACCGTCACCACAATTCCGCCGCGGCTGATCACATCACGAACCATAGCCCCCTGGAGCACATCCTCC
Organism: uncultured Oscillospiraceae bacterium; assembly: GCA_910584835.1. GTDB lineage: Bacteria > Bacillota > Clostridia > Oscillospirales > Oscillospiraceae > Enterenecus. The sequence continues at coordinate 11,398 of CAJUEG010000001.1, read as the reverse complement.
CCAGGCCGCAGCAGCATCAGGGTCAGCGTCCGCTTTCCGCCGATCACGATGGGGCCATGACGGTAGTCCAGCAGGTGGAAGTACCGCCCGGGGAGCATGGCAATCTCGGTGAACGCCAGCGCGCCCTCCTCTGCGATACCGCAGACGGGGCCATCGGCCAGCACTACCGCATTGTCCCAGTCCTGGGTGGAAATGTTCTCCAAGACGGAGCGGTTTTTCAGATGAAATGCGCTGCCCCCGGTTCCGGCTGCCAGCACGCTTTCCCAGAGCAAAGGAAGTTCGGCGTACTCGGAAGCCAGCAGAAGAATGGCGGCGTAAAGGTTGGCGACGGTGCGGGTCTGGCAAACGCTGTTGTCATAAATCCACGGCATGGCCATGTCCAGGTCGCTCAAGGGGGACAGGTCGCTGCCTTCCTTCGCTGTGAGGGAGATTGTGGGGCAGGTAAGTGTTTCCCGGATGTGCTTTACAGCCATCACCATTTCCGAAGTCAGGCCGGAACGGGACAGGGCAATGACAATGCTCCCCCGCACCGTTTCTTTCCAAAACTCCGGGTCAATGATGTAGTCGCCCGCGGGGATGGCCCGGGCAGAGGTGTCCGCAAAGGAATCGAACAGGGCAGCGGCGCTTTTAGCCAGCATATAGCTGGAACCGCAGCCCAGGATAGTGAATTTTCGCTGCTGGTTGCGGGCAAAGAAGTCTGCAATGCTGCTTTTCTGTTTGGAAAAATACTGAACCGTGGCGGCCAGGGCCTGTGGGGTGTCCAGTATTTCGGCTTCGGTAATGAACATCGCTTATACACCCTCCTTTTGTTTGTGGTGCTGAATCGCCAGCGCAAGAGCGCCCTCCAAAGGGCTTTTCACCGGCGCTTGGAGGATACCGCCGCAATCGGCCAGCTCCTCCGCCAGAGGCTTCAAGATAAAATCGTCCGCATGGAATACTCCACCGGAATAGGATACATTAACCGGGCAGGGCAAACGCAATTTGCGCTTTAACGCACCGGCCATCAGCGCAAGTTCATGGGCGGCCCTTTCATACAGACGGATCACGGTCTCGTCCCCCGCCCTCGCCGCCTCCAGGGCAATTTTTTGAAAGGAGGCAACCTGATCACGATGGGGAGCGATCTGCCTCCGCACCAGTTTAATAAAATCCATATCTTCCAGGAGGGCAAACTGCTTTTTGACAATCCCGTAGAGCGGGCCTCTTGGGAGCCGATCGTCCGCCTGCTTGGTAAACAGGCTCATGCCCTCCCGCCCAATCCAATAAGCCGAGCCCTCATCCCCGAAAAACTCATCCCAGCCTCCGCACCGGGCGGTTTCGCCTTTGGCATTTTTTCCAAAGGCAATGGCCCCGGTTCCGGCCACAATATGGATACCAGGGCCACAGCCAAGGGCGCCGGCCCAACCAGCCTCCACGTCATTGACAATATACAACGGAGCTGGGGCCAGGAGCCGTTCCAGTTCAGCGGCCATGGCCGCGTCTCCTTCTGAATTTTCTCCGTAGCAGGGAATGCCCAGGCAGCACATAGCGCACTCGTCCAACTGCGTGCCTACGGAGGCCAAGCATTCCATCACACTCTCCGCAACAGTCAAGGCAGCCGCTTCAATTCCCGCCGCTTGGTAGGAGCATCCACTCCGCTTGGCAGTCCAGCAGGGGGTTCCGTCCTCCAATGAGATTGCCGCGGCGGTCTTTGTCCCGCCTCCGTCTACGCCGATGTACCATTTCGTCATGGTTATGCCTCCGTCAAAAACAAATCTATACTGTCAGGTTGGCTGCCTTTGTTGATAGTATACATATTTATAAATTTTCTGTCCACTTTTTCAAGGATTTAGGCCAAATATGTGTAGTTGTATACTTGGGGGAAGTATACAACTGGTGGAATTTGTATGAGAATTTCTGGAATAAAAAATAACCCTGGTTTTTTATAGGTGGGTGTGCTACACTATAAATAGAAGTTGAGCTATACACCGGGCTGGAAAGGATCACTATGAAGAACGACGCGCTTTATGTCGAAATCAGCAAACAAATCCTACGGGATATTGAGTGCGGGATATATCCGGAAAGCGCCCCGCTGCCTGACGAGGAAACTTTGCGGAAGAAATATAATGTAGCCCGCTCCACCCTCCGCCGGGCCTTGGAACTGCTCAAGGAAAAAGAAGTTGTGTTCTCTGTCCAAGGCAATGGAACCTTCATCAAGCCCCATCTGTTTACTCAACCCTTGTCCACGTTCTATTCCTTTACAGATACATTGAAAAACGGCAATGTGCATATTGAGAACCGCATTCTTGATTGCAATCTGATTTCAGCGGATAAGGCGCTGGCAAAGCAAACAGGTTTCCCGGAGGGAACCAAATTTCATAAGCTGCTGCGCCTGCGCTCCGCCAGACACTATCCGCTGATGGTGGAAACTACCTACCTTCCCCAAAGCCGCTTCTTCGTGTTGGACACGGATATTCTCTCCCAGGGTTCGCTTTATGAGTTTCTGAGGGCGAGGTATGGATTTCACGCAAATCACGCCACGGAAACATTTCAGCCAATTATGCCTCAGCCGGATGAGCGGACGCTTCTGCATATTTCTCCCAATACACCATGTATGCTGTTGGAACGGTACAGCTATGAGGATGATATGCTGATTGAATACACCAAGTCCATTGTTCGGGGAGATAAATATGTGTTCCGGGTGGAGTGGGCGAAGGATGGTGCCCGGCCCGTGTTTGAGTAAAAGGTTTCCTACAGCAAATTGATATCTCACGGTGAGATGCGGTTCCAGTCAAGAATCGTGTTTCACCGTGAGATTTATTTCCAGTCTATATGTGAAGATTCTAACCGATGAAATTGCCCTTATTGTCCCAAAGTTGTCCGCTTCATTGGGAGCTCATTTCACCATATGGCACAACGTCTACATTGGCAATATTTATTATTTCAAGCCTTTGCTCCATTGCATATCTGACGGTGCAGGCCGTCCCTCCGCTGTTCTTTGCCAGATAGCAGACACATATACCGCTGTTGTCCACCAAATGGCGGTTGCGCTTGTGCCAACAGACCGGTGTGTACTGCTGGGACGTGTAGACAACTCTATCCGCCTGGTCCTTGATGCGCTTATACTCCACCACGTCCTCCGGTTTCCATCCCCTTGTTTGCGTCAAACAAGGCAGGGCAAGGATCAGCTTCATGCTGGGGCAGCTCTCCCGCAGACGGAGTACCGCTTGGGCGGCGAGGGTGCCGAACCCCAGGGCGCCCCCGGCCCCGTAGTAACGGATGCCCCTTTGGTATAGGGCCGTTATGACACATTCCAGCTTATTCGTAATCACCGCCCGTTCTCCTGACGGTAACTGTCGGTGGCCTGTGAAGCAGCAGGTCTTCAAGTTTTCTCTGAAGGTCAGCGCAGCGAACACGCAAGCCCCGGCTTCATAATTCACATCAGCCAGCCGGAGGAGCTTTTCACGCTTTGCCCTCTGGCGGTATTGATATGCGGTGTCCAATTCCTGTGCTGTCATTGGGATTGGCTGATTCTGGTTTGCTTTTGCTTTACGCCGTCTGTTTGTATTGATTCGTTCATAATTTGTTTGCTTGACAAAATTCCTGCCTATGATATACTGGGTATAACAATTTTTTGATGCCATGGGAAGTCCTCCTATCAGATTTTATCTAATAGGTAGTACGGACACGTTTCCATGACACGTCAAAAAATTTTTTACCCACTGATTATGCGAACTAATTCCCCACGTATGCGTAAATTTCGGTTATCAACTTTTTTTGATAGATAAAAAAAGCGTTAGACGTTCACTTTTAGCAACGTCTAACGCTTTAATTCTATACGTTCTGATTTCCTGTTTTTTACAAAAATATAGCAATTATCTCCTTCCGAATCCCTCCATTTTCCTCTTTGCCCAGGAGCCAAACCCGTAGCCATATCCCCAAAAATCCCAAGGAAAGGCAAGGTTAGGAAAGGCTATACCCCACCTTCTGGCTACATCCATTCAGCCACTCCCACGCATAGGAAAAAGCCTTGGGCCGTTGTGGCCCAAGGCTTTCCCTCGGTTCCCGATGGTGGAGATAAGCGGGATCGAACCGCTGACCTCTTGAATGCCATAGATTCAGCACGAAAAACACAGCAGGATTCAATATGAGAAAATGCAGTAATTTCAACGGTTTGGGCAGGGTGGCGCTCCTATTGAGTACCACCCTGTCATGCTGTTTTTCGGGTTCATTCTGGTACGGATTCTGGTACGGCTTTAGCTAATGAAGGCCACCTTTAGCATAAGCTGAGAACAAAAAACCGTAAACAAATCCATGATAATTATATCATGTCAAACAAAGCAGCGCAAATTTTGTCGGGAAACGTACCTCGATTTGAGGTACAATAGGTTCAGATTTGAAAAACCATCGGCGAAGAAAAGCCTATGGAAAAATGCGGCGATTTATGGTATCCTGTCAAAAAAGCAACCAGGGGGAACACCGCCATGACAGATACACAGCGCCGCGCCGCCGCGAAACAGTTTGCCGCCGATTGGCAGGGCAAGGGCTACGAGAAGGGCCACAGCCAGACCTTTTGGCTGTCCCTGCTCCAAAAGGTCTACGGGGTGGAGGAGCCGGACAAGTTCATCACCTTTGAAGATCAGATCATGCTGGATCACACCAGCTTCATTGACGGCTTTATCCCGTCCACCCACGTCCTGATCGAGCAGAAAAGCCTGGGGAAAGAACTGAACAAGCCCATCAAGCAGTCGGACGGCTCCCTGCTGTCCCCGTTCCAGCAGGCCAAACGCTACGCCGCCGAGCTGCCCTACTCCCAGCGGCCCCGGTGGATCGTCACCTGCAACTTTGCCGAGTTCTACGTCTACGATATGGAACGGCCCACCGGCGACCCGGAGATCATCAAGCTGTGCGACTTGGAAAAGGAATACTACCGCCTGCAATTCCTGGTGGACACCAGGGACACCAACATCAAAAAAGAGATGGAGGTCTCCCTGCAAGCGGGCGAAATCGTGGGCGTCCTCTATGACACCCTGCTGAAGCAGTACAAAGACCCGGAGGCCGAGGACACGCTGAAAAGCCTGAACGCCCTGTGCGTCCGGCTGGTGTTCTGCCTGTATGCCGAGGACGCCGGTATCTTTGGCAGCAAGAGTATGTTCCATGACTATCTCCGGGATATTCCCGCCAGCGGCATCCGCAGGGCGCTGGTGGAGCTGTTCCGCACCCTGGACCAGAAGCCGGAGCAGCGGGACAAGTATCTGGCGGATGACAACCCGGCGCTGGCGGCGTTCCCCTACGTCAACGGCGGGCTGTTCAGCGACGAGAACATTGAGATCCCGCCCTTTACTGAGGAATTGAAAGCCCTCCTGTTGGAAAAGGCCAGCGAGGATTTTGACTGGTCAGCCATCAGCCCCACCATCTTCGGGGCGGTGTTTGAGAGCACCCTGAACCCGGAGACCCGGCGCTCCGGCGGGATGCACTACACCAGCATTGAAAATATCCACAAGGTCATTGACCCGCTGTTCCTGGACGGGCTGAAAGCAGAACTTCATAGTATTGAAGAAGAATCGCTGCCGCTCCTCAAGCGGCAGCGGAAGCTACGTAGCTTCCAAACTCATCTCGCGTCGCTCTGCTTCCTTGACCCGGCCTGTGGCTCTGGCAACTTTTTGACAGAAACTTATATTTCATTGCGGCGGTTGGAAAATCAGGTCTTGCGATGTTTAACAGATCAAATCAGCATGGATTTGGACGGCATTATCCAGGTGTCTATCGGCCAGTTTTACGGCATTGAGATCAATGACTTCGCCGTGACCGTGGCCAAGACCGCCCTGTGGATCGCGGAGAGCCAGATGATGAAGGAGACCGAGGACGTGGTGCATATGTCCCTGGACTTCCTGCCGTTGAAATCCTACGCCAATATCACCGAGGGCAATGCCTTGCGGCTGGATTGGGAGAGCGTGGTACCCAAGCACAAGCTGAACTATATCATGGGAAATCCGCCGTTTGTGGGGGCTCAATATATGAACAAAGCGCAGAAAGCTGACTTAATGAGCACTTTCTGCGAAAACAAGAAAGCTGGGGTTTTGGATTTTGTAGCCGGTTGGTATTATAGAGCGTCCGAATTAATGGCTAATTCATCTATACGAACAGCTTTTGTATCCACAAATTCTATCACACAAGGGGAGCAGGTATCAGCCCTATGGAAACAGCTCTATGAAAGATTCAACATTCACATTGATTTTGCCCATCGCACTTTTAGGTGGGATAGTGAAGCCAGCATAAAGGCCCATGTGCATTGTGTGATTATAGGATTTAGCGTGGCTGAAAACAACACAGTAAAACGAATTTTTACTGCCGAAAGATACCAAGAAGCACAGAATATTAATCCATATCTTATGGATGCACCTACGATTTTTATAGAAAGTCGAAAAAAACCGCTCTGTGATGTTCCGGCTATTACTAAAGGATGCCAGCCAACCGATGGGGGCAACCTAATCATTGAGGCTTCGGAGATTGAAGAATTTTTGGAAAAGGAACCAAAAGCCAAACAATATATTAAAAAATTAGTAGGGGCAAGAGAATTTATAAACAGTCAAGAACGATGGTGCTTGTGGCTTGTTGGTGTCAGCCCAGCGGAATTGCGGAAAATGCCGCTGGTCATGCAACGGGTAGAAAAAGTTCGTGAAATGCGGCTAAACAGTTCTGATGCAGGGACAAGGAAACTTGCTGAAACACCAACACTTTTCCGTGAAACATATAATCCAAAGTCTTTTATTATTGTTCCAAGTACATCTTCTGAGCGAAGAAAGTACATCCCGCTTGGGTTTTTGGGAGAAGATACAATTTCAACAAATCTAAATCTAATTATCCCAGATGCAACAATATATCATTTCGGTATTTTAACTTCTAACGTACATATGGCCTGGATGCGAGCGGTATGCGGCCGGCTCAAAAGCGATTACCGTTACTCCAAGGATGTTGTCTACAACAACTTCCCCTGGCCCACCCCCACCGATACCCAGAAAGCCAAAATTGAGCAGACCGCCCAGGCTATCCTGGACGCCCGCGCCCTCTACCCGGATTGCTCCCTTGCCGACCTCTACGACGAGATTGCCATGCCCCCGGAGCTGCGGAAAGCCCACCAGCAGAACGACCGGGCCGTCATGCAGGCGTATGGGTTCGATGTGGCGACAACTACCGAGGCGAGCTGCGTGGCGGAGCTGATGAGGATGTATCAGGGGTTGACTGAGCAGTAGCTAACAATAAAGCACAGTAATTTTCCGATATATATTGGAAAATCACTGTGCTTTGCTTTGCCCAACGTTAAAAAGGCAAGTCATCATCTGGTACAAAATCTTGAATTTCCCATTTGATACGTTTTTTTACCTCAGGCATTGGCAGTCGTTTGATTCTCCAATCATCATCACTAAAATCAAACAAGCCCGTAGAAAGAGTTAATGTCTGCATTTCATCATTATGCCGCCTCCTATATATAAAATTGTTTTCTGCTTCGCTATTTTCATCACGTTCAAAGCCTGCAAGCTTTAAGAATTCTTCCAACCCAGCGTGGTTGTGAACGATAAAAACAGTTTCTGTTAGGTCAAGCAGTGATCGCAAATGATAAAGAGTGTTGTTTGTTGTAAAATAAGTGCCCTCAAACGCCCCAAACATTTTTTCGGTCTCATTTTGAAAGTGCACTAATAGTTCTTTAAAGTTTTCAGTGGTTTCTTGTAAATCGTATGCAGTTTTTGATTCGGTCAAAGAAGCTTCGCGTGTTAAATAACTTTGGAATAACCCGGCAAATTGGCTTCTCAATGATTCTATAATGTCAGTTGTCGTTTCAAATGATTCAATGGGGTTATTTTTTACTGTTTCACATAGCTCAGCTATGAATTGATGTATTCTGATATCATCAGCATAAGCTGGTTTGAAGGCTCCAGACTCTCGGTTTTGCAAGTATATTCTGTTTTCCGTGTAGACATCTTTTGCAATAAAGATATAGATTTTTTCTTGTCTCTAATCGCCGAACGCAATTCTTCCATTGTAATAGAGAAATCACTATTGGAAGATTGTGTACCAAAATGATCGCCGATGATACACACAACGATGTTGCAGGTGGCAAGCTCGCTATAACAACTACTTTCAAGAGGCTCAGTCTGTGTATATGCAACGCCACCCCTGTCATGCATGACGGGAGTATAGCCAAGACTTGTGATAAAATGACAGACATCATTCCGAACGTGCTTTAGATCATAGTAAGTTGAGCTAATAAAAACCCGAGGCGTTGCCATAATACGCTTCTCCTTCCGCAATATTGTAAATAGCTAATAGAAATATATCACAACACGACAACTTTTTCAATATTTCTTGCCTAAACAGTATAGCGTAACCGCCACGCCTTTCTATAAGACGCGGCGGTTATTTTATGATCGGTTCAAGATTTTCAAACAGCGGATCGTCAAAAAACTCCCGCACGCTAATCTCCAGCCCATCGCATAGCTTCTGGATAGACACCACGCCTGGATTTTTGCTCTTTTTATTCAGCATACTGTAAATCGTAGACGGCGCCACTCCGCACAGATTGGCCAAGGCGTTGACTGCGATATTGCGCTCTAAACACAGCGCCTGGATACGCCGGGCCACCGCTTCTTTCGCATTCATCGCATAACCACCCCTTCCCTGATAGGATGATTGTAATATTATTTGCGATTTATCGTGTGGGATATATCCTAAATAAGGAAATGGTGATATAATGGGATATATCGCACATGGGAAGGGAAGGTTTTGATGGCTACCTGCTTTTTCATCGGCCACCGGGACGCAAAGGACAGTCTGCTACCTGCGCTGATCGCGGAAGTAGAGCGGCATATTCTGGAGTATGGCGTGACAGAATTTGTCGTGGGCCGCTATGGAAGGTTCGATGGGTTGGCCGCTCAGGCAGTAAAGCAGGCTAAGGAGCGGCACCCCAATGTGGCTTTGATCTACCTGCGGCCCTACACCCTTCGGAACGGCCAGACGAAACACCGAAAGGCTTTGACGGCTCTTTCTACCCACCGGGGATGGAGCGTGTACCGAGAAAACTGGCTATTGTCCAGGCGAATCGCTATATGGTAGACCACAGCGATTTTTTGATCGCCTACGTCTGGCATCCGGCCAGCAATTCCCGTGAGTTGGTGGAGTACGCGAAGAAACAGGAACGGCGCGGGCTAATACGGGTGACGATGCTACCAAAATAACAAACGATAAACCCTGACAAAAATCGACCTCAATTTGAGGTAAATTAAACTGATTGATTCTAAATAGCAGGTAGTGCCCCTTAATATTAAAAAAACTGTGACAAGTAAATTTACGGCGGGCGCAATCCATAGTATTGACAAACTGCATATGATGAATTACAATGAGCTAAATGGAGGTGTTACTATGGCAACCGTATCTTTTCGCATGGACGACACGTTAAAGCGGCAGACCGAGGCCATATTGGAAGAACTTGGTTTGAATATGACTACCGCTATGACCATGTTTGCAAAAACAATTGTCCGGGAGCAGCGTTTACCTCTGGATTTAAGGGTTGATCCTTTTTACGCGCCCGCGAACCAGTCCAGATTGAGGCAGGCCATTGAGAACTATGAGTCTGGGCGCTCCACCCCCGTCCAAAAATCCGTAGAGGAGTTGGAGAGGATGGCTGAGGATGCTTAATGTGCTTTTCCTTCCCGAGGGCTGGGAAGATTATCTCTATTGGCAAACTCAGGACAGGAAAACTTTACGGCGGATCAATACGCTTATCAAAGACATTCAACGCAGTCCTTTTGATGGGATCGGAAAACCAGAACCGTTAAAAGGTAACTATCAGGGTTGGTGGAGCCGGAGGATCGACGAAATAAACCGCATTGTATACAAGGCTGAGGCAAAACAAATCGTGATTGCACAGTGTAAAACGCATTATGATGGGTAATGAATGGCTTTAGATTGAAGAAAGCAGTTTGGAGAATTTACCTCAAAGCGAGGCAGGTTTCGACAAAATAAATCTCACGATGAGACACAAAAAACGGTAGCCCTGCCGCCATGGAGCCGCTTCCCAAAATAAGGAGTGCCGGGCTGTGCCCGGCACTCCCAGCGTTTGCCCTTACCCACCCCCACTCCGCCAAACAGACCCGGTCAAGGCCCGGCCCGCCCCCGCAGGGGGCGGGCCGGTTCATTTCAGCCTTGACGGGGGCTGGGCGGTGGAGTACCATCCCACGGGGGCAAACGCTGGTCAGCGTTGCCATTTCCTGGGGCGCTGTTTCTGTGGCGCTTTTACCTTCGGCGGGGTGGGCAAAGGTTCCAGGAGCTTTTGGCGGATGGCGGGGCCGTCAGCCTCTATCCTCCCGCACACCTTCAACTCCCGTCTCAGGGTTTTGATAGATTGATTGATAGATAGGATAGCGGGGGAGAGGTTTGTTCCCGTGGGATTTTTTCTCCTGGCGGTGTAAAGCCCTTTTCGTTGGCCGCAAAGGGCATCAAGTTCGTTTTGTATTGCCTCTTCCAGCATGGAGAGCTGCTCCCATGTGTCAATGCGGTATTTCGTCAGCAGCCTGCCCTGCTCCACATAGCGGTCAAATTTGATGATTTCATCCGTCATGTAACGCCTACGCCGGGGCGAGGCCGTTGGTCTTTTCAGCTTGCCCAGCAGATAGAGGTAGTGGAAGTATAGCGCCCGGAAACCTGTCAATTTCTTGGGTTTGTGCTGGATTTTATAGCTCCGCTTCGGCGCTGTCCTGGGTGCGGATCGGCGGGGCGGTGGTTCATGGGCACGAATGCGCTCCCTGATAGCTTCTTCGGTGTAATCGTCTCCCAGGGTTTTCAGCCGGACAAACCGCTCCTTCCCTGGAGGCCGGACAGCGATATATTTTCCCGTCTTGACCGCATAACCCTGTTTTTTCAGATTTGTCAGAAAGTGTTCAAATAAGAAGGAATGGGCGATACAGGCATCCACATCCCGGCGTATCTGCCCGTACCATGTCGGCTTGCCCTTCTGCTGGGCCTCCCAGGTGTCATAGCTCATGGTGCGTCCTTGTTCTGGGGCTTCAATGACGGACAGGCCATGTTCCCGGCAAAGTTGGTCAGAGGTCTGACGCATAAGCGCATAGGTGCTTTTGCAATCGTTGTATTTCTTTCCGTCCACAAAAGAAACGGAGTTCAGCACAAAATGGTTATGGATATGTTCTCTATCCAGGTGGGTGGCAACCACCACTTGGAACCTATCGCCCCATAGCCGCCGGGCCAGTTCCACGCCGATCTCGTGGGCCTGCTCCGGCGTGACCTCCCCAGGGGCAAAGGACTGGTAGCCGTGAAAGGCGATAATACCGCCCTCTTTGCCAAATTGCCGCTTCACCTGTCAGCGCCAGTGATAAAATGTAAAAAAACGCCGAGGAAAAAATGTAGTTTT